>CAYMRD010000011.1:106944-109330 GCA_964392775.1 uncultured Bifidobacteriaceae bacterium
CATATGAGGTTGCATTGGTAATTGCAGGTACAGAATAAGTAACAGAATTTTGACCCTGACAAACTGTTGTTGTTCCTGTAATTGTTCCAGCAGCATCTGGTAACGGATTTACTGTAATTATAATGTTTGCTGATGTTGCTGAACAACCATTTGATGTTACGGTTACTGAATATATACCAGATTGATTCACAAATAAAGTTTGAGAAGACGCACCGGTAGACCAAAGATAGCTACTTCCAGAACTAGCAGTTAAAATTCTTGAATATGGGTAACAAAATGTAGGCGAGCCATTACCACTGATTGATACATTAGCTGAAGGAAGTGGATTAACAGTTACAGCAATACTCGCTGAAGGTATTGCGCAACCGCTGGGACTGGTATGTGTAACGAAGTAATTGCCAGAAGCAGTAACAGTAATAGACTGCGAAGTAGAGCCATTGGACCATAAATTATTTGTGCTTGTGCTGGCTGTCAAAGTAACATTTTGTCCTTGACAAAATGTTACAGGACCATTGGCTGTAATTGTTGGGGTTATCGCAATCATTTCTGACAAGGGGCGGCTAAATATACCTGTGCTATTACCTCCAAAAACAATACTATCAATTACTATATCCTTAGTTATTCCTGTCATTCCACTACTTACATTACACCAATTTGTGCCATGGTCATTAGAAACAATCAATCCATTTGGCGTCCCTGCGAATACCATAGTGTCGTTGGAAACTATCGAATACATTGAGTTTACTCCTGTGCTATATACTTGCGTGAAACCGCCACCATTTAATGATCTATAAATTCCGTTGTTATTTGTACCAACAATTGATGCAAATAAACTAATATTGTCTGCAGCTAAATGACCTATTATTGTTGAAGGGAATGCTATAAATCCCCAATTGTTCCCGTTGTTACTTGTAGCCCAAATGCCATTATCAGTTGCAGCATAAATAACCCCAGATTTAACAACTAATTCATTGAAGCCATAACCAGCAGCTGGTAGCCCATTTATTTTTTTAGTCCACGTTAGTCCGGCATTAGTTGAAAAAAACATCCCTCCTGAAATGCCATTAGGGTTAGTTGAACCAGCAACTAAAGTTGAACCATTTGCTACAATTGAAGTTATTGGATATGATGTTGAAATTCCTGAATTACTATACACCCAGGTTTCTCCATTATCAATTGATTTATAGATACCATTTGCGGTGCCAGCATAAACAGCTCCATTAGAAACTAAAATAGTTCTAATGTCATAATTTGTTAACCCATTGCTCTTATTAAACCAGTAATTTCCATTATCGTTTGATACAAGCATTCCATTACCATTCGCTCCTGCAAAAATATTTGAGCCGTTCCTTGCTACAGCTAAGATATTAGAACCTGAAGAAGAAGGTAGGCCTGTTGGGTACCAACTAGTTCCTAAATTATTTAATAAAAAAACACCATTTATTGTACCAGCACAAATATTTGTACCACTGTTGATTAATGTGTTAACCGAGATGGTGGCTAAGCCATTATTAAAAGTAGCCCAAGAGAGACCATTATTTAAAGATGAATATATCCCAGAAGATGTTCCTGCGAACAAACTATTACTGAGAATGATTATAGATTTAATATTGTAATCAGAGATATTGTTATTTAATGCAGTCCAATTCAATCCATTATTGTTAGAAAAGAAAACACCTCCACCATTTGTTCCAATAAAAATATTACCACTGTTTAAACAAATTGAATTAATGGGGTAAGTTGACAAAGATGGAGTACTGATGTTTGTCCAACTGATGCCATTGTTTGAAGAGTAATAAATTTTCCCATTATCGCCACCTGCATAAATACCTATACCATCCGTGGCAAGTGAAATTATACTTGTATTAGCTGGTAACCCGTTGTTTGCTGCCGCCCAAAGAGTACCACCGTTTGAAGAGAAATATATTCCTTTACCAAAAGTGCCTGCAAAAAGATTACCTCCTATTGCAGCAAAGCACCTAACATTAGTATTTGCAGGCAACCCATTACTTGAAGGCGACCAGTTTAAGCCATTGTTTGTAGACTTATAAATACCATCAATTGCTCCACCATACAAATTGGTGCCAAGAAATGATATTGCATTAAATTGCCAATTATTTGTCACAGAACTCCAAGAGATTCCATTGTTAGAAGACTGATATATTGCCCCACCCGTTGTAACAGAAAATATCGAATTGCCAGTTGCAGCAAAACATTGAATGTTACCTACAAAAGGGCCAGGCTCTATTTGCCATTGAGCTTTCGATTCTATTGAAGACATGGTAAAAAATACCATTAAATAAATAATTATTTTTTTCATTATTTTAAGATTTAATTAGTCGCCCCTCAAAAAGTCGGTTTTGGATTTAATTGCATATTGAAGGCA
>CAYMRD010000012.1:0-107469 GCA_964392775.1 uncultured Bifidobacteriaceae bacterium
CCCATTCCTGTTGGCTGTCTCTTTTTTTTATCAGAGATTATGAACAGGCTCTTAGGTAAGGGATGGAGTGGCACTTACTCTTGCCTTAAATATCCCTTACCCAACACTTAACTAACACTCGGGTAAGAGATAACTAGCACTCCCATAAGGGTTAGTTAACACTTGCTAAAGGGATGATTAGCTTATGCTATAGTGTTAACTATGCCTCCGTTAAGCGTTAAGCGTTAAGCGTTAGGCGTTGGAGTGGTAGTAGTTTTGCTGCGTTTTTGTTTCAGCGGATTTTTCATATTCAGCCTTTCTGATAATACCCTGCTTCCTTCTTGGTTATTGTCGGCCAAAAACTCGAGGTAGTTTTGAAAGGTGTAGGCATCCTGCAGCAAATCAAAACCCAATAGCTTAAGACTATCTTCCATACTTGTCATTACCGGATTCAAAGTATTTAAAAAACCGCTTAGGTCTTTGTATGCTTTCCAATCCTTTTCAAACTCCGCTTTATCCAGTAAAGTAGGAATAACCTCCGGTTGCTCGCCCATGATAGTTGCCGCTTCAATGGCAAATCCTTCGGTTTTAGGCCCCAAACGGCCATAGTATTGGTGGTCTGCGGCAGGTAGTGTTACCAGCTTTGGTTGTGATGGCCGTAATGGCATCTTTAATTGTTTGCGATTCCGCATCTGTTAATACAATGCTGATTTTGTCATCAAAGTTGTTCATAATTTGTTTCTAGGCTATAAAAGTTAAAAATGAATTTTTGTTTTCGCCTACTCTTCATCGGATTTTCGGCATCCTCCGTTTTGTGGTAAAACTAATACACGCGTATAAAAAAGAATAGAGGGAAAACCCTCTATTCTACATTAGAATTCGCAAATTTTCTTCACGTGAACGGGGAACACGGACGACACGTCCACGTGAACCATTTCACATGACAGAAATAAAAAAAGCCGAACATGGTGTGTCCGGCTTTAATATGTTTACATCAACAAACTGCTTAGGCTGATGCAACCACTGCTTCGCGGTGTATTTTTTGCACCAATCCTTGTAAAACCTTACCCGGACCACATTCAATAAAGTCTGTTGCTCCATCGGCTACCATCGCTTGCACACTTTGTGTCCATTTAACGGGAGCCGTCAACTGCGCAATGAGATTTTGTTGAATTGCAGCCACATCTGTAACCGCACTGGCTGTTACATTTTGATATACCGGACAAATTGGAGGATTAAACGGAGTGGCCTTAATGGCTGCCTCCAGCTCTACTCTTGCAGGTTCCATCAATGGAGAGTGAAATGCTCCTCCAACCTGCAATACCAAAGCGCGTTTGGCTCCGGCTGCTTTCAATAATTCGCATGCTTTATTTACCGCATCTACACCACCCGAAATTACCAACTGACCCGGGCAATTATAATTTGCCGCCACAACAACACCTTCGGTGATTCCTGCACAAATTTCTTCTACTTTAGCATCATCCAAACCCAATACAGCTGCCATTGTAGACGGCTCCAGCTCACATGCTTGTTGCATGGCCATGGCACGCTGGTAAACGAGTTTTAACCCGTCTTCAAAGCTCATTGCTTTTGCAGATACCAGAGCCGAAAATTCTCCTAATGAGTGACCTGCAACCATATCCGGCTGAAATGCTTCACCCAAAGCCAATGCCTTGGCAACCGAATGCAAAAAGATAGCAGGTTGTGTAATACGTGTTTGCTTGAGCTCTTCATCCGTTCCCGTAAACATAGTATCTGTGATACGGAATCCTAAAATCTGATTGGCCTTTTCAAACAAATCTTTAACCATCGGATTGGCATCATACAAATCTTTGCCCATTCCTGTAAACTGTGCCCCCTGACCGGGAAATACATACGCTTTTTTCATGTGTCTTTCTTATTTCTGAATTGAACTCTTAATAAAAAAATGTTATGTATTAGTAAAGTGTTGTTTTTTAGCAATCAGTCCGGTCGAGTAGCAATTGCTGAGGATTTGTAGAGCATTGCGTATCGAGACCAAACACTTCTCGATACGGCTTGCAGCCTACTCGAAGTGACTACCAACAACATTACATTAATACATAACCTAAAAAAATAACCGGAAGAGCTTACACTCTCCCGGTTATCTCATTAATTGTTTGTATTAGTTAAATTTTTTCAGTTCGTTTAATGCAGCAACAAGTTCTTTAGTACCTACAGCATGCTTGCGTCTGCCAACCCATACATAACATTTGGTTGGTTGCTCGCCCATACGGGTTTTCTCCAAACTGAAGAAAACATCATGTGTTAAATAAAAATCAATTTGCGTTACTGCATCTTCAGAAACCTGCGCATCTGTATATTGCCTGCGAATTTCCGGAAGCCTGTCCAAAAACTCAATGCATTTTGATGCCGGAACCTTATCAAAATAAATACTCAAATCTCCCACCTGAGCCATCTCTTCCTTTTTCATATTAGGAAAAACATCAACAACATCAATCACGTATTGTGTATCATTAATATTAAATGTTTTGGCAAATTTCTGGGAACCGATTACCAGATACACAGTGCTGTCTTGTTTAACTGCAATAAGTTCGAACTGTGATTTATTATCTTCATCCTGTTTTGTCAGCAATACTTTACGCTTTACCAGTGTAGTTGAATCAACCTGATGCTGAATTACTTCATTGGTTACGTAATACTCCCACACATTGGTGATTTTGGATGAACCGCATGAACTCAACAAAGCAACCGCGGCAAATGAGGTGATGAAATAAAAGCGTTTCATGTGCATTATATTTTACGTTTCAATGCTCAAATATATAAAATTACCTCACTTAACCAACTATCCTCCATAATACTCCACATAATTACGCTCAGTTTCAACAAGCCTGATGCAGTGGAGTTCCCCGTTTTCAATAAATGGACTCAACCTGTCCCATATTGCTACCACAATATTTTCGATAGAGGCCAGTTGTCCTTTCATAAACGGAACATCCTCATTGATGTTACGGTGGTCCAGTTCATCAATAATTTGCTCCTGAATAACCACCTTGAGTTTTTTCAAATCCATCACCATTCCGGTATCGGCACTGGCATATCCCTTTATGGTAACGTACAGATCAAAATTATGTCCATGATAATTACGGTTAGCACATTTGCCAAAGAAAGCCTCGTTTTGCTCATCCGTCCAGTTAGGGTTAAACAAGCGATGAGCCGCATTGAAGTGCTCCTTACGGGTTATATATACAAGTCTGCGTTTGGTTTGCATAGCCACAATCTCTGAAAATGAAGCGCAAATATAATATCATCGGCAAAATGTACCATGACAAATAGCCTAATCCCTCCATAAATCGCTACATTTGCCTATTTTTGGGCAAAATAACCGATAATATGATAGTTGTTACAGGAGCCGAGGGCTTTATAGGCAGTTGTTTGGTTGCCAGATTAAATGATGATGGCTACAATGATTTAATCCTGGTTGATGATTTTGGTCACCCCGAACGTTCGTTGAACCTAAACGGGAAACAATATACGGCCAAGGTTGAACGAACCGACTTCTTCAACTGGCTCGACTCCAATCAAAACAGGGTCCAGTTCGTTTTTCATATCGGAGCCCGTACCGATACAACCGAAATGGATGAGGAGATTTTCAAAATTCTCAATATTGACTTTACGGAAACGCTCTGGAAAAAATGCGTGCAGTATGGCTTACCTGTTGTCTACGCCTCTTCGGCTGCCACGTATGGCGAAGGCGAATTTGGTTATGATGATGATGAAACACAACTCGACAAACTGCAACCCTTAAATCCTTATGGCAGATCCAAACATCTTATTGATTGCTGGGCTGTGAAGCAGGAGAAAAAGCCATTCTTCTGGGCCGGACTTAAATTCTTTAATGTTTACGGGCCAAACGAATACCACAAAGGACGTATGGCCTCTGTTATTATGCATGCTTACAATCAAATCAAAGAAAACGGCCGGGTGAAGTTGTTCCGCTCACACCGCGATGACTACAAAGATGGCGAACAAAAACGCGATTTTATCTATGTAAAAGATCTGGTGGATGTGTGTATGCATTTAATGCTTACCCGCAAAAACAGCGGCATCTACAATCTGGGAACCGGAACCGCCCGAACCTGGAATGATTTGATTGGAAGCATCTTTGCCGCGGTAAACAAACCTACAGCTATTGATTATGTTGACATTCCTGCTGATATCCGGGATAAATACCAGTACTTTACCGAAGCCAACATGAATAAGCTCAGGGCTGCCGGTTATACTAAGCCGTTTACTCCAATTGAAGAGGGCGTAAGAGATTACGTTCAAAGCTATTTAAGTCAGCACAACTACCGGTAACGAACATGTCTCTCAAACGTTTCTCTTACAGGCAATACTCATGGCTGCTTTGCGTGGCATTAGCGTTGCTTGTTGCACTTTGCAAACTGGAGAAACGAATAAACGATAATACACAAAACCAGTTAGAAGAGGCTTATACTCATGCCCAGCAGACCATAACCGACAAAGAAGTTTCTTTTATCAACCTGATGGGTGGTGTTTTATCCGACACCAACAATCTACAGCGAAACTGGAGCGATATTATCGGGCTGGCTCAACGTAAAAATATTTCTATTCTTATTGCAAAGAATGACACGCTGATCCTTTGGAGCAATAACACCATCAGTTTAAAAAACATTCCAAAGCAACTGCCATTGGGGTCAGGATTCATTCAGGCTCCAAATGGATTTTACTTAACCGGAAAACAGCACCGGGGTTCGTTTACCTTTTTGTTTTTGTATAATATCAAAACCAACTACCCGTTCAGAAATCAGTATATCAATAATAATTTTGATTCTGAACTGCAGTTTATCAAAGACGGATTGATTGTAAGCAAACCGATAGAAGGTTTCCGTGAGATGAAGGATCTTAGCGGAAAATATTTGTTCTCATTGCAAATCTTCTCCTTCACAGAAATCACTCCTTTATGGCTCTCAATCCTCATTTGCTTTTTTGGAATTGTGCTGTTGATATGCATCCATACCCTGATGCAATATTTTATTGTTGTAAATATGTGGCTGTCTACATCGGCTTTTATCCTGTTGATGACAGGGCTAAGATGGCTGAATGTTTTTTACCATGTTCCTTCATTTATTTATGAATTTAAGCTATTCGACCCGCAGATTTATGCCTCATCAGTCTGGTTTCCTTCCCTGGGAGATTTACTGGTTAATGCAGCAATTGTACTTTGGTATTTGGTTTTGCTCGAAGGCCGGACGAGCCTGAGCCATACAGAGCCTCCTGCAAACAAAGTTCATTTCTATATCCGCTTTGTTCTTTATCTTATTTTATGCCTGAGTGCCGCTCATACGGGTGTTGCATTTATCCGAAGCCTTACCCTCGACTCACAGATATCCTTCAACATCAACAATGTATTTAGCATCAATATTTTCACCTATCTGGGCTTAATTGTATGCATCCTCATTCTGTTAAGCTTATACTTTGTATCACGAAACTTTATTCGTTTTGTAATTCATCAGCAGACGAACGCACTTCAAACAATCCTGATTATTGGGGTATTATTTACAGGCTACGCAATACTCTCCTTTTTAATCATTGAAACAGATCATTTCCACACGTTGATGACGGTTCTTCTTTTATCCGTCTTTTTTATTTTCAAATCCATTCCTGTTAAACTCAACCGCTTTCAGCAATACTTTGTGGTGATTTTTGTAATTGCGTTAGCCTCTTCCGTGAGCATTAACCATTGGCTTAATACAAAAGAACGCGAAAACAGAAAGCTGTTTGCCACCAAGCTGGTATCCCAAAATGATATCACAACTGATTATTTCCTCCGAAATGTAGAGAAGAAAATTGCTAACGATGATTATGTGTCCGGCTACTTCCTCAATCCGCTTATCATCAAACCTCAGTTTGAAAAACGCATCCGGCAACTATACTTCACAGGGTATCTGAGCAAGTTTGATGTTCACATTTTAGATTACGATTCGCTGGGATATTATTTTAAAGCGAAGAGTGACTTTACGTTCAATCAAATCAATCGTTTATATAAAACAAAAACCATTGAAACCATTAACTCTCACTTTCGCTACCTCAATAATAAAGCTGATATTAAAGGTTACCTGGGAAAGTTTGAAGTAAAAAACAAACACCATAAAATCGGGTACATCTTCATTCTGCTCGAACCTAAGATTATTCAGGATGAAAACAGATTTGATGAACTTCTGATAGATGGATTCAGACAACCCAATCGAAAACTATTCGATTATTCATACGCTGTATACAAGGATAAAAGCCTGATATTCCAAAGCGGAAACTATCCTTACCGGATTAAAAACACCTGGGGCGAAACCGCTGGCGAGTACAAGTTTTTTAGCGAACAGGAATTTGACCATCTCCTGTACACCGACACCCAACCTCTTACCATTATCATCAGCAAACAAAGCGACTCGCTGCTCCAGACAATCGGACTCTTTTCGTTTATATTTACCTTTTGCACCGTTGCTCTCATTCTCATCTTATTTATTTACATAGCCCTTAACGCCCAGTTACTGCTTCAGCTTAAATGGTACCGTTCGGGCTTGTTTGCTACGCTGCGCGATGCATTTAACCGGGTATTAATGATTGAAAAACCTGAGGTGTTTTACATCAGAACCCGCATACAAACGGCAATCATATTTATTGTTTTCATTACCCTGCTGTTTACTTCCTACTTTACAATTTCATTTATTACACAAAAATATAATAACCGGCAAACTGAGCGGTTGATGAAAAAGTTAAGAAATGTAGCATTGACTATCGAGAATGAAAACATCACCAACTTCGAATACCGCAATGCCGGTGAGCTAAACGCGTTCATCAATCAGATTGCTGATTTTTATGATACCGACATCACCTTGTTTGACAAACACGGAAATGTAATGGCATCAAGTATTGGTAAGATTTATGACGAAGGTGTAATCGCCTCAATAATGAACCCTTCGGCCTTCTACCATTTAGAGCTATTGAAAGAATCCCGGTTTACCCATGACGAGCATATTTCTTTACTCGGGTTTCAGGCTGCGTATGCTCCCGTATTTAAAAACAAAACCGAAGTTCTCGGATACCTCCAGCTTCCATATTTCAGTCAGCAAGCAGATTTATTGGCCGAAATTTCATCTGTAATTGTAGGCTTTATCAACCTTTATGTATTGCTGTTTATCATCATTGGCATCATTGCATACCTTGTTTCACACAATATTTCGTACCCGCTGATTCTCATTCAGCAAAAGCTCTCCAAAACAGTTCTCGGAGAAAAAAATGAACTCATCAACTGGCACCGGGATGATGAAATTGGAGAGCTGGTAAAGCAATACAACCACATGATTGCACAGTTGGAAGAGAGTGCCCGAAAGCTTGCCGAAACGGAACGGGAAGGAGCATGGAGAGAAATTGCCCGGCAAATTGCCCATGAAATAAAAAATCCGCTGACACCCATGAAGCTTAGCATCCAGCACTTGCAGCGGGCTTATAAAAACAACGACTCTAATATTGGGGAGAAGCTCGACAAAACAACAGCATTACTTATCAATCAAATTGATACTTTAAGTGAGCTGGCAAACGAGTTTTCTTCGTTTGCAAAAATGCCTGCTCCCAACTACGAACCTCTGAATGTGAAAGCTTCATTGGACGAAATCGTATCGTTGTACAGTTTGAATACGGATGCCACAATATCTCTTGTGTGTGAAGTTGAATCCGAACTTATATTCGACCGTTCTTATTTTAGCAGAAGCATCGGCAATCTGGTAAAAAATGCGATCCAGGCCATCCCTGAGGATCACAAAGGAATTGTAACCATAACGGCAACAGAGTATACTGAAACCATTGAGATAACCGTTAAAGATAACGGTTCGGGTATGAGTGAGAATCAGGCATCACAAATTTTCAAACCTTATTTCAGTACCAAGATTAGCGGAATGGGACTAGGTTTACCGATTGTTAAAAACATGATCGAAAGCGGAGGTGGAACCATTTCGTTTATTACACACTCAGGAAGCGGAACAACCTTTACCGTAACACTGCCCAAACAGGTTCGATAAATGATGCAAAAAGTTGTATGCTGGATGTTGTTATTCGTCTGCTGTCAGTCAGCCCTGGCTCAACTCGCTGCCAATTCACGTACCAAAACATTATTCGTTACTGCGGCCAATGACACCCTGCAACTTGACAGTGTTCCCGTTTTTAAAGGCACTATCAGAGTGCAATCCGGAACCCAAACGTTAACCGAAGGAACTGACTATTTTGTTGACTATATCAAACCTGCCATCATACCCATTACAATCAAACCGGGAAGCATCATCAGCATAAGTTACCGGGTGATGCTGCTTGATTTGGGCAAATCATACAGCCATAAAAATACCAATCTGATTCAAAAAGAGTATCATGAAACCCGAAATCCGTTTGTATACACACCCGATGCCGGCAAGGGTGCGCTGATACAAAGCGATGGTATTAAGATGAACGGAAGTTTAGCCCGTGGATTATCATTTGGAAACAATCAGGATGTGGTGGTTAACTCAAATCTCAACCTGCAATTATCAGGCAAACTGGGAAATGATATTGATGTGCTTGCTGCAATCAGTGACGACAACAACCCAATTCAACCCGAAGGAAACACCCAGCAATTACAGGACTTTGACCGCATCTTTATTCAACTGAGCAAGAATAAAACAAAGTTGGTTGTGGGTGACTTTGAGATGTCGCGTCCGGGTGGTAGTTATTTTATGAACTACTACAAAAAATCGCGGGGACTGCAAGCATACTCTTCCGTTGATTTAAAAAACGGAAGCACGGTTCGTTTTGGCGGTGAAGGCGCTCTGTCGCGCGGACGTTTTGCCCGCAACGTAATCAATGGTATTGAAGGAAATTTAGGACCTTACCGCCTGTCGGGAACCAACGGAGAATTGTATATCATTATCATATCGGGAACCGAGGCTGTTTATCTGGATGGAGAACGACTGAAACGGGGGGAACAAAATGATTATATCATCGACTACAATACCGGTGAAGTGACTTTCATGCCTAAAAGGATGATTACCCAGTATAGCAGGATTGTTGTTGAATTTCAATACAGCGACCGAAACTATGCACGCTCCGTATTTCATACCAATACAGAGTTTGAAAACCACGATTACCAAATCAGAGCCAACTACTATATTGAACAGGACAGTAAAAACCAGCCGTTCCTGCAAACCCTTTCGGATAGTAATAAAGCCTTAATGGCTTCTGTTGGTGACCGCATCAGTGAAGCGCTCGCTCCAACAGCAATTGCGACCAAAGAATTTTCGACAAAAAAAATCCTGTATCGTAAAGTTGACACACTCGGCTATCAGAACGTGTTTATGTATACGGATGCACCTAAAAACGACAGCGTGTTTTATGAGGTTACATTCAGCTTTGTGGGAGCCGGCAATGGCGATTATGTTCAGGCTCAATCTTCTGCAAATGGTCGCGTGTTTGAATTTGTATCTCCGTTGGATGGCCTCAAACAAGGAAGCTACGCTCCTGTTACGTTACTCATCTCTCCTAAAAGCATGCAGATGCTAACGGTTGGCACCGATATTAAAGCAATTAAAAACACTTTGGTGAGTGTAGAATTAGCGCAATCCAAATATGATAAGAACCTCTATTCAACGATTGACAAGGAGAATGATATTGGATACGGGGTCAAACTTAATCTTTCCAATACTCTTCCTTTACAAGACCGTCAAACAGATGCGCTGAATATCAAAACTGATGTCCAGTATGAATTTGTGGATCAAAACTTCAGGTATGTAGAGCGTTACCGCAATGTTGAATTTGACCGCATCTGGAACAGACAGCTTACCAACCAGCAGCAAACGGATACCGGCTTTCAGGAAAACATTGTTTCAGCCCGGACATCTTTGAATAAATCATCTTTGGGATCTGTTTACTACCAATTGGGTTTATACAACAAACAGGGTTCATTTAACGGACTGCAAAATCTTACGGGTTTAAATCTGCGTTCAGGAAAAAACTCACTCTTGGCCGAAGGAGAATGGCTCTCAACACAAACACAAACAACAACAGGTAAATCACACAACGATGTTGAGCGATACAAAGGAGATTATGGCCGTTCGCTTTTTTTCTTAACAACCGGACTGAGACTGGAACACGAACAAAGTAATTTTAAAGGAACTGGCGACACGCTTGAACGTGGCAGCTTCAGCTACAATCAGTTTACGGTGTACGCCCGAAACAACGACAGCACGCGCATGAGCTACGGACTCGACTATACCCAGCGTGAAGACTTTCAACCTTACCGAAATCAATACCGCTCGGCCTCTTTAGCCAAAAGTGTCAATGGAAATCTGGAATTCACACAGGAGAATTACAACCGTTTCAGCGGTAACTTTACCTACCGTGAGTTTGATGTGAAGGATACAACATTTACTCCTCTCAAACCTGAACGCACTTTACTTACACGGCTGGAATATGATTATGCTTTTATTAAAAGAGTGTTTACTGCCAACACTTATTACCAGCTTGGCTCAGGACAGGAATTACGCAGGGATTTTCAATACGTGGAGGTACCTGCCGGTCAGGGGGTATATGTATGGAAAGACTTTAATGGAGACGGACTGCAAGGATTGAATGAGTTTGTGCTGGCATCTGCAAATGATCGTTTGCAGGCAAACTACATCAAAATTTTTTTACCAACGAATACAATCATTCGCACCAATTCCAATCAATTTAACCAAACTCTTAATATTAATCCGGGTGTAGTGTGGAACAACAAAAGAGGATTCAAAAGATTTGTTGCCCGCTGGAGCAATCAAACCGCTTTGCGCATGGACCGCAAAACCACTGAACTGGGAATCATCGACTTTCTGAATCCGTTTAAACAAAACCTTACCGACAGCAACATCATTTCTGTTTCATCCATCGGTCGCAATACCTTATTCTTTAACCGCTCCAACCCTACTTTCGGATTTGATTTAAATTTCACCAAAAGCCAGAACAAGAGCTTTGTAAACAACGGATTTGATGCACGCCAAAAACAGGAACAAGGAACAAATACACGCTGGAACATCACATCGCAATGGGGAATTAACCTTAGCTACAATTACGGAGATCGAAGGTATCAGTCTGATTTTTTTTCAGTAAATAACTACGCTTATATCTTTCATGAAATCAAACCTAAACTGATTTATCAGGTAACACAGAACCTCAGAGCTACACTCCTTTTCACCTGGTTTGAAGGAACCAACCGGGCTGATCTTGGGAAACAAGCGGGTAACAATCAGGAATTTGGTACCGAACTCCGTTACAATGTTGCAAAGCAAGGTGTGCTCAACGGCAAATACAGCCTGTATAAAGTAAACTTTGATGGAGACATCTCCAGTCCGCTTGGTTATGATATGATGCAGGGGCTAACACCCGGAAACAATATGGTGTGGAACATCAGTTATCAGCAACGGCTGGCCAATAACCTCCAAATTAACATCAGCTATGACGGCCGAAAATCAGAGAGCCAGCCAATCATTCATATCGGCAGAATGGAGGCCCGCTATCTGTTTTAAATTTAGTGACTGTCGGGAAAATGTCAATCTACCCCCGCACCCCCTGCTTATCAATTAGAACTGTGCGTGGAATTCCCTTTAGAGCCAGGGGGCGGAGGATAAAGTAAAAGAAGCTGGTCTGTTAAATTTTTATTTGAGTTCGAACTCTCCGGTGCCGATGCGCATACCATCACTAAAAAGTTCAAGTTTGTATTTACCTGGCGCGTAATCCGATCCCTTTTGCCAGTATATGATAACTTCCTGAGCAGCCTGAGTAAATTCAATCGTTTGCTTTGTTGTATACAAAGCATCCTGTCCCTGGAATTTAAACATTCCGGAACCGGCCGCTTCGTTGTATAATGTTGATCCCTCAGGACCAACAACCTTCATATAGATATCTTTGGAACCGGCATCTGTAACATAGTTCTCATCAATCTGAAAGCTAACCCTGATGCGTTCAACCTGAGATACGCGGTTGGTTTCTCGCTCTTTCCCATTACTCTTCTTTTTTACTCCCGTAACGTAAAGTTTAGACGCATTGAGTTTGGCTCCAATTGCAACCTTATTATTCAAACGAACATTCTCCATATTGAGATCTTCATTTTGGCGCTTTTGTTTGTTGATAGTCCCCTTTAATGTCGTATTTTCCTGACTAAGGTGCGTGATATGAGTATTCAGCGAATCAATTTGATTCAGGTATCTGCGCTTGTAATATCTCAACTGATCTATTTCCTCTAATGCATCATTCAATTGAGCGCGGTTCAACCGGCCCTGACGCAACAGTACATCAATACGTTCGGCATACTCCTGCAATGAATCATTTTTCTCTTTCAAAAAGGCATCGAGTTCTGCATTTTTCCCTTTGTAGTTATCCAGCTCTAAATTGGTTTCACCCAAAACTCGATCTAACTCCGCCCTTACCGAATCAGTGGCAAACAGTTTTTCTTCGGTAACAACCAGCTTCTTATCGGTAGTGAAGTAGTTGTATACGAATATCCCATTGAGGGCTAACAATATTACAATGACAATGATATAATATATTTTGCCTGAATTTCTTTTAGGTTGCTGTTCCATAATATTGGGCAAATATAGTGTTATTGTTATATTCTGAATGGGCCTTAGGGGGGAATTACAATTTTTATTCTCATTAGCTTGTAGGCTAATTTTACGTATTTTCGCCCTCAAATACCTGAACATAGTGGATATTACAAAGATTTTTATGGATGGGCCGCTCGTTATTCAGCCCAAAGTATTTACCGACAGCCGCGGTTATTTTTTCGAATCATACAGCGATAAACTACTGGCAGATTTGGGCTTAGACAACCGTTTTGTGCAAGACAATCAGTCGCTTTCTCAAAAAGGAACCGTTCGCGGGCTGCATTTTCAGGCCAACCCTTTTGCTCAGGGAAAACTGGTGCGCGTTGTGCAGGGTGCCGTAATGGACGTTGCCGTTGATATCCGCAAAGGCTCGCCAACCTATGGCCGGCATTTTGATATTTTGCTGACCGGAGAAAACAAAACCATGTTTTGGGTTCCTCCCGGTTTTGCTCATGGCTTTGCTGTATTGGAAGACAATACAATTTTCCTTTACAAATGCACCAATCTATATAATAAAGCCTCAGAGGGAGGGCTGCTTTGGAATGATACTCAATTGAATATCAATTGGGGAGTTGACAATGCCATCGTATCCGAGAAGGACCAATTATTACCAACACTGGCTAATTTTGAAACACCATTTACATACTGATTGAATGAACACTGAGATACAAAGCCTGATTGAAAAGCTTGAAACAAAGTACGAAAAAAGTGGGCAGGACCTAAAAGCTTACCTTGAAGGCTTATTGCATGCACGCTACCTAAACTACTGGGATTATGTGGAGGTTGATACGTTGTTGTCGCTTCAAAAGCCCCGAACCGATATTAAGGACGAACTTATCTTTATCGTTTATCACCAAATAACGGAGCTTTATTTCCGGCTTACTCTTCACGAAATGGAGCAAATTGCCGAACGTAAGGGTAACATTACAAAAGACTTTTTCATTGCGCGCTTACAACGGATGAATGCATATTTCCGCAACCTTACTTTATCATTTGAAATCATGATACAGGGAATGGAAAAAGAACAGTTTCTGGAGTTTAGAATGAGCTTGTTGCCTGCCAGCGGCTTTCAAAGCGCACAATACCGCATGGTTGAAATTTGCGCTACCGATTTCTACAATCTGGTTGATAAAGATTACCGCGGACATATCAAACCAACTGACAGTTTAGACAAACAGTACGAACATATCTATTGGAAAGCAGGTGCTACCGAATTGGCAAGCGGAAAAAAAACACTGACGCTTACACAGTTTGAGGATCGTTACAGCGACCGTTTCAAACGCCTGGCCAAACAATACACTGATTGTAACTTGTGGGCTGTATACAAAGCAATGAGTGAAGCCGACCAAAAAGATTCGGATTTAATTGCACAGTTACGCAGCTTTGACGAGCATGTAAATATTCACTGGCCTTTGGTACACTACAAATCGGCTGCAAGGTATCTGCAAAGAAGTTCGGAAGACATTGCCGCTACCGGAGGAACAAACTGGCAGAAATACCTCCCACCTCGTTTCCAAAAAAGAATCTTCTATCCTGAGCTTTGGAGTACCGAAGAAAAAGAGACCTGGGGAAGAGCAGCATTTGTATAATGTTTGTGCTTATGCTAAAAAGAGGCTGTTTCGTTTTTTTTTGAAACAGCCTCTTTTTAGTTGGAACCTTTTTGATTGAACAAAAACACTTCCGCAATTTGCAGATCTTCGGGTGTGGTAATTTTAATATTTCGATAGTCGCCTTCAAACAGGTGAATGGCATGCCCGGACGCTTCCAATACACCTGCGTCATCCGTAAAATTTGAATGTCGGGCCTGAGCATAAGCATCTTTTATTAAGTTACTCTGAAACGTTTGCGGTGTTTGAATCTGCCTGTAATAATCTCTGTTTACACTGTGGTTATCGTCACTATCATTAACAATCCTCAATGAATCTTTGGGATGTACAACGGCTATTGCATTGCCCCGCATGGCTGCCATCTGAAACGAACGGTGAACAACCTCTTTGCTAATGCACGGCCTAACCCCATCGTGTATGGCCACCAGTACACCTTCAGGAATATACTCCAATCCTTTTTGAACGGAGTGAAATCTGGAATCGCCTCCGGCAACCATCTGGTGCGGTATTGTGAATGTATGCTGAGCGCATAATTCATTCCAAACAGCAAATTGAGCTTCGGGCAATACAATAACCAATTCACATCCGAATGAATGAAACTGTTCTATCGTATGCATCAGCACAGGCTTACCTGATAACAATAAAAACTGCTTGGGATACGCGGTTCCCATTCTCGTTCCGGTACCTCCGGCAACAATCAATGCATATTGTTTCATGCCTCAAATATACCAACAACTGCGGGCAATAAAAAAGCCATCAGTTCCCTGACGGCTTTCTATATAACTACCGGGGTTAAGAGTCTTACATTCCCTCGATGGTTATATTTTCATTTACGTCTTCTAAATAATTTACTTCTGAAAACCCAAAGCCAAACAGATTTAAGAAATCTAACTTGTAACCATTTAAATCTCCAAGCTGAGGTAAAGTTTCTGTGGTAGCTTGCTGCCACAATTCATCAACCTGCTTTTGCACATCTTCTCTCATTTCCCAGTCATCAATTCTAATCCTGCCTTTTTCATCCGTTGGAATGGCAGAGCTTGTATACAAACGTTCGCTGAACAAACGTTGAATTTGCTCGATACAACCTTCGTGTATTCCTTTTTCTTTCATTGTTTTATACAACAACGAAATATACAATGGGATAACAGGAATGGCAGAGCTTGCCTGCGTAACCAATGCTTTATTAACCGATACATAAGCATGTCCATCCACAGCCTTAAGTTTATCAGTAATGGTAAAAGCTGTTGCTTCCAGATGATCTTTGGCCATACCGATGGTTCCTTTGCGGTAAACAGGCTCAGTCAATGCCGGACCGATGTATGAATATGCAACAGTCATTGCATTGTCGGCCAAAACACCCGCTTGCAGCAAGGCATCCATCCACATTTCCCAATCTTCGCCACCCATCACTGCTACTGTATTTGCAACATCTTCATCAGTACAAGGATCAATGCTAACATCGGAAACAATACCAGTATGAAAATCTACTGTTTTATTGGTGAATGATTGCCCGATAGGTTTTAACACCGAACGGTGTAATACTCCCGTAACAGGATGTGTCCTCACAGGTGATGCTAAACTGTATATAACCAAATCAATCTTGCCCAAATCGGCTTTGATAATGTCAATGGTTTTGTTTTTCACCTCTGTAGAGAATGCATCGCCATTGATACTTTTTGCATACAAACCCGCTTTGGCTGCTTCCCTGTGAAATGCCACACTATTGTACCATCCCGGTGAAGCCGTTTTTCCGGCTTGTGGTTCTTTTTCAAAAAACACACCAATGGTTGCTGCATTTGAGCCAAAAGCACTTGTGATACGTGAAGCCAAACCAAATCCTGTTGAAGCTCCAATCACCAATACTTTTTTAGGTCCGTCAATCGGGCCTTTTGATTTGATATACTCTATTTGATTTAATACATTTTGTTCGCAACCTTTAGGGTGGGAAGTCAAACAAATAAATCCGCGCATTCTTGGTTCTATAATCATAATATATTTTACTTAATCAACTCAATTAACATAATTAACACAATCAACTAAACCATTGCTTTTACAATGTCTACAAAACTACGGCTTTGTAATGCAGCTCCACCTACTAATGCTCCATCAATATCGGGAGCCGAAAACAACTCAGCGGCATTATCAGCCTTAACACTTCCACCATACTGAATGGTTAAGTTATCAGCAACAGCAGCTCCATATTGTTCTTTCACCAGATTACGGATAAACGCGTGTACTTCCTGCGCTTGTGCAGTTGATGCCGTTTTACCTGTACCAATGGCCCAAACCGGCTCGTAGGCAACTACTATCTGAGCAAACTGCTCAGCTGATAGGTGAAACAACCCTTCACTGATTTGTGTTTTCAAAACATCAAAATGTTTGTTGGCTTCGCGCTCTTCCAATGTTTCGCCACAGCAATAAATTGCTGTTAATCCATTTTTGATAACGGTATCCACTTTGCGTGCTAACCAATCGTTGTGCTCGTTAAAATATTGTCTGCGCTCACTGTGGCCAATGATTACAAACTGCGCTCCGCAACTTTTAATCATCGAAGCACTCACTTCACCAGTATACGCACCACTTTCGTGGTTGCTGCAATTTTGTGCTCCACTAAACATATTAGCGCTTTCGGCAACCATTCGGCTCACTGCATTGATATGCACAAATGGAGGTATGATTACCACCTGAGCCGAACCTTGATACTCGTCTTTTACCATTCCGGCAATCTCGGTAACCAAACCCATTCCTTCTTCAAAGGTTTTGTTCATCTTCCAGTTACCTGCAATAATTTTCTTTCTCATAATATCAGTTTTCTGTTTGTTGTTTTCTGTTTATTGTTTCTTGTCACACTGAGTTCACCGAAGTGGAGTTCATCAAAGTGTTTCATTACAATAGGTACTTCTAATGGCTTCGATAAGCTCAGCCTGACAATCCATCTGCACATCATCTCATCTGCACATTTTCACATCAATTTGTTTTCTCCCAAAAACGGTACTTCGCACTTTCCTCATAAACCGTTTTCATAATTTCCTTATCCACTTCGCCAAATTCAACATTTCTGCGGGCACACATCGCATCAGCAGTAACGTAAGCTTTTTTCAATATAAAAGTTTCAAAACCCTGAGCGCCACCCCATGCAAACGAGGGAATAAAATTACGGGGAAATCCTGCACCAAAAATATTGGCAGCAACACCCACAACTGTTCCGGTATTAAACATGGTATTGATACCACATTTCGAATGGTCGCCCATCATCAGTCCGCAAAAGGTGAGTCCGGTTTTTTCAAAACGTTCGGTACGGTAGTTCCAAAGTTTTACTTCCTCATAAGTATTTTTCAAATTGGAATTATTGGTATCGGCTCCAATATTGCACCATTCACCAATCACCGAGTTGCCGATAAACCCATCATGTCCTTTGTTTGAATAAGCAAAGAATACTGCATTGTTCACCTCTCCTCCTACTTTACAGTACGGACCAACAGTAGTTGCGGGATATATTTTAGCATCCATTTTAAGTCCGCCATGCTCGCATAAAGCAAACGGACCACGTACTTTACAGCCTTCCATAATCTCAGCATCCTTACCTATATAAATAGGCCCTGCCGATGCATTTAAAATCGAGAACTCAACAGAGGCTCCTTCTTCAATGAAAATACGTTCGGGTTTCACCACCTGGTTGGTAGCAGAAATTGCCTGAGATATGCGCCCTTTGGTTACCAATTCAAAATCAGCCTCGATGGCAGCACCGTTGAGCGAAAAAATATCGTAAGTGTAATTTAGCTTGAGTATATCTGACCCAAACGCTATTGAATTGGCCGTTTCGGGTTTCGTATGGCCTTCACCACAAACTGCAATCACCACATCGTCTTTTACCAGTTGCTCACCGGGCTTGAGTGATTGGATAGCCGATACAAGTTGCCCGGCAGGAAAAACCGCACCATTTATCCAAGTGTTAACGGCAGCGGTTACCAGCGGAAACTTTGGTTGTAAATACGCTTGTGTATGGTACGAAACCTCAGCACCCAGCCTTTTGTTCCATTTCTCCGTAAGGGTCAGTATCCCGCAACGAATTTCGGATACCGGACGGGTAAAGGTAAAAGGAAGCAGGTTTGCCCGGTCTGTTTCGTTTTCAAACAAGATATAGTTCATGCCACGATATTACATAATATGGGGTAAATGACCTCAAAAAAAAAGCCCTCCGTTGTGGAGAGCTTTTTCACATGCACAATTGCAGTTATTTCTTTTTAGCGTAACGTTTGTTGAACTTGTCAATACGTCCTGCAGTGTCAATCAACATGTTGGTTCCGGTAAAGAACGGATGTGATTTGTGTGAAATCTCTAATTTGAACAGTGGATATTCGTTACCGTCTTCCCATTTAATGGTTTCTTTGGTATCAACTGTTGAGCGTGTCATGAATGAGTAGTCGTTAGACATGTCTTTAAACACTACTTTTCTAAAGTTTTTTGGATGGATATCTGCTTTCATTTCTCAAAATTTTAAATTTATATGGATTTTGCCATATCACTCAGTTTCGTAACATACTGTATGAAATGATAGAATTGCACACAGCCTTTGTTCGAAAATGAGGGGCAAAAATAACTAAATATTGTTACAGCCCAAATATTTTCCCATAAAAATAATTGCGGGCCAAACCTATTGAATTTACTGGGGTTCAGTTAAATTTGGCTCAAATTTAAGCTTAAAATGACTATGAACAACGTACAAATTTTAACAGACGTGCAGGTAAAACAGATGATCAAACGCATTGCGTATCAGGTATATGAGAACCACTTTAACGACAAAGAGCTGGTTATTGCAGGTATTGATGGCAGGGGCTACCAGATTGCAAGCATGTTATATGATGAGTTGACAGACATTGCGGGGATTAAGCTCTCTCTGTTAAACATCCAAATGGATAAAGAGAATCCGACCGGAGCCGGGGTTCATCTCGATAATGAACAACTGAAGCTGACAGACAAAAGTGTAATAGTGGTAGATGACGTTTTGAACACAGGCCGGACCTTGGTTTATGCACTCACCCCCTTTATTAAAGCCAAAGCCAGACGGATACAGGTTGCTGTATTGGTAGATCGCAACCACAAGAACTTCCCAATCAGTGCCGACTATATCGGAATGCAACTATCGACTACGTTGCAGGAACATGTTTCGGTAACCATCGAAAAGAAAAAGGTGAATGTGTATTTAAGTTAAAACCAAGTTGTACTACCAAGGGCAATCTGAAAAGTTGATTGCATAAAAAATCCCACTCGAACCGAGCGGGATTTTTTGCGTTTGCAAGAAATCAATTACTTGATTTTACCTTGCAATCCAGTTCCTGCTTTAAATTTCACAACTTTTTTCGCAGGGATGTTAATTTCTTTACCAGTTTGCGGGTTGCGACCTTTACGGGCTGCACGTTTTGTAACTGAGAAAGTACCAAAACCTACAAGAATAACTTTGTCATTCTTTTTCAAAGCTTTTTCAGTAGAAGTCATGAATGCGTTCAATGCAGCTTCAGCTTGTACTTTAGTGATTTTGGCAGCGGTTGACATGCTGTCGATTAAATCTGACTTGTTCATAGTTAAATTGATTAATTGGTTGGTTATTACACTAACAAACTTAGGAATTGGATTGAATAAAACAAGCGGTATCACTGCATTTGCAGATTTTTTTTACGGGAAGATTTTCACACGTTGTCAACATTGTCGCATGTTCACAACCTTAACACCTTACCCAATACCCTCTAAACGACTGATTTTACCAGCTCTGACACGTCTTTCAGGGGCATTTCAACCACTATTGATGCCCGCTCATATACAGGCTTTCTTGACTCTAGCAATTCTGATATAAAACGGGTAAGTTCTTCGCCATCCTTATCTTTAAGTAGCGGACGCTTACCGGGAAATTGCCCAACACGGCTCATAATAAAGGCCGCTTCCGCCCGAAGGTAAACCGTTTTACCATGGGCATTCATCCAATCCATGTTATCAACAAATGCCGGAGTTCCTCCACCGGTTGCAATAACCACATGGCTCCGAAGGTGGGTTTTATAAAGACATTCTTGCTCCTTCTTCCTAAAATAAGACTCTCCTTTAAGCTCAAAGAGTTCTGGTATGCTCATCCCCTCCGCATATTCTATTTCTTTATCGAGGTCGATAAATGATGAATGTAATGCCCGGGCCAACTTTTTACCGATGGTTGATTTCCCCACACCCATCATTCCTATAAGGTATATGCGGTCGGGACTATATTCAACTTCGGAAAAGCCCATATCTCTATTTCATATATTTATGGAGCGTTTTCATATCAGGCAATGCATAAGACGACCATTTTTTGATAATCACATTGTCCTTCATCAATATAACGCCAGGATTGCTGCGCACCATCGACTTGAGAGGTGTTATATCCATCATATAATATGGAAACGACAACTGATACTCGTGACGATACGGCTCAACAACATCTGGAGCGGTTGAAGTAAGTGCCCAAACAGAATGACCGGCTGCCTGAAAATCGTTACCTAAAGCAGAGAGTTGCTCAACGGTTCCTCTACGGCTTTCGCGAATATCCTTTTGCACAATAATTAATTTATAGCCGGTATCATTAAGCAAACTATCAGTGTATTCTACGCCATTGCCATCATATAATTTAAAATCATAAATAGCCGGCTTAAATCCTTCCCTGATTTTTTTGTCTTTTCTGTCAACAAAATGATAGGTTGAATCCAGTGTAGCCAGTTCATTCATTCCCACTTCCACCTGTTGTCCACCTCTTTCATATATAAAAACCATCTGAAAACTATCGCGCGGAGCACCTTCAGGAATCAACATCTGTTGCCTGATATCATTGCCAACTTTATACGGCAAAAAATCAATTCGGGGTAAAAACATATACGTATAAAGCGTAAACGCGGTGGTAACGAGCAACGCAACTGAAAGTCCGATTGTTTGAATCGTTCCGTTAACCACTGGCTTAATGTGTTTATGACCTATAAATACAATCAGGATGAATACCAGCAATACCAAGTCTTTTATAAACGACTGCACCGGTTTTAGCTTGATGGCATCCCCGAAACAACCGCAATCTGTAACCTTTCCGGTAATGGCCGAATACCCTGTGAGCAAAGTGAAAAACACAATCATAATTAATAGCAGCCATGCATTGATATAGGAATAGGCTCCAACCAGCAAGGCCACTCCCACCAGAATTTCAAAAATGCAAATCAGCATCGAAATGGGTACGGCATAATCAACAAACACAGGTGTATGAAACACCTCAAAATATTCGATGAGCTTATACGAAAAACCAATGGTATCGTTGGCTTTGATAAAACCTGAAACGATAAACAAAACGCCTACGAGTATCCTACTGAATTGTGTTAAAAAACGCATGGTATTTATATGATAATGTTAAGATTTCTGTTCGTCAATTCTAATCAGTGCAAACACAGCATAGTTAATCATGTCCTGCAAGTTGGCTCCGATGCCTTCACTCATGATGGTTTGCCCGTTGTTATCTTCAATTTGTTTGATACGCAGCAAACGAACCAGCAAAATATCGGTGAACGTGCTGATGCGCATATCACGCCATACTTCACCGTAATCGTGGTTTTTATCTTCCATCAACTTTTTAGTTGATAATACCTGAGCATCATACAACATTGTTAATTGTTCGGTTGCCAGGTCCAGTTCAGATGAGGTATTCAGCTCCATTTGAATCAACCCCATGATACAATAGTTAACAATACCTCTGTATTCCGTTTCAATATCATCACCTACTTTCTGCGTACCTTTTTCTTCAATGGTGCGAATGCGTTGAGCCTTGATAAAAATCTGATCGGTAACAGACGACAGTCGCATAATTCGCCATGACGTTCCGTAATCTTTACTCTTATTTATAAATATGCTTTTGCAGGCATCAATTACCTTGTCGTATTGCTGTGAAGTTTGATTTATCAAAACGGATGCAGTTTATTTGTTAACCATACAAAAATAATGGAGCATCCGAATTTGCAAGCGCTTACACCAAAAATAACTTTAAACTGCCGTGGCACCCTGTTAAGTCTGGAGAAACCCGTGGTAATGGGCATTTTAAACCTTACCCCCGACTCCTTTTTTGATGGAGGCAAACATTTAAAACCCAAAGATGCCCTCCATCAGGCCGAAAAAATGCTGACCGAAGGCGCCTCCATCCTCGATTTAGGAGCTTACTCAAGCCGGCCGGGAGCGGTGCATATCAGCGAGCAGGAAGAACTGGACCGTTTGATTCCGGTTGTAAAAGCACTTTGCCGCAACTTCCCTAAAGCAATTCTATCCGTTGACACCTTTAGAAGTAAGATAGCCCGGGATGCTGTTGAGGCCGGGGCGCATATCATCAATGATATATCGGCCGGAGATGATGATCCTGATATGCTGGAAACTGTGGGCCGGCTGAATGTTCCTTATATTATGATGCACAAGCAGGGAACTCCGCAAAATATGCATATCAACCCTACTTATACGAATGTGGTATTGGAGGTGCTGCAATACTTTACCCGCAAAATAGCTGATGCCCGTAAGGCCGGCATTACCGATGTGGTGATTGACCCCGGATTTGGATTTGGTAAAAACCTGGAGCATAATTACACCTTACTCTCACGATTAAACGATTTTCGTCTATTCGAACTTCCTCTTTTGATTGGCATATCCCGAAAAAGCATGTTGCAAAAAGTTACGGGAACGACTTCGGGCATGGCACTCAACGCTACAACAGCGGCACATACCATTGCTTTGCTTCAGGGTGCGCGCATTTTAAGGGTGCACGATGTAAAAGAAGCCGTAGAATGTATTAACATTGTAACCGCTACTTATGGAATTATTTGAGTTTTACGATTTTAAATTTACGTTAATCAACGTTATCGATGTCTTATTGGTAGCAGGTATTCTGCATCAATTGTACCGGTTGCTGAAAGGCAGTTTAGCCTTTAATATGTTGATTGGATTCGTCACCGTTTATATTTTTTTGATGGTGGTTCGCTACTTTAACATGCCACTTTTGGAAACCATTTTGGGCGAAGTAACCAAATTCGGCTTTCTGGCTATCATCATTATTTTTCAGCAGGAAATCCGAAAGTTCCTGTTATTACTGGGCAAAATAAGCTTTCTGGCCGAAAAAAAATCTATCTTCAGGTTTTTACCCTGGAACTGGAAAATTGAAAAAAGTTTTAATACCAACTTCGAAGAGATTATAGATGCCGCTGAATTTTTGGCCGAAACCAATCAGGGTGCAATTATGGTGTTTCCCAAAACTTCGGAGATGAAATTTATCGGTTCAAGCGGTGAGGTTTTGGAGGCCAATATTACCAGACGACTGCTCATCAGTATTTTCAGTAAAAACAGTCCGCTGCACGATGGAGCTGTGATTATTGCCAACAGTAAAATAAAAGCAGCCAATGCTGTCTTACCGGTTACCGAAAACCCGGAGTTGCTTCAAAAATATGGCTTGCGACACTTATCGGCACTGGGTATTACCGAACAAACCGATGCCATTGCACTGGTAGTTTCGGAAGAAAAAGGAACCATGGCTTTGGCCAAGGAAGGCAGGATGCTGGAGGGTATGAACAAACAACAAATCATTGACTTTCTAAACAAGGAGTTTATCAACGATATGGTGAGAGTAAACGGATAAAGAAATGAAAACACCACTGTTCCTTTTGATATCTATGATGCTTGGCTTTACCGGAATTTCCAGTGCACAACTGGTATTCCCGAATGGCCCCACGCTGAACCTCGAAACTTCGAAGCAGATTCTATATATAGAAACGGATATCCATTTTTATACCGGTTCGTATACGATTACTGATTATACATGGGAACGACAAACAGACGACTCTGTGAACCTCGATTGGGACTTGCAAGCCTGTATGAATGGAGACTGCAAAATAGGATTACCTTCTAGCGGATATTTTATTACCGATTTCGGCATCAACGATACTACAGGATTTATCCGTTTCCATGTAAACTCATACGGGCTCTCCGGCAGCACACGTTTGCGTTACCTGGTTCAAAACAAAATCAACTTTAATGATAATGCCGTTCTCGAATTTAATATAACCTATACCAATAGCACAGGTTTAGATGAATTGAACAATCAGCTAAGTTTTGCGGTTTACCCCAATCCGACAGCCGAAAACATACAGTTGTCTTTGCCTAAAGATGAATGGAAGACCTTAAAAATTGTCAATACAAACGGGCAACTGATGCCCGTAGATATAACTGAAACAGGACTCTTAAATACTGGCAATTACCCCGAAGGTATTTATTTCATGAGCACATCAGGACACAAACGTTGCTCCTTTGTGGTGCAACATCCTTAATTATTTTGAAGCAACCGAGTCGGCTTTACCAAACGACTCAAAAATTTCTTCAGGTGATTTTCCCATATTTTGAATAGCCAACCTCGCATCCTCCGCTAAATCGCTGTTGGGATATTTTGCTATAAATGCATTGTACGTTTGCTTTGCTTTGGCAAAATCGGCCATGCTGTTTTCATACACATAGGCTTGTAAAAACAAAGCTTCTTCGGCAATCTTATGTTTAGGGTAGGTATCAATCACACGTTGAAACAAGGCGATGGCTTTTTCATGATCGGCAGTTACATTGCAACGCTGACCTGCTTTAAACAAAAGCTCGGGTGCCAAATCATCATCCGGGTATTTTTCGGCAAACTCAATATAAGCCGCCTTTACTTTTTCAATCTGCTCAGGACTGAATACACTGTCGTTAGCCTCAAGCTCCCTGATATGGGTTAATGCTTTTTCTTTCGGTGAGTTGCAAGCCGAAAGCACCACAAGTGCAACACCTGCCAACAATAACAATCTTTGGGTCATCATTTTAAACATGATGCGATGTTACTTCATTTGAACAGAATTACAATCCACAAGATGTGAAAAAACTAGTAGTTCCCTGTACGCAACAAAACCAGAGTACAAGCCTCTAGCGGTGTAATACCGGCCTCAATTAGCTTTTGCTCCAACTCAGGGTTTTCGGTTCCCGGATTAAAGACCACCCGCTGGGGTTTCGTTTGTAAGATGTAATCGTAATACGGAGGTTGATTTTGAGGGCCTAAATACAAGGTAATGGTATCAATATCCTCCGAAGTTTCGGGTAACTCATTCACAATCGGAACGCCATCAATCACACCCGGACGAAGCCCGAACGGAATCACAGGATGTCCATACTCATTCAGCATTTGCGTGGCCAAATACGCATAACGTGTGGGGTTAGGAGATGCACCCAATACCAATGTTTTCTTTGTGTGTGTCATAATCGTATTCAAAGTTAACACCTGAGCACTCTAAAAGTTCCTGATATATTTCAGTCGAGATGATTATTTTCGCAGCCAATTAGTTATTGAGTTATTCGTTACTCGTTATTAGTCGCGGCCTATTAACTCAATAACTCATTAACCTAATAACGAAAAAGAAATGAAGATATCATACAACTGGCTGCGCGAACTGATTCAACTTACAACTACTCCCGAAGAAACGGGTTCCATGCTCACCGGAACCGGACTTGAAGTGGAAAGCATCGAAGCATTTGAATCGCTGAAAGGCGGGCTGGCCGGCATTGTGGTGGGTGAGGTAAAAACCTGCGACAAACACCCCAATGCTGATAAACTGAGTGTTACAACTGTTGATTTAGGAACCGGAACGGATGTGCAGATTGTATGTGGAGCGCCTAATGTTGCAGCCGGACAAAAAGTTTTGGTAGCCACTGTTGGCGCCACCGTTTATCCAACACAAGGCGAACCTTTTGCCATTAAAAAAAGTAAGATTCGTGGTGAGGTGAGCGAAGGAATGATTTGTGCCGAAGATGAACTGGGCATGGGCCATAGCCATGATGGAATTTTAGTGTTGCCTGAAACCTGTGAAGTGGGGAAACCTGCCACCACCTATTTCCCGATTTACTCTGATTATACCATTGAAATAGGTTTGACAGCCAACCGTGGCGATGCCGCCTCGCATCTGGGCGTAGCCCGCGACCTGAGAGCGTTGACAGGAACTCCTGTTCAATTGCCAAACCGACCGATTACGATAAACGAACAAAAACCTTGTCCGGTAACGGTTGAGTTGCCCGATGCCGATTGTATCCGTTATTCGGGTTTGATGATTGAAGGCATCACCGTGAAAGAATCGCCTGAATGGTTAAAAAACAGATTGAAAACCATTGGACTGAGTCCGGTTAATAATATTGTAGATGCCACCAATTATATCTTACATGAATTGGGGCAACCGCTCCACGCCTTTGATGCAAACCAGATAACAGGCAACAAAATCGTTGTCAAAAAAGCGATAGCCGGATCAACGTTTACTACACTTGATAAAACAGAACGCAAACTTCATGGGCATGAGTTGCTGATTTGGGATGCACAAAAACCACTGGCCATTGCAGGGGTATTTGGCGGATTGCACTCGGGCATTACCGAGCAAACCCAAAACATCTTTTTGGAAAGTGCCAGCTTTGATGCCGCTTCGGTGCGTAAAACAGCCAAGGCTCATGCACTGAGCACCGATGCTTCGTTCCGTTACGAAAGAGGAACAGACCCGAATATCACGATTGAAGCGCTGAAACAGGTAGCCGCACTCATTATTGAAATTGCAGGAGGACAATGCAATTCTTCTATTACAGATGTTTATCCAAACCCTGTTGCACATACCCAACTCCATTTCTCCATTCCACGTTTTTACAAACTCATCGGCCAAGAAATTCCGATGCCAGATGTGAAACGTATTTTAGCCGGATTGGATATTGAAATCACTCAGGAAACCCCAACTGAACTGCACCTTTCCATCCCTCCTTACCGTTCGGATGTGAAGCGTGAAGCCGATGTGACCGAAGAGATTCTGCGCATCTACGGATTGAACAATATTCATATTCCAACGCAGGTAAAATCGTCTATTTCGCCTTCGGCAGATGAACAGACATACAAGCTCAAACATAAAACAGCCGAATACCTGACGGCCAACGGATTTTATGAATTAACCAATAACTCACTCACCAAATCGGCATATTACAATGAAACCGATTTGAAGCAGGCTGTGTCTGTTTTAAATCCGTTGAGCAACGACCTGAACATTATGCGGATGAGCATGCTGTTTAGCGGACTGGAAGTTTTGCAGTACAACCAGAACCGCAGGTTCCCGGATATGAAATGTTACGAGTTTGGCTTGACCTACCGCACCGAAAACGGCAAGTATATAGAAACACCTCATTTGGCTCTGTTTATCACCGGACACAAACAACCCGAAAGCTGGAATACACCTCAACAACCAACCGGATATTTTACGCTTAAAACTGCGGTTCAAAATGTGTTGAGCCGGCTGGGAATCAAACAATCGCTCCAAACCCAAACGGTTGAACACGCGCATTTACACAATGCCACTACCTGTACCATCAATGGTAAAGAAGTGGTAACCTTTGGAAGTGTAAAGCCTGAATTGCTTAAACAGTTCGACTTAAATCAGGCTGTTTATATGGCTGACTTCAACTGGAAAACGGTAGTGGAGCTTTGCAAGCAATCACTCAAGTTTACCCCTATATCGGCTTTCCCGTGGGTACGCAGGGATTTGGCATTGGAGCTCGACAAGCAGGTATCGTATGCCGATATTGAACGTATTGCCCTAAAAGCAGAGCCTAAATTATTGCAAGCCGTAAATGTGTTTGACGTATATGAAGGTGATAAAATCGCCAGCGGCAAAAAATCATACGCACTGAGTTTTGTGTTACAAGACACTGAAAAAACTTTGACCGATCAAGAAATCGAGCGAGTGATGAGCAAACTGGTGAAGTTGTTTGAAAAGGAACTAAACGCCTCCCTGAGAAGCTAACTGATGAAAAATATCGGATTTTTTATTCTTTTGAGTCTCTTCTTACTTGCATGCAGCAAGAAGGAAGAAGAACATTCGGGAGACACGACAAAGCCGATAACCCTTGCAAAGACTTATGTCTGCGATTGTAAGGATACTTTTTACACCAATTCGAGCGGACTCATCTCTAGCGGAGCTTCCCATTATTCTCAATTTCTGTTTGTCAAGCTTAGCAACCCTACTGATTCTTTATTTGAAATCAGTACCAAGCAAAATTTAGATGATTCAGCCTATACAAACAAGCTTGTATTTCAGTTGCGCATGGATCCCTATCAACATGAATTATGGGGAGGCTTTGGAATGGACGATAAAAGGACTGGATATCGCGGTCAATATGTATACATTACAGATAACGCTTTTGATTATTACCTTAAAGATTCACTTTACACTTTTAGCTTAGGCTATCGATATATCGACAATCATTGGCATTGCATCAAATACAATTAACTTCAATATGGATGCATTAACCACAACTGCACAGGAAATCAAGCTCAAAGTAATCAAGCTTTTGCAAAAGGTTGAGGAGCTCGAAAAACGGGAGGTATCCCTAAAAGCCGAAAACACGCAGTTGAAAAATGCCCTTGAGGCTCAAAAAAATAGCATGAAAGCATTAGAAGAAACAAATAAAATGCTTAAAATTGCTGAAACGCTCTCAAAGCATGACGATAAACGGGAACTCAAAAAAGTAGTTAACGGGTATCTGAAAGAGATTGATGAGTGTTTAAGGTTACTCAGTAACAAATAGTTTAAACGTTGGACGAACTTTCCATCAAAGTGAATATAGCCGACCGTTACTATCCGCTCAGCGTAACTGCCGAGCAGGAAGAACAGGTAAGGAAGGCATCAAAGCTTATCAACGACAAGCTGAAGGCGCTGGAACAGCAGTTTTCGGTAAAAGATAAGCAGGATATGCTCTCAATGTGTGCCCTTGAACTGGCCACGGAGCTCATCAAACTCAACTCCGCTTCGCTCATCGAAGATAAAGGACTGAGTGCCGAACTGATGGAAATACGGAACCTGCTCAAACAGGTGTCTCTTTAAACTACTTGCCACGGCAACCGCTTATTATTCATTTATTTAATCAAACCAAATACGGTTTATGGAAATTTATTTAGTTGTAATTATTGGAATGATTGCACTGGGGGCCGGAGCCGGTCTCATGTATGTGCTCAATCAATCCATTATGGGACAAAAAGCCCAAAGCATTGTGAAAGAGGCCGAAGCAAAGGCTGAAGTGCTTAAAAAAGACCGCATGCTGGAAGCCAAAGAAAAGTTTATCCAGTTGAAGGCCGAACACGAAAAAGAAGTGATGCAGCGCAACCAGCAGGTTGTAAATGTCGAAAACAAAATCAAGCAAAAAGAACAGTCGCTTAACCAAAAACTCGAGGCTGCCCAACGCAAAGACCAAGAGTTGGAGCAAATCAGAGCCAGCCTGCAAAAACAGCAGGAAACGCTGGCGCTGAAAAAAGAAGAGGTTGACAAAGCACACCAAAACCAAGTAAAACAGCTTGAAAAGATTGCCGGATTAACCGCAGCCGAAGCTAAAGCGCAGTTGGTAGATGCCCTTACCGAAGAAGCCCGCACCGAAGCCATGAGCAAGGTGAAGGATTTGGTTGATGAAGCGAAACTGACAGCCAACAAAGAAGCAAAAAAAATCATCCTGAGTTCGATTCAACGTTCGGCTGCCGAGCATGCGATTGAAAACTCGGTATCGGTGTTTAATATCGAAAACGATGAAATGAAAGGACGTATCATTGGTCGCGAGGGACGTAACATCCGCGCACTCGAAGCCGCTACCGGAGTGGAGATCATTGTAGATGATACCCCGGAAGCGATTATCCTTTCTTGTTTCGACCCAATCCGTAGAGAGATTGCCCGTTTATCGTTGCACCGTTTGGTACAGGATGGACGTATTCACCCGGCCCGTATTGAAGAGGTGGTTGCCAAAACCCGCAAACAGCTTGAAGAAGAAGTTGTGGAAATTGGAGAGCGTACCTGTATTGATTTGGGTATTCACGGATTGCATCCTGAACTGATTCGTATGGTGGGACGTATGCGTTACCGCTCGAGCTACGGACAAAACTTATTGCAACACTCACGCGAAGTAGCCAACCTGTGTGCTACCATGGCAGCTGAGTTAGGCTTAAACGTAAAACTGGCCAAACGTGCCGGATTGCTCCACGATATCGGGAAAGTGCCTGATGACGATCCTGAAACACCACATGCTTTGCTGGGGATGAAGCTGGCCGAGAAATACAAAGAGAACTGGGAAGTGGTAAATGCTATCGGAGCGCATCATGATGAGGTGGAAATGACCTCACTCCTGTCACCGATTATCCAGGCTTGTGATGCCATTTCGGGTTCGCGCCCGGGTGCCCGCAGAGAGGATACCGAAAACTACATGAAACGTTTGAAGGATTTGGAAGGTATGGCTTTGAGCTACGGAGGCGTAGAAAAAGCGTATGCGATTCAGGCCGGACGTGAACTTCGTGTAATTGTTGAATCGGAAAAAGTAACCGATGACCAGGCTGATATCATGTCGATTGATTTGTCGCAACGCATCCAAAAAGAGATGACGTATCCCGGACAAATCAAGATTACGGTTATCCGCGAAAAACGTGCAGTAAACTACGCGAAGTAATCTACGGAATATTATTATTGAAGAGCCGTTATCTGAAAAGGTAACGGCTCTTTTTTGTGGAGGTCTGTTGATGAATATTATATTTCTTTGGTAGCAATCAGGTAATCGGCAAAACCATACAGATCCCAAAATACTCCTCCCCTCACATATCCCTTGGTAATAAGTTGTACAGGGATTTTAACAGGCATCAATAAGATATTAAACCAGCTTGAACGTTTACGCGCTTCATGAATTTTAAAATGATGTTTCATAAAGATATTGGCGATTTCCTGAATCGAATAAATCCGGCAATGGGTGGGGTCGTCAAAAAAGTTTAAGGTTTCTTTCATAGATGGAAAACTCACACTGCGTGCGCTCGGGAACTCAATATAAAACGCACCTCCAACTTTGAGTTTTTTGAGCAGCTCTACTAATACCAAATCGCCATTGTGTAAATGCTCAATCACATGGCTCATAACAATCAGGTCGTAGGTATTATCAGGAATGACATCAAGTTGCAAAGAGGTTAAGTCCAGCTCAAAAAATGCATCCATTTGCTGAAAATCACGCTCATCATTCACATATCCTTTCTCCCTGTCCACACCGGTATAATGACAATCCGGAATCCAATGTTTGGTAATGCTGGCCGAATGGCTGCCTGATCCGATGTCCAATATTTTAGCATGTTTATGGCTAACGAATGGAAGTATTTTTTGTATCCTGAAGGGTTTGAAAATCATGTATTATTTCTATTAATCATGAGAACACAACGCAAATCTATTGTATGCTCATAAAAGCAAAATAAGACAATAGTATTGCAACACCAAGTCTGTTAAACAAGCTCGCGCGGCTGCCTTCGGCAGCCGCGCGAGCTTATCCTTTACTCAATATCTTACGCTTCGTTTTCTTTTTTACGTTTCAAAAATCCCAATCCGCCTACAACTACCAATCCTCCATACAACAGAATAGAAGATACCAGCGAAATCTTTTCACCCGTTGCAACTACGGCAGGCTCAAAACGGTATTCAATGGTATGTTTACCCGCAGGTAGTACCATTCCACGCAGTACATAATCGCAACGGAAGTGTGGCGTCAACGTACCATCAACATAAGCATTCCAGCCTTTGTCGTAAAAAATTTCCGAGAACACTGCCACTTGTGGATTGGCTGTATTGCTCTCGTACACCAACTTATTAGGCACATACGATAATAACTTAATACTTGCAGTTGAATCAAGTTGAGGAGTCACTCCGTTTAATTGTTCAGCATAACGCTTATCTACATATACTTTTTGCTTTGGAAGAATATTGGTAATGGAATCAATTTCGGCATCGGCATTTTCAACCATTACAACCTGAGGCACAAACCATGCGTTACCACAAGCATCAGGATTGCGTTGCGGGTAAAGGTTATTGGCACTGTCGCCCACAATAAAATATTTCACATTGAGCATATTAAACACCTGCATATTGTTGCGTGCAATCTGGAAGTCAATCAACTCCTGATACCTGCGCATCTTGGCTCCATGATACCCGCCAATTGATTTGTGATAGTACGAAGTAATAGCATCCTGTGTTAAACTTTGTGTAGTATTAAACACACGGTAATTGGGATCCGGATCCTGCAAAATGATTTCGTCAGCCTGTGTTTTAGGGAAGATGAGTTGATTCGCTTTTTTCTTAGCCTGATAATCTTTATCGTTTACATACCGTTTATCTACCTGCCACAAATCGGCCACTACCAATAAGCCAAGTACCATTGCCATGTACATTGGTTTTAGCTTACCTATCAAATACGCCCACAAAATTGCAACCGCAAGTCCGATTAATACCAGCGAACGCAGTGCATCCATACGCAACAAACTCTTACGGTCGGCCATTAAGGTTTCGCGCAACCACTCCGGGAACTGTGAATCACCACGACCTATAAAATAGTCGGTAATGGCATCGCCCTTATCAATACTGAATAAGCTGAAAAACAAATCAGGTATCAACATAAAGAAAGCACATACACCTCCAACAATATAGAAACTGGTCAGCACTGCCTTTTTAATCTGAGCAACCGGCAACTTACCGGCCATCATATCGCGTACAGCCAGCAAAGCCAGCAGTGGAAATGTAAGTTGGGTTATCGACAGGATAAAAGTTACCGAACGGAATTTATTGTACATCGGAACATAATAGAAGAAAATATCGGTTAAACTCATCAGGTTTTTACCCATTGAGAGCATAATGGCCAAGGCCGAAATAGCCAGAATCCACCATTTTTCGCGGCCTTTCACCAAAATCAAACCAAGCACAAACAGGTAACAAATGATAGCACCGTAATAAATCGGTCCGGCTGTCATTGGTTGTGTTCCCCAGTACAACGGCATGTTTTGAATAATCTGTTTTGCATTGGGCACACCGTTCTGTTTAAGCACTTTGTATGTCTCTGATGACGTTGACAATGCCCCGCTGCTGCCTCCTCCATAAAAACTTGGAATCAATAACGTAAATGGTTCTGCCACACCATTGCTCCACTGCAAGGCATAGTCTTTATCCAATCCGCTCGACACATTACCAGCATTGCTTTGACCATCGGTTGTTTTGGTTAATTCCGATTTTCCCCTGATGCTGTATTCCCCGTATTCTTTGGTGGCCATCAATCCGGGCGCATAGGTTGCAACACCAACTCCGGCAGCAAGCGCCATATACAAACCGCACACCGCAATATGTGCAATCTTCTTGTCTTTGATGGCGATGATAATCTCGGCAATCATCCAGGCTATTACAATAAACAACAGGTAATAGGTTATCTGAAGGTGATTAGCCGCCAGTTGCATACTCATCCCAATACCCGTTAACAATGCCCCGAATACTTTGTTTCGATACAGGGTGATACGAATACCTGCCAATACCAATGGCATATAAGCAATCGCATTGCCTTTGGTCATGTGGCCTGCCGCAATATTGATAAAGTTAAATGATGAGAACGTAAAGGCCATGGCCCCAATAAAGGCTAAGACCGGAGATAGCTCAAAGGTGAGCATCAAAATATAAAAGCATACAAACAACATGAATACCGTATCCAATGGATTGGGTAAAACTGTTCCGATTAGATGTTGTATATAAGCTGTTGCATTATAATAATACGTTGCCCCAATCAAATAGGAAGGCATCCCGCTAAAAATGGTTCCGGTCCAGAATGTACGCTCTCCGGTGCTTGCCTGAAACTGATAGATTTCCTCATAAGATGCCCTCCACTGATCAACGTCACCCTGCTTGAGTACTTTGCCCGAAAGCATTGGATTAAAATAAACAATCAGAATAAGGAGTGCTACTGCAATGGCTATCAGATGAGGCATTGCCTTTTTTACAAACGGATGTTTCATGTAAGATTTTGAATTACGTGTCGAATATAAGATTTGGGGGGTAGAAACAAACGAAGCCGTTGATTTTTTTAGCACAACACGCCACCCACAGGCCTTCATAAAATCCAATTATGGTCAGGTTGAAAAGAGGTATCTGTGTGATTTTGATACCCAAAAAGTATCAGAAGTGCCGGCTTGCATTACAATGGCATTACTTCCATTTTCACCTCATTGATTCGGGTATTGGTAATTGAGATGATTGTAAACCGGAACCGATCCAGTTCAATCACTTCTCCCCGAACAGGAATGCTCTCATGAATGGCAAAAATATAGCCTCCTAAAGTATGATATTCACCCTCAGGAATATTGAGTTCGTATTTATTATTCAGGTAATCAACTTCAAGACGGGCAGAGAGCAGGAATGTACTTTCAGAAAGTTGCTTTTCGGTCAATTGCTCCACATCGTGCTCATCCTCAATCTCACCGAATATCTCTTCCATAATATCCTCAATCGTAACCACACCAGCGGTTACGCCTAATTCATCAACAACCAGAGCAATGCTTTTATGCGTTCGGGTAAATAAATTAAGCAACTCGTTTGCAGGCATTGTTTCTGTTGTAATTTCAATTGGAATTAAAATACTGCGGATGGTAGCGGGTTTGCGGAAAATATCTTTCTGATGAACATAACCGGTAATATGATCGCTATTACCCTGATGAACCAATATTTTTGACAGCCCGGTTTCCACAAACTTTTGATAGAGTTCATCGGCTGATGCTGATAAGTTTATACTCACCAACTCGGTTCGGGGAGTCATACAATCACGAACCTTCACATTGGCAAAGTCGAGCGCATTTCTAAACATCTCCGTATCTACATCTGCATCGTCATCTAAATCTTCTGCACTTTCGGCCACATACTGATCCAAATCAACCCGGCTAAAAACAGCAACGTGCTCGTTGATGCTGAGTCGAAATATTTTATTGAGAATAACTTCGGACAGCCAGCTGATAAAGTGTACCAGTGGCCAAAAAATATAATAGGTAATCAAAAATGGAAGAGCCAGTACACGCAGGATAATATCCGGATTCAACCTGAACAGCACTTTGGGAATAAACTCTCCGGTAACCAATACCAAAATGGAAGAGATGATGCTCGACAAGAACAGCAACAAAAAAGTATTGGTAGCCGTAACCGGAATCCATGATTGTATATGGGGATTCAGCGATTCTGCCATATAAATACCATAAATAACCAGCCCGATATTATTCCCTACAAGGGTGGTACTGATAAAACGGGATGGGGTATTGACAAATGGAGATAAAATTCTGGCCGGAATATTTCCTTGTTTGCTCTTAAGTTCGATCAACAGCTTGTTGGCCGAAATAAACGCAATCTCCATACCTGCAAAAAATGCAACTGTAAGAATACTTAACGTAATAATGAGCCAATGATCCATATAACAAACTTACACTATATTAAGACAAGTCTTACACTTTGTGTTTGGCCTTTTGCTTGTAAAACAGCAAACCAAACACGATTGCCAGTCCAAAATACAAATATGCTTTGTCGCGAAAAAACGTTTCAAAAACAGAAATATAAACCCCTGCCATAACTGACAATACACCCAATGCAAGCCAATTGTAGACAATAATTTTTCTCATTACTTTTTTAAACTGATAATACCACGGATACTAAAAATCTTGTACTGGGTAAACTCCGTATTCGACTCAAAACCATCACCCATAATCACCTCATCTTTGGTGGTGATTCGAATAAACTTATCAGAACGAATGGTTTGCCTGTACTCATCCCAGATTAACTCTTCAGTGCTCAATGTATCACCTTTGATGTTTACTAATATCACGTCATTACGTGCAATCATTTTCTTTTCGCGATCAAGCCGGATAGCATATTTCGATTTGATAAAACTTTCCACCCCTCCATCTTTTGCATAAAAATAAGCCGTAATACCTTTTTTCATCACCGTTTCATAGCGAGGGTCGGTAGCATACCGCTCTAACACCGGAGCAAAAACCTTGGCTTTGGTATAACCCGAGTCTGTATAAGTGATGTAAATATTTTTTCCTGTTTCGAGAGGTAAATTAATCCGTTCATTCATTACACGCTGCTTTATCTCGTCACTGGTGCAAGAGACAAAAAACAGCAGAATCAACCCAAGGCAGCGGATATTAATCATACTTGTAACGCTGGAACCATCTGTCGGTAAAATTCAACCCGATGATAAAACGAAAATAACGCTCCTCAATCAGATTATTGGACGTTGTGCCTCGAACCATGTATTCGAAAGTGATATTAAGCTTGGAGCGCATCTTTCCAAGAGGAACACCCACACCGGCCGAAACCGCATAGGTTGAAATATTTTTACCGTTGAGCGTAAGATAACCATTGTCTGCTCTGGCTCCGGCACGATACTCAACACGGTTGAAGTAATTTTTATAATCGCTGCTATTCGGGATATAGCTTCCTCCCACAGATACTCCAACATTGTCGTGCAACGAATCGGTAACGCCAAATGACCGGTATGCCGACCATTGCGTGTAGTTAACGTCTGCTGCCAGTTGCCAGTTGTCCTTTTTTTCCAATGAGATGCCCGCTCTGATGGTCACCGGGAGTTTAACATCTCCGTTTTTATTGTTATTGTATAAAATGGTATCAACAGTTTCTGTTGTTCCGCCCACACCCATCGAGCGCATAAAATAGGTTTCGGCAGCACTCATTGCAGAGCCGAATGTGTAATTAACGCCCGCAACAAACTGATACTGATCTTTTCGGCTTCCCCTCACAAACGTATCATGATATTGCATCCCCAGCTCAAACTGAAAATCTTTGACATTGCGGCTGCGTGTTTCTGCCAGATTATACTTATTGTACAGAGTTGGTATAATAAGTCGCTGATCACGAATAATCTGACCGAATAAGTAGTTGGCATTCGCGCCTACAGATAATTTATTAAACACCTGCGCCCCCATGCCAAAGTGAAAACGGCTAATCCCTCCGGAACCCGTCATTTGGGTTACACCCACGTAATCGGGATAAGTAGCCAGCGTACTCACATTGTAGCCTGACGAACTGTATGGCGAAAGTCCAAAACCCAAACCAATGTTTCGTTTGATAGAGATTGGCATTGCAAAGGAGAAATAAGAAAAGGAGAAATTATCAATCCCGCTTTTTTGATCTCCTTTTACCATATTTCCATTGCTAAACAACATTCCTCCGTCAATAACCGTGTATTTGAGAGCGGAATATGAAGCAGGATTGAACTCGTTGATATAAGCCGAACGCCTCAATCCCTGCGATGTTTGCCCCATGGCAGATTGCTGCGAAGTGCCGTAATAATGCAACTCACCGATACCTAAAATGGAGTATGGAGATTTAGTGAGGTTTTGTGCCCCTGCTGAAACCGTTACCAGAATTGTATAGATGAAGAGCCTTAAGGCTTTTTTAAGCATTGAGTTCAAGTATTTTATTTAGCCCGTATAAAACCAAATCAGGCGCTGCAAATATGCTTTTTTTCGTGTGTTTATCAAACAAATGCGCATCTCCCCCGCATATTAATACCTGCAACGGCCCGTACAATGCCTCATAACGTTCGATAAAACCATCTATTTCACCGAGCATTCCGAAATAAGCACCCGATAGCATTGAGTTTCGGGTTGAATCCCCTGCCACGTTGGATATTTCTTCAAACGTAATCTGTGGCAATTTTTGGGTAAACGTATGCATGGCATTAAGCCGCATTTGCAGTCCCGGACTGATAGCTCCTCCCTGATAAACACCTTCTGCCGTTACCACATCATACGTTATACAGGTTCCGGCATCAATCACCAGACAAGCTGTATTTGGATAAAACGCCTGAGCGCCTGCAACTCCCGCAACCCTGTCCATTCCCAGTGTTTGGGGTGTTGCATACGCGCTGGTGAAGGGCCATTTCAAATCAGCCGATAATCTTTTACAGGTTGTATGCTGCTCCAACACCTCTATACATTGCTGCGGATTACCCGCCACGCTGCATAACAAAGATTGAGAAGGTTTATGAGCAACAACCAAATCCAGCAGCGGTTGTGCATCCGTTATATCAAAACGAATAACCTCAACCAACGCTCCGGCACTAAAAAAAGCCGCTTTGACTTTGGTATTCCCTACATCTACAACAACCGACTTTTTTAATTCCATATCAGTTCTTTTACCTGAAAATATGTTTCCGTTCCATTTACGTCCATGCGCAAACGCCCCGATTCATCAATACCAAGAGGTGTTCCCGTAAAGGTTTCTTCTCCGCAAGTGAAAGAGGAAGGTATATCTTTTTTGTACAATACCTGATGGTAATCGCTCCATAACACTTGAAACTGCTGTTGCTCTAATTGAAAATAACGAACACTCAAACATTGAATCAGCGTATTTGCGGCTTCCGATAAATCTACATCTATTCCCGTTAAACCCGCAATTGAACATGCTTTTGTCTGGTTAAAATTCCGTTGATTCACATTAATACCCATGCCGGCTACACTGTGTTTGATTTCATTTCCCTGAATCCCGTTTTCAACCAGTATGCCTGCTAATTTCAACTCTCCAACATAAATATCATTTGGCCATTTGATGCTTACCTTGTATTCCTCAGGCAACAGCCTGACAGCCCAATCATATACTGCTAAGCATATTGTAAGATTAAGGTATACCTGATTGTGTACCCTTAGCTGCGGAAACAAAATAATGGAACATAATAAATTTTGCCCACGCTCCGATTCCCACGAGCTCACCTCCTGCCCGCGGCCTTTGCTTTGGTAATCGGCACGAATGAAGGTTCCGTGACCCGATAAGTTTTCGGCTATCAGTTGCTTAGCCAGATCGTTGGTAGACGTAACCTCGTTGAGGTGAATGATGGAATGACCGAATGAAGATGTGGTGTTGTGCGACAAAATATTACCTTTGCCCACAAATATACGGTTTGTTACAAACCTCTAATCAACTCGCATCGAATGAAAACACCTACGGATAAACCGGCTGCTAAAAAGGTAGCTGCCAAAAAAATAGCCCCTAAGAAGGTAGCAAGCAAAACAGTAACCCGCAAAAACGAAAGAACTCCCGAGCAATTAGCCGAAGCCAATGAACTGGCCAATAAAAAAACTCCGGTAACCAAAACCCGTAAACTTACCAAATCAAATAAACCATCGGCAAAACCTGCTGCCAACTCGCTCGAGTTAGCTTTGCAGGTAGCTCAGGGTATGTTTGAGAAAAAAGCCGAGGACATTAAAATTTTGGATATGCGCAATGTGAAAGGCGCATCGGCTGATTTTTTTGTGATTTGTCACGCGGCTTCCGACAAACAGGTAGAAGCGATTGCCAACTCTGTTGAAGAGGAAGTTGAAAAACAAAGCAACGAATGGCCCCGTCACCGCGAAGGACAGGTTAACAATGAATGGGTTTTGCTCGATTACTTTGATGTGGTAGCCCACGTATTCCAACAAGAAAAACGTGAGTTTTATGCTGTTGAAGAATTGTGGGGTGATGCGATTGATATTCCGTTTGAAGGACGATAAAACGTTGTTGGCTATTGGCGGTTAGCCTTTAGCTGTTAGCTATAATGCAAAATCCCGATTGAAACTCAATCGGGATTTTTTTATACTATCGACCACTCACTATGAAGCATCATCTATTATGGTGTTTGTTTATTTTTTACTGGATAAATACTGACATCTTATCTCTTAATTGCTATTAATCATGCAATTATTGACGTTTATTGCGTTATCTTTGTGAGAATAAAAAACCTAAAAAGTTTTTTTATTCGGAAATAATATATATTGCATATATTAAAAACAAATCTATCTAATCTAATCAAATTGAAAAACAACATGAAAACCGTAACAAAATTTGCTGCCATTTCTATGGAGGTAAATCCAGAAAATGGCGAGGTAACTCTGTTTGTTAGTAATGAATCTTGGGGACCAGTGGTTACCGGGAAAAATCTTGCCGAAGCAAAAGCTAAAATGAAAGAAGCTTTTGGCTTGGCAATGATTGCGAACACTTTTTGCTCACACATTAACACTGCAGAGATTAACCAAGAAGAAGCGCAATCGTATAAGCAGGAATTAAACAAAATCAACCATACGCTTGATTGCGTAATGTAATATTCGCCCTCAATACGCCTACGAAATGTTAAGAATCCAATCGCTCATCTCTCTACTCGAAAAACATGGCTTTTTAAGAAAGTCATTTGGTGGGTTTAAAAATGATTACCCTGAGTTGTTTGAAAAAATAAAGACTGTTTACGAAGAGGTTGAGGCGTATCAATTACTTGAACAGATGGTTAATAATCCAGAAAATTGCGACCAAAAGTATATGATATGGGTAAAAAATGGAGATTTACCCCACATACTTGAAATAAAAGAATTGTATTCACAGGCAGAGACAAATGTGTTTTCACAAAAAACTAAAATACCTCTCGCTGAATTCACCGAAATAATTCTTGCTACTGCCTAATATGAAAAGCCGCTTTTACGAGCGGCTTTTTTATTGCCATCTGTTGCGCACTTGCTGCAACAGGTATGTAGTTACCTATGAATAGTGAGGCAAACTCGCCCTCGAAAGCAAAGCCTTGCGACTATCGACTTTCCTCACAAACTCATCATCTCCTTAAACTTCACCGATTGTCTTCTACTCACCTCTACCTTGGTTCCATCTTTTAAATAAATAAGAAAACCAGAGTTAAAAAAAGGTTCAATCTTATCTACATAGCGCAGGTTAATGATTTGCTGACGGTTGGCCCTGAAAAACATGCTTCCGCTCAGGCGTTCATCCAGAGCATTGAGGGTTTTATGAATCAGTGGCTGATGGGTATCAAAAAATATCTTGGCATAATTCCCTGCCGATTCAATCATGCGGATATCTGTTAATTTCACAAACCAACATTTCTCACCATCACGAATAAACACCTGATCGGTTTCATCAAGCCGGGTTCGCTCTTTGTCGGTAATGCTGTCGGCCAGCTCCTTTTTTACCTTGCTGATGGCTTCACGCAAACGTTGAGCCTGAACAGGTTTGAGCAAATAATCCAAAGCGTTAACTTCAAATGCTTTGATGGCAAATTCGTTGTAAGCAGTAGTAAACACTACGCAAGGCGTTTCGATGAGTTCCTCCAACAAATCAAACCCGTTTTTTTCGGGCATCTCGATATCCAAAAACAACAATGCCGGTTTTAACCTGTCAATCATATCCAATGCTTCATCAACATTGGCAGCTTCGCCAACTATTTCAATTTCGGGAAACTCGCGCAGCATTGATTTAAGACCTTCACGTGCAAGCTTTTCGTCATCAACAATAAGGGTGGTTATCACATTCATGCTGGTAATACAATTTGAGTGAATACTTGGTTTGGCAACTCGTTTTCTATTTTCAACGAGGCGTTATCATCATACAACAACTGAAGTCGTTCAAGTGTATTTTGAACGCCAACACCATCGTGGTTTGGCTTGGGTTTATAGGTTCCCGAGTTTGTTATATCAATATGCAGCGAACCATTGTTGCGGTATGCTTTGAGCTTAATAAACCCTCCACTTTTAAGGTTTGAAATTCCGTGCTTGATTGCATTTTCGGTAAGCGTTTGCAACATCATCGGTGGCACTAAACAATCATACGTTTCGGGGGCAATATCATACGTCACTTTCAGGCGTTCATCAAACCTGATCTGTTCAATACATAAATAATCTTTCACTGTTTGCAGCTCATCGCGCAGCGGTACTGTTTTGTGCTTCCCCATTTGCAGAGAGCTGCGCAACAGGTTCGACAATTGGGTAATGGCCATTTTGCTCAGCTCAGGATCCATATCAACCAACGTGCGAATGCTGTTGAGCGAATTGAATAAGAAGTGCGGATTGAGTTGCGTTTTGAGGTTATTGTATTGCGTTTCGCGCAGGGTAGCTTCCAGTTGATACCGGTCGCGTTCGGCTTTTAAAGAACGCTCCCAATATTGAAACAAGTGGTACGTAAGTGCCCATAACAAAATGTATTTGCTCAAATTGAAAAAGTAGCCGAGAAAAAAACCAATATCAAGCGGCACATTTCTAAATACCGGAAACGTAATCCGGTCGAGGGGAATATTAACGGCCGTAAGCACCAATGACATCAGCACAACACCCAAAGCTCCACGGGGAATGATTTTATACAATGGCAATGTAAGCCAACCGGTGCGAATAAGAAGCAGTCGATAGAGATGCGTTACCGTAATACCGAAAATAAAGTTTACAACAGCATTGATAAGAAAAGGAGTCGTAAAGCTGCCTACATTCAAATAGTTCGACACTTCGAGCAGTGTAAACATAAACCATCCTCCCACCTGGCAAAACCAATATAATTTTTCCTTTCGTATCTGTTTCATGTTGAGGAAAGACGATTTCTAGCCTTTGCTTACCGGAGCTGCAACAACCTTTACAACCGGACCATACAAAGCCAGTTGGGATTGTTTTACAGGTTTTTGCGCAGGCTGTTCCTGAGCCTCCTTTTTCTCTTTAGGTTGTCTGGCTTTTGAACACATCAGCGGAGCTAAAAACCCAAACCCAAGGAGCATAACCAATAATGATGATGATTTCATGGTGTTGTAATATTTACCCAAAGCTAATCGGAAACTCTCATATCCCACAATATTTTCCATTAGGGGCTGAAAACGAATATGAACGGAAGGGCACTGCATGATAATATAGTCAGCCCAAAGCAGATGTGGGTAAACAATACTTTGCCACCTGCTTCAAATAATCAACTTTTGAATATCCAACAATAATGTACCCATGAGCCAGACAACCGCCCAACGTTCACAACTCACCACCCTGATTACCGTGTTTTTCTTCTGGGGATTTATAGCGGCCTCAAACGGTATTTTTATTCCATTTTGCAAAAGCCATTTTCAGTTGAGTCAGTTTCAATCCCAATTGATTGACCTTACCTTTTATGGCGGATATTTTGCAGGATCCTTGCTCCTGTTTGGCTATGCACGTTTGGTAAAATCCGAATTCCTCAATCAGATCGGGTATAAAAAGGGCATTATTTACGGGTTGCTTGTTTCGGCTGTTGGTGCGCTTTGTATTATCCCTTCGGTTCAACTCGGCTCCTACCCAATGATTCTTTCATCATACTTTTTAGTGGCACTTGGATTTTCATTACAACAAACCTGCGCCCAGCCTTATGTGGTTGCCCTGGGTTCACCTGATAGCGGAGCTACCCGGCTCAACTTGGCCGGAGGTATCAACTCACTCGGAACCACCCTCGGACCCGTGATTGTGAGTTATATTTTGTTTGGCAGCATTGAAGGGGATGCAAGTTCTGCATCTTTATCTTCTATCACCGGATTGTATACCGGAGTGGCCATCCTGTTTACCCTCATGGCTGTTTTCTTTCACTTCTCATCTCTGGTCAATTTAAAATACGATGCCATTGTTGAAGATGGAATCGGGGCGCTGAAGTATCCTCAGTTAAAACTGGGTATGCTGGCCATCTTTATGTATGTAGGCGTTGAGGTAACCATCCAGAGCAATATGGGAGCTTTGCTTAAACTGCCCGAATTTGGCGGATACAATGAGTCGCAAATATCCCCTTTCATTTCTCTTTACTGGGGCAGCTTGATGATTGGCCGTTGGGGCAATGTTGCAGGTATCTTCAACCTCAAAGGATGGACCAAAACCCTAGTAAGCATTCTGGTTCCGTATCTGGCTTTTGGTGTGGTATTGCTCTCCAATATCATTCATGGCAAAGATGTAAGCGGTTTGCTGATTTATGCGTTGCCGATTGCGTTGATGATTGCCATCAGCTTTGCTTCACAGGAAAAACAATCCAAAGCGCTTCTCTTCTTTTCTTTATTTGGCATGGCAGCAATGACTGTGGGATTGCTCACCACAGGCAAACTAGCCATCTATGCATTCCTTACAGGAGGACTGGCCTGCTCGGTATTATGGCCCTGCATATTTAGTTTGGCAATTTGCGGGTTGGGCAAATACACTTCCCAAGGCTCGGCTTTTTTAATTATGATGATACTGGGAGGGGCTGTCATTCCACCGTTGCAAGGACTGCTCTCTGATATTCCGGGTATTGGTATTCATGCATCTTACACCCTTACTCTTATTTGTTTTGGATACCTTGCCTTTTATGCTGTAAGAGTGAAGTCGGTTCTCAAAGCTCAGGGAATTGACGAAGATGCGGTGGTTTCGGGGGGACATTAGGTTATTTGATTTTAATCATCTAAAACAAATAACTAATAACCATCATTTTATACAACTATCAAGTATTTTGCATACATTTGCGCCTCATTTTTTCTAAACAGGCACAATGCAAAACATTCGTAACATTGCTATTATAGCGCACGTTGACCACGGTAAAACCACATTGGTAGACAAGATTATTCACCAAACACAGCTTTTCCGTGAAAACCAGGCAACAGGTGATCTTATCCTTGATAATAATGACCTTGAGCGTGAACGTGGTATCACTATTTTGGCTAAAAACATCTCAGTACAGTATAAAGGTACCAAAATCAATATCATCGACACCCCTGGTCACGCGGACTTTGGCGGTGAGGTAGAGCGTGTATTGAACATGGCTGACGGGGTATTATTGCTGGTAGATGCGTTTGAAGGCCCGATGCCACAAACCCGTTTTGTATTGCAAAAAGCTTTGGCTTTAGGAAAAAAACCTATTGTAGTTATTAATAAAGTAGACAAACCAAACTGTCGTCCGGATGAAATCCACGATCAGGTATTTGATTTGTTCTTTAACCTGGATGCAACTGAAGAGCAGTTGGATTTCCATACCATTTACGGAAGCTCTAAACAAGGCTGGATGGGGCCGGATTGGAAAACTCCAACCGAAGACTTTACTGCTTTGTTAGATGATATCATTGCACAAATCCCGGCTCCACATGTGGAAATCGGAAACTTGCAAATGCAAATCACTTCATTGGATTATTCTTCATTTACAGGTCGTATTGCTATCGGACGTATTTTACGTGGAAGCATTAAAGTTAACCAACCTATAAGCTTGGTTAAACGCGATGGAAGCATCCAAAAATCACGTGTTAAAGAATTGTACACGTTTGAAGGTTTGGGTAAAATGAAAGTTGAAGAAGCTCATGCCGGTGATATTTGTGCCGTTATGGGTATCGAAGGTTTTGAGATTGGTGATACCATTGCTGATTTTGAAAATCCTGAAGGCTTAACTCCAATCAATATTGATGAGCCAACCATGAACATGTTGTTCTGCATCAATAACTCTCCGTTTTTTGGTAAAGAAGGTAAGTTTGTTACCTCACGCCACTTGCGTGACCGTTTGTTTAAAGAACTGGAAAAAAATCTGGCTTTGCGTGTTGAAGAAACTGATGCAGCCGATTCATACCTTGTATTCGGACGTGGTATTCTCCATTTGTCGGTGTTGATTGAAACCATGAGACGCGAAGGTTACGAATTACAAGTAGGCCAACCGCAAGTAATCGTTAAAGAAATTAACGGTGTTAAATGTGAGCCTGTTGAGATCTTAACTGTAGACGTTCCTCAAGAAGTTTCAGGTAAAGTAATTGAGCTGGTAAGTCAGCGTAAAGGTGATATGCTGGTAATGGAGCCTAAAGGTGATTTGATTCACCTTGAGTTCGAAATTCCATCACGTGGTATCATCGGTTTGCGTAACAACGTATTGACAGCAACTGCAGGTGAGGCTATCATGGCACACCGTTTCAAAGCATTTGAACCTTGGAAAGGTGTTATCCCCAGCCGTTTGGCAGGTGTAATGATCAGCGGAGAGCAGGGAACAGCTATTGCTTACTCAATTGATAAATTGCAAGACCGCGGAAACTTCTTTGTTGAAGCAGGTGAAGAAATTTACATGGGTCAGATTATCGGTGAAAACAACCGTCAGGACGACTTAGTGGTAAACATCACTAAAGAGAAAAAATTAACAAACATGCGTGCCTCAGGTTCGGATGATAAAACCCGTATCGCTCCAAAAATCAATATGAGTTTGGAAGAGTGCATGGAGTATATCCAGGGTGATGAGTACGTAGAGATTACTCCTCAATCCCTTCGTTTGCGTAAAATTTACTTGGACGAAAACGAGCGCAAACGTAACAAAAATGCTTTAGCTTCGGCTTAATCATAGTTAATTAACTGGTTATTTATTCAAATAAACACCTCGCTTACCTCAGGGTTTGCGAGGTGTTTTTGTTTTATCCGCTTCCTCACTTACCATACTCAACATCATTAACACAATCAACAAAACCGTATATTCGTTTCATGATCAATCCTTTTAAAGGCAAATCAGAAACCTCTTTTGAGTGGGTAAACGTTGTAAACCCAACCAATGAAGAATTACTGGCTTTGGGTGAACAGTATAAGTTGCACCCTTCGGCCATACAGGATTGTATGCAGCCTGAGCACCTGCCCAAATATGAGTTGATTGATGATGTGCATTTTATCATTTGCAGGTTTTATGATACAGAAGCCGATAAGCAGGCCGACTCCATCCAGTCACTGACCAGTAAGCTCGCAATATTTTTCACCAAAGATTTATTGATTACCATTCATCGCAAGGAGCTTCCTTTGCTTGATGAAGCAATTGTAAAATACCGCAACCATCCATCCACAACCGATGTGGTATGCAAGGCTGTAGAGGCTTGTTTTACCTCCTATCAACAACCAGCCGAAAAACTGGATGCCGAAATTGACTTTTATGAATCCAGAGTGTTTCTCAAAAAACGGATTCCCGATTTACTCAAAAGCCTCTACCGCATTAAACGCAAAATTTATGCGTTGCGCAAACTCACCAACCTGAATCAGGAGATTGTTCAAAAAGTAAGTGAAGTTTCGTCCCGTAAAAACCCTTATGTTCAGGATTTGAAGGACAGTTATATTAAAACAGATACCCAAATGGAAGAGGTATACGATAGCATCATCTCACTGCTTAATATTTATCTGTCCATTTCCTCACAGCGCACCAATGAGGTGATGCGAACCCTGACTGTTTTTACGGCCTTCTTTCTCCCTCTTACCTTTATTGTTGGCGTATATGGCATGAACTTTCATTATATGCCCGAGCTTGATAAAAACTGGGGATATCCGGGTGTTATGGGCCTAATGTTGCTCATTACTCTTGTGGTTTACTCCTGGTTTAAGCGCAAAGGCTGGATGTGAGACCGTTATTACGGGTTGTTTATTGCGAGTTGTTTATTGCGCATCCTCTAACCTCCAACATCTAACTTCCAACCTCTAACTTCTATCATACAATCACCAAACCCTATTGTAAATGCCCATCTGGCGAGCCTCGCGACTCTAACATCTAACTTCCAACCTCTAACCTCCAACCTCCATCCTCCATCCTCCTTCTTCTTGTTTTTCCAATCCATATCAGTATTTTCGCACTCCCCATCATTAAAAATATATAAGGATATGAATTTTCAACTAACCGAAGAACATTTAAACGTTCAGCAAGCAGCCCGCGATTTTGCCCAAACAGAATTATTACCGGGTGTTTTGGAGCGCGATGAACACCAAAAATTTCCAACCGAACAAATCAAAAAATTAGGTGAACTCGGATTTTTAGGAATGATGGTTGATCCTAAATACGGAGGGTCGGGCATGGACACGATTTCTTATGTGTTGGCCATGGAAGAATTGTCGAAAGTTGATGCTTCTGCTTCGGTGGTTGTTTCGGTAAACAACTCATTGGTTTGCTGGGGACTTGAGCACTACGGAACCGAAGAACAGAAACAAAAATATTTAGTACCAATGGCCAGTGGCCAGTGCCATGGAGCGTTTTTGTTATCAGAGCCTGAAGCAGGAAGTGATGCGACTTCGCAAAAAACAACTGCCATTGACATGGGCGACCATTACTTAATGAACGGCACAAAAAACTGGATTACCAACGGAAACTCGGGAACGTACTATCTGGTAATTGCTCAAACCGATGTTGAGAAAAAACATAAAGGTATCAACGCGTTTATCGTTGAAAAAAGCTGGCCGGGTGTTACCGTAGGTAAAAAAGAAGACAAGATGGGTATCCGCGGAAGTGATACACATTCAATCATGTTTCAGGATGTAAAAATCCCTAAAGAAAACCGCATTGGAGAGGATGGATTCGGATTTAAGTTTGCCATGAAAGTATTGTCGGGCGGACGTATCGGTATCGCTTCACAAGCGTTGGGTATAGCCAGCGGAGCATACGAATTGGCTGTTAAATACTCTAAAGAACGTAAAGCTTTTGGTAAAGAAATTATGCACCACCAGGCTATTCAGTTTAAACTGGCTGATATGGCAACCCGCATTGAGGCTGCTCGTTTATTGTGCTTCAAAGCTGCCGCTTTAAAAGATGCCGGTGAAGATTATGGTATGGCAAGTGCCATGGCCAAAGTGTACGCTTCCGAAACAGCTATGTGGGTCACTACTGAAGCCGTTCAGGTACACGGAGGATATGGTTTCGTAAAAGAATACCATGTAGAACGTATGATGCGTGATGCCAAGATCACTCAGATTTACGAAGGAACTTCAGAGGTTCAACGTATTGTTATCTCTCGTGAAGTGTTAAAATAACAGATTGATATATCATGCTCAGAGAAGTCCCGACTGCATTTGCAGTCGGGACTTTTTTGTTTGACCGACAATTGAAAAATATATCATACTTGGATATATTGCAATCTATTAGTCTATAATTATAACCAATATCTATGAAACACATTATTCTCTCTTTTACCCTAATCTACTCTTCCATTTGTTATTCTCAAACACCTCCTTTTTATTCAACACAACTAAGTGGTAAAGAAACGATTCTTGAACTCCTTCCTCTTGATAGCAATGGCTTTTATCTGAGAACAGGAATCGAATCAGGAGGCGAAACAAGCAATCAGAAACTACTCAAGTTCAATTCTAATAACCAATTAGAATTTAAAAAACCACTCGACAATGTAGACTTGTTAGGTAGACATTCATTTGTTGTAAGCAGCCCCTTTTGCGAAAACACTTTCGTAGTGGCAGAAACAAAAGCTGCATCAAGAACTTACAACAGGGCTTTTATAACAACCATCAAAAAAGACGGAAGTTCACACAGTCAACAATTTGAAACAAGTCGCGACCAAACTACTGATATCATCAATACCTCAAAGAAAAAAGTAGAGTGGCCAATCAATAATGGCGCCACTAGTAATGATATTAGTAAAGTTGCCTGCTTTGCCGGCAAAGAAAATCTTTACGTTTTAACCGCCCATAAAATAGCAAATGGAAAATATAAAAACCCTGATAACAAATCGGTTAAAACAGTACTTTATGAGTACAATCCCTCTACTAATAAGCTGGAGGTATTTATTACTCCAATTTCATTTGAGGGTAAATATCTTCGCAGGGATTATTATGTTGAATTTTTAGGAAACGATGAAGAGTTTATCTACGTAGCATACAAAACTCAGAGTGGAATCCAAGGTACAACATCCGTCAAGATATGCCAGTTAAACTATAAAGGCGAATTGGTAAAAGAATATCCCGTCTCATTTAAACCAACTTACCCTCTCTCTCCTTCAGTTAACACAAGACAATTAAACGGTTCATATAAATATATTCAAGAATATTACCTGTCAGCCCCTCTTACAATCCAACCCGGAAGCCCTCCCCAAAAACACTGGAACAATCACGCCATGAATGGGATTATACTTGATATGAAAAACAAGCTTGTATATTTCTATGGATTATCTGCTTCTGAAAATAAAACCTCTTTTAATGATATCATGACGGGAAATAAAAGTATTTATGCTAATCATATTTATGTATGTAAAATTAACCTCGTAAATAATACTATCATTTCAACTATCGAATATCCTTTTATGGAAAAATTAGAGTCTATTGGTAATAAAGAAATGTTTAAAATGGCAAAGGGAATTGCAACCCCAACTGTATTTGATTCAAGGATTGTTGATATGAGTATTATTAATAAGAGTATTGTTAAAGCTTCAGTGTTTTCTGAAACATATGGTAAAACACTTTCTTTTCTAATAGATCTTGAGCAAAACAAGGTTGAGATCACAGGCCGTGAGTTAATCCAGAGTACTGAAGAACAAAGAGTACATAGTGTAAACCTGATCAACCATCAATGGGAACATGACTTGCAATCATATACCTTTATCGACAAGACTTCCAGACCAACAGACAAAAAGAATATATTACTTGGGTTTAAGTCGGATTCCGAAACTATAATCGCCAAAATAGAATCAAATAAAGGAGCTAAAACCCTTTCTCTCTTTTCTTTTCCTTTCCCATCTAGCAATGCGAAAGTTAAAGATTAGTACAAGTTCCTTTTTCTAAACTTATTTAACTCCTAAAGAAGGCTGCCAATATGCAGCCTTTTTTGTTTGGCTGTTACATTGATATATTGCAGATGAAATGCCCATTCACAAAGTAAGCATAGATGAGTTTTTAAAACTCGGAAAACAATTTCCGGTACTGGATGCACGCAGCCCGGCTGAATACGCATACGCTCATATTCCCGGAGCGTTTTCCTTTCCCATTTTTACCGATGAGCAACGCAAAGAAATTGGCATCTGCTACAAACAAGTGGGGAGGCAAGATGCAATCAAAATTGGGTTAAAACATTTCGGCCCTAATATGGCCGGATTTATAGAGCAGGCCGAAACCATATTAAGCAAATATCCTTATGCCAACGAAACAACAGTCTTGGTGCATTGCTGGCGCGGTGGCATGCGTAGCGGAGCCATGGCATGGCTGCTCAGCTTTTATGGCTATACGGTGTATCTGCTTGAAGGCGGTTACAAACAATACCGCAAATGGGTATTGGAACAACTCAATCTCCCCTTTAACTTTTACACGCTAGGTGGATATACCGGAAGCGGTAAAACAGATATTCTCGAACGCCTCCACAAACAAGGTCATCCGATAATTAACCTCGAAGGACTTGCCAATCACAAAGGTTCCGCTTTTGGCAATATGGATATGAAGGATCAACCTTCTCAGGAATATTTTGAGAACCTGTTGGTGGATGCACTCCAACCCTTTTATTCGGTTGATGCTGAAAACAAATTCACACAACCCGTCCCCATCTGGATTGAAAGCGAAAGCAGACGTATAGGTTTGATTAACCTTACCGAACATTTTTACGTGAACATGTTGCGCTCTCCGATTGTGGTATTGGATATTCCATTTGAAGAACGTCTGAATTATATTGTTCAGGATTACGGAAAGTTTGACAAGGAAAAACTCATCAATGCCATCATCCGCATTCAAAAACGTTTGGGAGGATTGGATACCAAACGTGCCGTTCAGGCTTTGCTCGAAGACGATATTCACAGTTGTTTCCGAATCTTACTTACCTATTACGACAAACAATACAAACAGTATGCTGAACAATCAACCCGCAAAACATACAGGCTCGAATGCGCAACCGTTGATGCGGAAGCCAATCTGCAAGCTGTGCTTGCTAAAAAGATAATATAATGGAACAACCAATATTACTCACGCAATACGCTCATGGAGCCGGATGTGGCTGCAAAATTGCACCTGCTGTGCTCAACCAGATGCTGATCGGTAACCGGTCTGACTTATCTGATAAACGAATCCTGATTGGAAACAGCAGCAATGATGATGCGGCCGTGTATGATTTGGGCAATGGACAAGGGCTGATTGTGACCACTGATTTTTTTGCGCCTATTGTGAATGATGCGTATACCTTTGGTCGTGTAGCGGCAGCCAATGCCATCAGTGATGTGTATGCCATGGGAGGTAAACCCATTACCGCCATTGCTATTTTAGGCTGGCCGGTTGATAAACTGCCACCAGAGCTTGCCGCCAAAGTGATGGAAGGCGCTCGTGAAACATGCAAGCACGCAGGCATTGTCATTTCAGGCGGACATAGTATTGATGCTCCCGAACCATTCTTTGGATTGTCTGTAAATGGATTAGCAGACATCGCTCATCTCAAACAAAACAACACGGCCCAACCGGGTGATTTGATTTACATGACCAAACCCTTGGGATTGGGCATTTTGGCAACCGCTCATAAACGTGGTTTAACCAAACCCGAAGATGATGAAGTGTTGGTAAAGCAACTCACAACCTTAAACCAATTTGGAGAACAGTTGGGAAAACTGGATTGCGTTACTGCTTTAACCGATATTACAGGATTTGGATTATTGGGACACCTTCTGGAGATGTGCGACAAAGGGCGCTTAACAGCCAATATCAATTATGCTGCGATTCCATTATTGGAAGAAGCAAAAACCTTCGCCAAACAGTTTGTATTGCCCGATGCTACTTACCGCAACTGGAATGCTTTTAGCAACCGGGTATCCATTGCACCAACCGTTGATGCTGCTGAGTCGTTTTCATTTTTACCCGACCCTCAAACGAATGGAGGGTTATTGATTGCTGTGGAACCTAATTCAGTACAATCATTGGAAACGCGGGTTCAAAAGAACAATACTCTATTATTTAGAATCGGGCAGTTTCAAAACAACCAAGGTCCAGAGGTCCATATTCAATGAGCATAAAAAAAGCCAAGAGTAAACTCCTGGCTTTCTTATATACGTTTGAGAAAAGATTATTTCTTTTTCTCGTCAGCTTGTGCAGCAACAGCAGCACGAGTGGTTTTAACGATAACAATAGGATTGTTTGGAGAATCCAACAAAACCATGTTTTCAACGTTGATTTCACCAACTTTAATTGCTTTACCAATTTCCAGGTTATCGATATTGATTTCGATAAAATCAGGAAGGTTTTTAGGCAATGCACGAACGGTCAATTTATTTGATTTTACAATCAGTTTACCTCCCGCACGAACTCCTACTGAGTTACCTACCATTTTCACAGGAACACCCAAGATAACTTCTCTGTCTTCGTGGATCTCTTGAAAATCGGCATGTAAAATTGAGTCGTTCACCGGGTGAAATTGCATATCTTTCAAAATCGCTCTGTATGTTTTACCATCCAGATCCAGTTTCACTTTGTAAGTGTTTGGTGTGTACACCAATTGTTTAAAGTCAGCTGAGTACATTGAAAAGTTAATGTTCCCGCTTCCGCCATACAACACGCACGGCACTTTACCCTCGTTTCGAAGCACTTTGGTAGATGATTTACCAACTCCGTCCCGCAAGTAACCAAACATGGCAATTGATTTCATTGTGTTTAATTATTTGTTTGCTACAGTCGGGTGCATCCGCATCACCTTTCTGCCGCGTTTATTTAATTTAATTATGCGGATAAAATCTTATTAAGGACCTTTTAGACGTTAAACAACGAGCTAATCGATCCAAACTCGGTTACGTTTTTGATTGCACTTGCAAACATATCCGCAACGCTGAGTACTTTTATTTTGCTGCTTTCACGTCTCAACGGAATGGTATCACATACCACCAATTCGTCAATCACCGAAGCCTCGATTGTTTCGTAGGCTTTGCCCGAAAGCACCGGATGTGTACACATGGCACGTACACTTAATGCTCCTTTATCTTTAAGCATTTGAGCCGATTTAGCCAGGGTATTTCCGGTATCAATAATATCATCAATCAAAATCACATCTTTTCCGGCAACATCACCAATCAACGTCATGGATGCAATCTCGTTTGCACGTTTACGCTCTTTATCACAGATAACCATATCCAAATTCAAAGCGCGGGCAAATGTACGGGTTCTGTTCGAACTTCCCATATCCGGAGAGGCCAAAATTAAGTTAGTTTCTTTTAGCTCACGGATATACGGGATAAATATCAACGAAGAATCAAGGTGATCCACCGGAACCTCAAAGAAACCCTGGATTTGAGGAGCATGTAAATCCATGGTCATTACGCGGCTCACACCCACTGCTTTCAACAAATCAGCCGCCACTTTCGACCCGATAGATACCCTCGGGCGGTCTTTACGGTCCTGACGGGCCATCCCGAAATAAGGGATAACAGCCGTGATATAGTGGGCTGACGCACGTTTTGCGGCATCAATCATCAACAATAACTCCAGCAGGTTGTCGGCACTCGGAAAGGTTGACTGGATCAGAAACACGTCACAACCGCGCACCGATTCATTTAAACTAGGCTGGATTTCACCGTCACTGAACTGAGATACGGTGATATCTCCCAATGGTTGTCCAAATGATGCAGCAATCTTTTCGGCTACGAAAAGGGAATTGCGGCCTGAGAATAATTTTACCTCGTTACGTGGAGCTGTCATAGTATTCCGTTTACTTCAATTGTGAACCTGATGATTAAAAAAAATGCCGGATTTTAATAAAAAACCCGGCACTTATCCTTCTGTTGTCCGACTAGGGCTCGAACCTAGACTCTTCTGAACCAAAATCAGACGTGTTGCCAGTTACACCATCGGACAGATTGGGGTGCAAATGTAAGAAAAGGAAAGATACATGCAAATCGGGACAAAAAAAAATTACACTTTATTTTGTGTCCCGATTCGATTACATGAAATTGGCGCTGATTTTCAGCCTTGTCCGAGGAATATATTTGACATCGGAATCATTCAAATTCTACATATCCATCCTCCCCCAAAAAGGAATTCTGATAATTCTTAAATACTAAATTAATTCCCCTTGGGGGGGAATAAAATTAACTCAATCTGTTTCTCCGGTTAAAAACTCTTCGTAATTTAGTTTTAACAATGTATTTGTGTTTACATTCAATATCTGTGCAATTTGAATTAAACGCTCAACATCCAGCTTACTTTTATTGTTCTCGATGTTTGCATATTGTTTGGTGCAAATAAATAGGGCATCAGCCATTTCTTCTCTTTTTATCCCTCTTAACAGCCTTACTTTTTTAATATTGTCTCCAATTTGAATAGGTCCATTATTTCTTTCTTTCATAGGGTATCATTTTTTAACATTTGATTATTAAGCCTAAATCAAATATATACCAACTGAAATTAGATTGGTATATATGGAAATTTTATTTCCATATATACCAAAAACAATACCTATTATTGAGCTAATAAGCCATTTATATTTGATTTGACCAAAAATCAATAATTTATGAAAACAATTTATTTAGTAAGTGCCATTCTATTCGTAATGGTGTTTTTTGCTTGTAAAAAAGAGAATGACGTTTCAGCAGACATGGAAACCACAAAACAAACAAGTAAAAAAACTTCTACTACAAACACAAATAGTGCTGAAAGTCAAAGCACAATGCGAATGTGGGATGCAAGCATACAAGATTGTAACGATAATGTTGAGACGTGTTTTCCCGATCTCGTTATTACACCACATCTATCTGATCTTTTGACGGCTTTTGAGCTAGAAGATTTTAGCGACCCCAACACAGTTTCTCAGTATTTTCAAGACGAAGAAACTGCTCTTGAGTTTTTTCCAAATTGGAATGACTTAATTATGGCCGATGTAAAAGATAAAATTCTATCCGGAGATTATGCATTTTACAAGGAAGAGTATGATCATGCTAAATTTTACTTTTTAGGTACAACAGATGATATAAGTAATCATACTTTCGAATATGTTTTTCCTTTTGCAAAACAAAGTGCAGCAACGATGCGCATGTGGGATGCAAGCATCCAAGATTGTAACGATAATGTTGAGTCGTGTTTCCCCGATGTCATTATTACCCCCCATTTATCTGATCTTTTAACGGCTTTTGAGCTAGAAGATATTAGCGACCCCAACACCGTTTATCAGTATTTTCAAGACGAAGAAACTGCTCTTGAGTTTTTCCCAAATTGGAATGATGCAATTATGACCGATGTAAGGACTAAAATCGTTTCGGGCAATGGGGCATTTTATATGGAAGAATATAATAACAAGAAGTTTTATTTCTTTGGAACTGAAAATATGGTTCAAAACCACGAATTTACGCATGTATTTCCTTATGCATACTAAAAATAAATTTAGCGGTAGCACTACTACGGTGTTACCGCTATTATTGTTATTATTGTTTGGATGCAATTTGAAAAGAGAAACTGTTGTTTCACCTATTGATTCAGTTATTACCGACTCCGTGATATTGCCTATTAGCATTGAAGACAGAAAAGGAGGTGTTCAGTTTTATAAAGAAGGCGTCAAAAATTGTATTGCATATATAACAAAGAGTGATTTTTTATTACATATAGTTGATTTAGCGCATCAAAATCAAATTGATTCTATTTCATTAATAAAATATAAGGCATTTTACTCTGCCCACTATGTACGCAATAAAGATTCTGTATTCATTTTGTTAAACAACAATGTACTAGTACTTAGTATGCCCGGCAAAGAAAAAATATGGAATTTAAATGCTATTGTAAAAGGGATTGATTCGTTTTCTTATACAGGATATTCGGGTAATCCACTATCAATTAATGGCGACACGGTGGCCATTGAATTATTTAACACAAAGGCTAAAGATAATAATAACGTATATAAACAAAACTGCTATAGTTTATTAATTAAACTCAACCCTGATACAGCAATACTATTAGGCAAAATCAACCCCTATTTCCCTCATCTATACCAGAACGATTATCATGCCTACTCAAAAAGAAATTTAATAGCTGGCAATAAATTATTGTTTAGCTTTAGTTATGCTGATACTATTTGGAAATATGATTTTGAACAAAATAGAACGGATTTTATAGCCCTTCACTCTTCTTTTTTTAAAGAGAATAAGTCATTTGACTACACCCAAAATTTTAATTATAAATATAGCAACGAGTATGAGGTTTCGCAATCAAGAGCTGGCATACTATTTTACCAACCTTCGAAAAAATATATTTATATGTTTATGAAACATGGCGCCAAGCCTGTAGAAGAAGATGGAACCGTAAACGAATATTACGATTGTCCATTTTCATTATTTTTGGTAAGTGAGAATCTTAAGCAACAAAAAGAGTTTTATATACCGTCAAATTTTACCGATAATTTATTTTTATCCTTTTGCGATGATGAATACTTATATGTGCCTGCAGATGAAAACAAACAAACTATTAAAGACCAAACTAAATATTATAGGCTTAAGCTTAATTTTTAGTATCATTTATGCCTGTGGAAACAAGGCCATTTCTCCTGAAGCAGAACGTTTTGAAAACATGCTACAAACGACACAATTAACGAAACAAGATAGCGTAAATTATATCTATTGGAGCCGCCATTCATGTGGAGGCTGCAGAAGTTTATGTGCTCAAAATATGGTACTGGGTAAAACCTATTCGAAGATTGTTATCCTTATTACTCCTGCTGTTCATGAAGGCCAAACAACTCAATTAAACACCAATCAGTACTTTATTGATACCAAAAATATATTTGGCAAAAAATACATTGGAATTGATAATGTCGGCATTATAAAAAGCAGTAATGGGAGGGTTTATTCAATCAAAAATTATAACCCTGATGAAATGGAACAATTTAAAATTGATCTGATAAATTAAGATTGGTCAAGCCTTTCAATATTAACATTTACATCATTAATAAATCAGGGTATCACCTCTACTTATAAACTCTCTTCAATTTAAAATCTTTCAGCGGAGCAATCACCATCGGCACCTTCTCTACAATAACCGAGCTGGTATCCAGTCCAAAGGCTTTTTCTTCATTCAAACTGAGTTTATCAAGCAGGTAATAACCATCCATGATCATCCGCTCATACAACGAAAGTTCGTTTTCATAAGAAAGGTGACGTTTCAATACCACAAACCTGAAATCGCCTGTAATATTAAGCTTGCTTAATGAAGCGTAACGAGAGGTTACATCCACTTCACCGTTTTTCATCAGCTCCTCAACCACTTTGCGGAAATAGAAATTGATTTTTTGCTCCACCCTGAAACCCAACCGGAACTCAACCTTGATTACATCCTGAGGCACTACAAAATCAACTTTGTACTGCATGGTATAAGGCTGGTCGTCAACATGTATGTGCAGAAACCAATAAATATCAGCCCGCTTGGGTTGCTTTTGAAGAATGGAATAAATCACCTTGTTCTCCACCTCCATCAAGTGATCGGCACTGGTTAAAAATACCAGATGGGTGGCAAACTTAGGAACCGACTGGTCGTGGCTCAGTTCATGCAAAATGGGGAGGAATTTTTTGAGATTAACAAACTCCGTTAAGCGGTTTTTGATTCTGCGTCCTTTGTACCATATCCACATGATTCCAATGAAAATAACACTTACCAACAACGTCATCCAGCCTCCATGGGGTATTTTCACAACATTGGCTACAAAAAAACTTCCTTCAATCGCAAAATAAACAAGCCCGATAATCAGCACAAACCACCGTGGTGTTTTTACTTTCTTCAGATAATTGGTAAGCAGAACGGTTGTCATCATCATTGTTGTGATAATAGCCAGACCATAAGCTGCCTCCATCTTCGATGATTCTTCGAAGTAAAGCACAATCACAACACAACCAATCCACAGAATCCAGTTTACACTCGGAACATAAATCTGGCCTTTGGCATCGCTGGGATATTTCACCCTTACTTTGGGCCATACATTTAAGCGTAAGGCCTCGGCAACCAGAGTAAATGAGCCTGTAATCATTGCCTGACTGGCAATAATTGTTGCCGAAGTTGCAATCACAATCCCTGTTAACAGGAACCAATCAGGAATAATTGCATAAAATGGATTCATACCTGAAACGACTGAGCCTTTAAAATTCATTACCCAGGCTCCTTGTCCAAAATAATTAAGTAACAAAGCTGCTTTAACAAAAAACCATGTAGCCCGGATATTTTTCTTTCCGCAGTGCCCCATATCAGAATACAAGGCCTCAGCGCCCGTTGTACAAAGGAACACAGCACCCAGCAACCAAAATCCATTGGGATAATGCACTAATAAGTTATAGGCGTAAATGGGATTAAGAGCATTCAGCACTTCAGGGTTATGCATCAATCCTCTTGCTCCAAAAAAAGCAAGCATACTAAACCAAACCAACATAATTGGCCCAAACATCTTTCCAACAATATTGGTTCCAACACGTTGCAAAATAAAGAGCATGGTTATGATTACCAATACGATAGGAATCGTAGGAATATCAGGATTTAAAATCAGCAACCCTTCTACCGCAGACGATACAGAGATAGGGGGCGTAATCATGCCATCTGCCAATAATGCACAGCCTCCAACAATGGCAGGAATAATCAAAAATGGCTTTCGTCTTCTTACTAACGCATATAATGAAAAAATCCCTCCCTCACCGTTATTGTCGGCACGTAATACTATGATTACATATTTTATTGTTGTTTGCAGCGTTAATGTCCAGAAAATACAGGAAAGCCCGCCAAAAATAAGTTCCTCTGTAATTACTTTTCCCTGAATTATGGCCTTGAAAACATATAATGGAGACGTTCCTATATCTCCATAAATAATACCTAATGCTACCAATAAACCGGCAATACTTAAACGCGAAAGTTGTTTGCTGTGGTGAATGTCTGACACGGTTTATATTTTGAGCAGATGTATAATTAAGATTGGTTTTGCAAAGCGCACGATTAGTAAGCTATTTCAGAAATAAAATGGATACGCATCAAATGAAGATCATCTTTGGAAAACTCGCTTCCGTATTCTGCCAGAGCTTCTTCCAGCGAATCTTTCTGACTCTTCTTGAAAAAGTCCATTACCTCTTCCTGAATGTCTTCATCGGCAATATCATTAATGTATACTTTCAGGTTGAGCTTGGTTCCCGACAAAACAATATTCTGAATTTCATCCAGCAATTCAGGCATGGTCATACCAATGCTGCGGGCAATGTCTTCCAGACTTTGTTTCTTATCTATATTGGTGATGATGGCAATTTTTTTGGCTGATTTGTTGACCACCGATTTCACCACAACATCCTCCGAACGCTCAATATTATTATCCTCAACATACTTGGCAATCATTTCAATAAACGGCTTTCCGTATTTAACAGCCTTCCCTTTATTGACACCGGTTACCTTGCTCAGCTCATCCATGGTAATCGGGAACTTAAAGGCCATTTCCTCCAATGAAGGTTCCTGAAAAATAACATAAGGAGGAAGGTTAAGTTGTTTACCCACTTTACGCGTAAGGTCTTTGAGCATGCCTAACAAAACCTCATCAAACACATTCTCGGTTTCTACATTGGCATCATCATCCGACTCCAGTACTTTATCAAACTGCTGGTCGATGGCAATCTCAAACTTGGTTGGTTTTTTAATAAAGGCTTCACCCTTGGCGCTAATGCTCAGCAAACCGTAGTTCTCTATATTTTTTGTGATAAATCCTTGTAACAAAAGCACCCGGATAAGCGATTTCCAGTAATTTTCATCATGGTCTTTTCCTTTCCCAAATGATGATAGCTTCTGATGATCATTCAGGGTTACTTCATGTGTTTTATTACCGGTAAGCACATCCACAATATGCTTGAGTACATGTTTCTCATTGATTTCCTGAATGAGTTGAAGTGCCAATACCGCTTCTGCTTTCGCATCTTCTTTTTTCTTCGGATGACGACAGTTGTCGCACATTTTTCCGCAGCCTTTATCATCGTATTCTTCACCAAAATAGTGAAGCAAGAATTTCCTGCGGCAGGCAGCCGTTTCGGCAAATGCCTGTGTTTCGAAGATTAACAGTTCACCAATTTCACGCTCGGCAACCGGCTTGTCTTTCATAAACTTCTCAAGCTTATCAATATCAGCCGGATTGTAATAAAGCACACATTCTCCTTCTATTCCATCACGGCCGGCACGACCGGTTTCCTGATAATATCCTTCAATGCTTTTAGGCACATCATAGTGAATCACAAAACGAACATCCGGCTTGTCAATTCCCATTCCGAAGGCAATGGTTGCGACAATCACATCGGTATCTTCCATCAAAAAAGCATCCTGATGGGCCGCACGTGTTTTGGCATCCAATCCGGCATGGTAAGGCAAAGCTTTTACGCCATTTGCTTTAAGCACCTCTGCTATCTCTTCAACCTTTTTGCGGCTCAAACAATAAATAACTCCTGACTTTCCTTTTTTGCTTTTGACATACGAAACGAGGTCTTTCATCACCTCCGTTTTTTTGCCCTTAGGTCTTACCTCGTAGTACAGGTTTGTACGGTTAAACGATGATTTGTAAACCAACGCGTCACTCATCTGCAGATTCTTCTGAATATCCTGCTGAACCTTGGGTGTTGCAGTAGCAGTCAGGGCCATCATCGGCACATCCTTAATTTCCTTGATCATCTGTTTGATTCTGCGGTATTCAGGTCGGAAATCATGTCCCCACTCCGAAATACAATGCGCTTCATCAACAGCAACAAACGATATATTAATGCTTTTCAGGAAGTCGATGGTTTCATCCTTTTTCAATGTTTCAGGGGCGATGTACAACATCTTGGTTTGCCCTGCGGTAACATCCTGCTTTACCTTGGTAATTTCAGTTTTGGTAAGCGATGAATTTAAAAAGTGAGCAACAGTATCATGGCTGAATGAACGAATCTGATCCACCTGATTTTTCATCAATGCAATCAACGGAGAAATAATAATGGCTGTCCCCTCCATCATTAATGCGGGCAATTGATAACAAAGTGATTTACCTCCACCGGTTGGCATAATCACAAAGGTATCGTCACCTGCAAGTACACTATTGATAATTGCTTCCTGATCGCCTTTGAATGTATCAAATCCGAAAAACTCCTGAAGACTTTCAAGTGCATTACCTTCTGCCTTTGAAGAGGAAGCTTTTTTAGTGGTTTTCTTTACAGTTTTTGCTGCTTTCATGCTCAAATAAACTTTACCGATGCGCCCTTAAAAAAGACGCATCCTTTTGATTTTTAACTAAAAGGGGCACGAAGTTAATCTCTTCCTTTGTTTTTTTTAAAATATGGAATTTAAAATCTTTCTTTGTGACATAAATCATGCATGATACTTGGCAGGGTTGATTAACGTTTGCAATTGTGAAGATAACAGTTAATGGAAAAAAATAAAAATCATTATGCCATCATTATGGCAGGTGGAATTGGTACCCGATTTTGGCCTTCAAGCCGCAGCAATTACCCCAAACAGTTTTTAGATATACTAGGCACCGGCAGCAGCTTGTTGCAACTTACATACAAGCGTTTTTTAAAACACTTCGAAAAGGATAATATCTTCATTGTCACCAACATGGGGTATACCAAGCTGGTATTGGAGCAAATTCCGGATATCAATCCTGAATGTGTTTTGGGCGAACCTACCGCAAAAAACACAGCCGCCTGTATTGCTTTTGCCAGCTCTAAGATCCATAAAATAAATCCGGATGCAATCTGTGTTGTGGCTCCTTCCGATCACCTGATTCTGGATGAAGACACCTTTATGCGGTATCTCTTTAATGCCATGGAATATGCCAAACAGCATGATTCTTTGATTACCCTTGGCATTCGCCCCAACCGCCCGGATACCGGTTATGGATATATTCAATATATTGACGAAGGACAACAGAACAATATATACAAGGTAAAAACATTTACCGAAAAACCGACTCTCGAAATTGCCCAAACATTCCTTGAGTCGGGCGATTTTCTTTGGAATGCCGGCATCTTTGTATGGAGCGGCTGGAGCATCCGCAATGCGTTTATGGAACATCTGCCGGAGCAATATGCTTTGTTTCATGAAGCCAGCCAGTTTTATGGCGCGCCTGATGAGCAGGCCCAGATTCAACGTCTTTACGAACAATGCCGCAGTATTTCCATTGATTACGGTATCATGGAAAAAGCATCTAATGTATATGTGATTCCTTCTGATTTTGGCTGGAGTGATTTGGGAACATGGACTTCTTTGTATGAAATATCAGAGAAGGATGCGAAAGGAAATGTAATCAAAGGCAAGAATATATTTGCCTACGATTCCGAAAACTCTATGATTAGCGCGGGTACCAATAATGGCCGGCTGGTAGTTGTAAAAAGCATCAATAACCTGATTGTAGTAGACACCCCTGATGTACTGATGATATGCGATAAGAGCCAGGAGCAGGAAGTCAAACAAATCGTAACCGACATCAAACTTAAGTTTGACGAAAAGTATACATAAGCAATAGTAAGCAATAAGTCGCGAGGCTTTGCTCGCGATGGCGAGTTTACCTCGCCAAAAGCAGGCAGCGGGCAATGAGGAAAGATCATAGTTTATGGATCATAGCACTGTAGTCCGTAAAGACGCGTAGTAAAGACGCAAAACTTTGCGTCTCCGGGATTACTCCAGTAGCAGATATATCTATGTAACACAAATTTTCAATAAACAACTCGTAATAAACGATGCATCCACCGTACCTGAAAAAAGGCCATACCATTGCCATTACAGCTACCGCCCGCAAGGTTAGTCCGCAGGAAATTGAGCCCGCAGTTCAACTGTTTTCATCATGGGGACTGAACGTAAAACTGGCCGATGGTTTGTTTGAAGAGCAACACCAGTTTGCAGGACCTGACAATACCCGTACTCAGGCGTTGCAACAATTGCTGGATGACCCATCAGTTCATGCCATTATTTGCGCACGTGGCGGATATGGAACCGTGAGGATCGTTGATCAACTCGACTTTACAACATTCACTCAATCGCCAAAGTGGTTGATCGGATTCAGTGATATCACTGTTTTGCACAATCATATTTACCGCCATTGCGGTATTCAAACCATACACGCGGCTATGGCTTTCAGTATGCAGCCATCACGCGCACATGCCGAAAGCATTGAAACACTCAAACAGGTATTGTTCGGGCAGCATCCTGCTTACATAGCACCTGTTCACGTACACAACCGCAAAGGTTCGGCAACCGGAAAACTGGTGGGCGGAAACCTGTCCGTTTTGTATTCCATCATCGGTTCCAATTCCGATATTCAAACCGATGGCTGTTTGTTGTTTTTGGAAGACCTCGATGAATATCTATACCATATCGACCGGATGATGATGAACCTGAAACGTACCGGAAAGCTGGATAAGCTGGCAGGTTTGGTGATTGGTGATATGAGCGATATGAAAGACAATACCATTCCGTTTGGAAAAACTGCCGAAGAAATTATTGCCGAACATGTTTCGATGTATTCATATCCTGTTTCAATGGGATTCCCTGCCGGACATGAAGCCCGTAACCTGGCTCTGGTGATGGGGCAAACTTACCAATTGACGGTAAACGATGAAGGTACAACCCTTCGTACCGTTTAAGTCAGACTTACCACACTTCCTTTTCCTCGCATCACTTCCGACTCAATTACTTCGCGAACATAAAAACTGTCTTTATGTGGTGTGATGAATTGTTTGAGTTGATCGACATCAGTGATATTGGTATCAACAGGAATATATCCCATTCCGTAAAACCGTCCTTTCTCTATCAATACACAACTGTATTCATCGGCATACAAACCTTTGTCGACAACAGCATACGACTCACCGTTCACAAGTGAATCAACCGCACGCTCTACCCTTTGGTTGTAATCATCGGCTGATTCGATGCGCTCGCAGACTCCTTTGCAACAACTGCTATCCAATGCCGAACCCGATTGCTCGGCATGGTGTATTAAACACAAACGCGGACACAGTTGATATTCTTCAACCAAATGCTGAAGCGTATGAATAGCCTCCACCTGTGTACGGAACGTATACAGGGGTTTGAGGTGTTTGCGGACCCGCTCAACCGCTAAACGTACAAAATCATTTTGATCCTGATACTGGTATAAGGCAAAGTGAAATTCAATTTTTTTGAGGGCACGGTTAAACTCCGGCCAGTGCCTGCGAATTTCCGTGGCTTCCATAATCAGCGACATCAGTTCGGTTGCACACTCCTGATGCGAAACCCCATGTACACAGCGCAAAAAATCCTGCTTTTGTTTGCCGGTTCCATTGCCGCTAAAGTGTGAGCCCACACGTTGTCTGATGTTTTTTGCTTTACCTACATACACCACCTTGCCCTGTGAGTCGTGAAAATAATATACACCACTTCGTTGTGGCAACGCCTCAAACTGCTCTTTGGGAAGATTTGGGGGAAGATTGTATTCTTTGGAACCCTTCTTTAAAAATGCTTGAAGAATGGAACTTTCATCCTGCTTGAGAATGGCTGCAAACAATTTAACCGTGGCAAACGCATCTCCGGCCGCACGGTGACGGTTAGCAATGGGAATACCTAATGCCGCGCAAATATTACCCAGACTATACGATTTGTATCCCGGAAATACTTTCCGGCTCAACCTTACCGTACACAGCTTTGGGGTATCAAGATGAAAACCATGCGTACCCAGTTGATGATGCAAAAAAGAATAATCGAAGTTGACATTGTGTGCCACAAAAATATTGTCCTTCAGTAAATCGAACACCTCGCTTGCAATCTCCTTGAAGAAAGGTGCGGCACTTACCATCTCGTTGGTGATGCCCGTATACTGTTCTAAAAAAGGAGGAATGGGCACTCCGGGATTCACCAGTGACGAGAACTCATGAACCACACGGGCTCCATCAAATACATAAATGGCAACTTCCGTAATCCCGTTTGAGTCGGCATAACCACCCGTGGTTTCGATATCAACGATGGCGTACATCAGCTTTGTTTCATCTCCTGATTAAGCTCTTTGTAATGAATTTCACCTTTGGTTCGTTTGAGATGCTCTAAAATAACCATCCCGTTACGAATCCTTAAATCCGATGCTTTAGGCTTAGCGATGATATATAATAAGGTACGTTGTTTACCGGGTGTTAACGCATGAAAACGTTCACTTCCTTCAATATCCTGTTTCAGCAATTCTGCAAACTCTTCGGGAACAGGCAAGCCGTATTCACTTTCATCTTTTACCAACATTACATGAACCTCAGAGCCTTCCTGCAATTTCAGTGTATCACGCGTCTTTTTATTGACGTTGATGAAATAATCTCCACCCTTTAAAGGCATTAAAGCCGCCTGAAAAGTTATTGTTTGGTTGAGGGTACACACCACACGTCTGTCCTTACCCGAAATAAACGGATTAGCCCGGGCAGCCGAAACCGGCAGGTAAAAATACCACAGGTTGCCATCAAACTTTTCGAGTGTGGAGGTAAAGCCTTTATCGAGTTTTGCCATACCGCAACTTACAAAATTAGAGTGGCTTTTTCAGCTGACTGAAGTACTTGCGTTTGCCTAAAAAATGCTCGGCAACCACACTGCCATTGTATACTCCATTAAAGCTTTCATTCTTAAAAACAGGAGCTACTTTTTCGCGGAGTTTCCACCATTTGCCAAACTTAAAAAAGTAATCGGCATGGGCGCGGTGAACCGCTAAGCTGTATTTGGGAAATCCGTTGAGCAGGAAAAAACCTGAGCTTAATAAATCGAGAGTTGCCCTCACCGGAATCAGCCACAGCAAGGTTGGCCACGGTAAGTTTTTGGTGAGCATAATCAGATTATTGCGGAAATTCAGATAGGTTTTTTGCGGACTCATTTTATTGAGTGTTCCGCCTCCAACATGGTATACATGAGAGCTTGGAATCACCTTTAGTTTATAGCCAAGCAACTGTACCCTCCAACACAAATCCACCTCTTCCATGTGGGCAAAAAAGTTTTCATCAAACCCACCTGCCGCATGAAACACCTCACTCCTGATAAACAAACAAGCTCCTGTGGCCCAAAAAATATCAGCCTCTGTATCGTATTGTCCTTTGTCTTCTTCGAGTTCTTCAAACAAACGTCCACGGCAAAATACATAACCCAAACGGTCCATATACCCACCACAGGCTCCTGCATATTCAAAACTTTTGCGGTTAGCATAATCTATCATCTTAGGCTGGCATGCTCCCAGTTTAGGCTCACGTTCCATCACTTCAATCACAGGTTCTATCCAGGTTGGAGGTACCTCAATATCATTATTGAGCAGTACATAATAATCCGCTTTTACATGTTGCAATGCATGGTTATACCCTCCGGCATACCCGTAGTTATCATCATTCTGCACAATAGTTACCTGCGGAAAATGCTCACGCACCCATGCAACCGAATCGTCTGATGAATGGTTATCGGCCACCACCACTTCCAGATTTGGATATGTGGAAGCGCATACGAATGGTAAAAACCGCTCAAGCAAATTTTTACGGTTCCAGTGAATAATGACTACGGCAACCCGGGGATAATGTGACATGGTTCAGGAGTTGCGAGTTAGCTTTTATATGGAACAAAAACAAAACTGGCAATGCTGGCCGTAAGCAACATCACGCACATAAATTTTTCAGGGTCTTTATAGGTGCGGATAAACTCCGCCTTTTTGTTTTCGAGTACCAGATTACGCTCCTCCATTTCTTCCAGTGTAGTAGCATATATACTGAAGGTGGCCGAATGATCTTCTTTGTCCAAAATCAATTCGCCCATTTTGACAGGTTGATTGGCGGCAATAAAAACAGGGTATTGGGTAAACCCTTCGGCAATCATATCTGATGAAACTTCCTTGATCATTTCATCATAAATTTTCAAATCAACCTTTAAGGTTTCAATCAGTTTATTGAATTCTTCTTCTGTCATTGATTGGTGTTAATTATGTTGAACGAAGTTGATTTATTAATTGTGTGTGTGTTTGTTTGAATATTAAATGCCCATCATACGTTAACGGTTGGCGGTAGTTTTCTCTCGTCATACGATCAAACTTTTATGTGTCCCCAGTTTTCTCCCGACTTAATGCGATAAAGCTGCATTTCGCTTATGCCAAACTGCTTTGCTATCATTTTCATTCGTGTTTTGCGGTTGGGGTTGGCAAGTAGCTTTTTAATAAGCATTACTTTCGTTGTTGTGAGTTTGTGTCCGTTACGGTTTTTGTTGTGTTCTACAAGTTTTCTTCGGGCCTCCTGAACATGAGGACTTTTCTGCTGATGTTCCAGCATTTCTTCCCGTGTAGCCCATTTGAGATTGCCTGCAAAATCGTTCATTTTGTTATAGTCCAAATGCAAAACGTAAATCTGGTCGTCTGAGGTCTTTGGAAGAAAATAGTCCGCAACAAGTTTGTAATAGAAAAAATGCCGGTGTTTTAGTTTGTTGTCAGCATCACGAATTTTGTAGCGAAAAATCCTGTAACCTTTGATTGTTGTCCCTTTCACAAATCGCCCGTCTGCCGGTTTGTCTGTGTAGCTTACAAGTCGTCCGTAATTGGATATAGCATAATGAAGCTGAAGTTTACCGTCAAATGAAATTTCTTTAAAAACCTCTGTCGCAAAAAAACGTAGCATAATATTGTCAATAATTTTTCAGGTGTTGTCGTTGTCAATTGTAATGCAGGGGGTAAAGACGTTTAATTAAACGTCTCTACCCCCTGCGTTGCAACAGGGCCACATTCTCAACGTGGTGCGTATGCGGAAACATATCTACCGGTTGAACTGCCGTTACTTCATATTGTTCAATCATCAATGCAATATCACGGGCCTGTGTGGCCGGATTACAACTCACATAAACAACCTTCTGAGGGGCTGCTTCCAGAATTTTCTGAATCACTTTTTCGTCCATACCCGCACGAGGCGGGTCGGTGATGATCACATCCGGCTTACCGTGACGTGCAATCAACTCATCATTCAATACATCCTTCATATCACCGGCATAAAAATGGGTATTAGTGTTCTTGTTCAACTCAGCATTGTGTTTGGCATCAACAATCGCCTGTTCAACATATTCGATTCCCACTACCTGACGGGCTTTTTCGGCCACATACAAAGCAATGGTTCCCACTCCGGTGTACAGGTCATATACATTTTCGGTACCTGTAAGTCCTGCAAAATCACGCGCTACATTGTATAAATTGAGTGTTTGGTCGGTATTGGTCTGGAAGAATGATTTAACTCCGATATGAAACACTGCATTGCCCAAACGTTCTACCAGATGATCCTTTCCTGCGTAAACATGAACAGGCAAATCATGAATGGTATCGTTCATCTTTCCATTGATTACATACAACAGTGATGTAATTTCAGGAAACTGCCCTTTCAATAAATCCATCAGCGGATTGATTTTTTCGGGGTCGTTTTCCTTGAACACAACCACCACCATCCACTCTCCCAATGAGGAATTACGGATGAGGATATTACGCATAAAACCGTCCTGCGAATGCGCATTGTGAAACGAATATCCGTGTTGAATCGCAAAATCTCTCACCGCTAACCGAATACGGTTGGAGGGATCGGGCTGGTGGTAACAATGGGCAATATCCAGCACTTTATCAAACCGTCCTGGAATATGAAACCCAAGTCCTTTATGCTCATCATCCGACATGGTTTCTTTATCACTCACAGCCGTAAGCCATTTACGATCGGTAAATGAATACTCTAGTTTATTACGGTATCCTTGTGTTTTAGCCGATCCAACAATAGGCATAAACGGAGGAAACGGAAATTTTCCGATACGTTCAAAAGCATCGAGTACCTGCTGGTTTTTATAGGTTAGCTGAGCGGCATAGCTCATGTGCTGCCATTTGCATCCTCCGCATACGCCAAAATGCTCGCAAAAAGGTTCAATCCTGCTGGGCGAAGGTGTAACCACACGTTTTACGCGACCGAAGTTTACTTTTTTCTTTGTCGAAGTCACCTCTATATCCACCACATCACCCGGAACACCAAAATCAACCAGCACCACTTTTTCATCCTGACGGGCTACACTTTTTCCGTCACTACCCGCATTGGTGATGGTAATATTTTCGAGGATATACGGTTGGAACTTTCTTTTTCTCATAAACGGTATCAACTCCAAGACTGCTAAAATATGTCTTGAATGAAGGGCACGAAGATAAGACTTGGTGCTCAATTAAGCACATTAAACCACAGGGCAAAAAGGGGGATTAAATCACATTTACCTCAGCCTGAATAGTGATGCCAAAGGTTTGTTGCACGCTTTGCTGAATATCCATGGCCAGTTGCCAGATTTCGGAACCAGTAGCGCCTCCGTAATTCACCAGTACCAATGCCTGATCCTTATGCGAACCGGTATTACCAACACGTTTCCCTTTCCAACCACATTGTTCGATAAGCCATCCGGCAGCAACCTTTGTTTTCCCGGCACTGGCCGGATAACCAACAATACCGGGGTATTGTTCTTTCAGTTTCAGGTATTGCTCATCCGGAATTTCAGGATTCTTAAAAAAGCTTCCTGCATTGCCCAGCACTTTGGGGTCGGGCAGTTTAGAGGTACGGATCTCAACTACGGCATTGCTCACATCTTTTACAGATGGTTCGGCAATCTGATGCTTTTGAAGTGTTTGCTGAATGGCCCCGTATGTGGTATTCAACTGAGGATGCTTACTCAGTTTATATGTAACCGATGCAATAATATATTTGCCTTTTGCTTCTTGTTTAAAAATGCTTTCGCGGTATCCGAACTTACACTCTGCATGTGTAAAAGTTTTTTGATTGCCACCGTCAATTTCAATGGCATCCAATGACACAAAGGTGTTTTTAATCTCCACGCCATAAGCTCCGATATTCTGCATGGGCGAAGCCCCAACACATCCGGGAATCAACGAGAGGTTTTCCAGTCCTCCATAACCGTGGTCAATCGACCAGCGGACAAAGTCATGCCATACCTCACCCGCAGCCACCTTCACCCACACATTCTCTTCATTCTCTTCAATTACCTCAATGCCTTTGATGGAGATTTTGATGACCATTCCTTCTACATTACCTGTAAGCAACAGGTTACTGCCTCCTCCCAACACCAGCACATTGCGCTCCACAAGGTTAAAGTTGCTACAAAGCACCTGAAGCTCTTCGAGGGTTTTAACCTCTACAAACTCACGGGCTGTAACATCAATACCAAATGTATTAAATGATTTAAGTGAAATGTTTTGCTGGATATTCATCGCAGGCAAGTAAATAAATAGCCGTCAATTTGCAAGACTAATTTTTTATGCAGCTGCTAAATTGTGAGGTTGTATTCCTCCCTGACTTTTTTTGTAAGCCTTTTTACAACGATACTGTAAGAATGAGCAACCAGTTCCAGCAATAATTCATCCGGCACATCACGGTTAAAAGAAACCGTATTCCAGTGTGTTTTATTCATGTGGTAGCCGGGTTGTACTGCTTCATAATTGCTGCGCAATTCAACAGCGCGTTCCGGGTCACATTTTAAATTGATGCTATTGGCTTCCGATAACGAAACCAGAGCAAACATCTTTCCGGCAACCTTAAACACAAGGGTGTCTTCGTCAAACGGAAAATCTTCCGTAACGGCAGGTTTGGCGATACAAAAATCACGGATGAGTTCGACATGCATGTATCGAAGATAAGAAACAATTGATATGTGTTGAAGAGTGCTGAAGAAAAGCCACTGATTAGCACAGATTAAAATGTAAGAATATCGGAATATTGTCTGCCCCCTAACGCACAAGCCTTTTAGAAAGTGTGCGGTTGGCCCTTGCTAGGGGCAGGGGTGCGCGAGGGTAAGTTGACATCCGATAGTCAGTTATAAAAAAGAATGCCCATACTGGAAGTGCAAATTTGCGTCAACTCTTAAAATTGTTGAATGAATCGGTGGCAATTCGCACAGAGCGACCTTATTCTATACATTAAAACACAGGCACAATTCCTAAAGAATTAGTTTTTGTCGGTGGCGAGTACCATTTTGATATGGTTTTTCGCTCCAATCTGCATCACATCTACCAAATCCTGCACCTGTAAATCTTTAGGTAATCTAATGACCACAGTTGGTTCCGGCACGCTTCCTATTTCTGCCAATAATTCAGCCTCCAAACGGTCAAATGAAACTTCACGCTTATTGATAAAATAATGTTTATCAACCGTCACTGTAAGCGAAACAGGTTGTTTGGTGATGGCCTGAGCCGCCTTCGATTTAGGAAGCAAAATTTTAATCACATTGGGATTCGCAAGCGTAGATACAATCAGGAAGAACAACATCAAAAAGAACATGATATCGTTTAAGGGTCCTGTTGCTACCTCGGCATGAAATTTCCGGTTTCGTTTGAGTTTCATTTACCCGCCTTTTGAATTTGTTGCAAGAAGAAAAGTGCATCCTTTTGGGTGGTCAGCGTAAAACGGTCGATGAGGTTGTTCAGCAAATGGTAGCCGGTATAGGCAACCAACCCAACAATAAGTCCCGACCCGCTACTAATCATTTTTTCATATAAACCACCGGCAATAATACCAATACTGATATTGTCGGAAAGTGCAATGCTGTAAAAAATCTTGATAACCCCTGAGATGGTTCCAATGAAACCAAGCATGGGAGCAATACCTGCTATCAAACCCAAATAGTTCATTTTGCGTTCCATTTCGGCAACTTCAATATTGGTCTGACTTTCCATCATCGACTCAATATCCTTAATTGGTCTTCCGATGGAAGACAATCCCGATTGAATGATATTACCCATTGAACCCGGGTTGCGTTCGCAGAGCGCATTAGCCCCTTTGATGTTACCGTCCTGCAACTGATCAATGATTTGATTGGTAAAATTATCAAGGTTCTGTGAACGCTTGCGGATAAACATCCAACGCTCCACCATAATATAAATGCTCACAATTGACAGTATCACAATCGGGATCATTACAACCCCGCCTTTCATCACCAACGAAAGCATGCTCTGAGAGTGAATTTCGGTTGGGGCTTCTGAAACAATTTGCAACAAAACAGTATTCATATTTTTGATTCTTACTACGTTCAATATTAAACGCTTCGCCCCAAGTTATCGGCATGATAATCTGAACACTTGTGGATAATATAAAAGGCCGTTCCACTTTTTAGAACGGCCTTTTACAAAAAAGATTATGTCTCGCGAAAAATTAGGCTGTAACCGGCTTGGCTACTTCCTTCTTATCAAAATCAACTACAATAGGAGTTGAAATACACAATGACGAGTAAGTACCGATAACACGGCCTACAAGCAAGGCGAAGATAAATCCTCTGATGCTCTCACCTCCAAAGATGAAGATTACAACCAATACAAAGAATACCGACAATGACGTCAGGATGGTACGGCTTAAAGTACTGTTCAAGGCAAAGTTGATCAATTTGTTGCGTTCTTCACCGGCAGTATCAACCTGACCACGCTCGCTCATACGCTCACGGATACGGTCAAATACAATTACCGTTTCTGTCATGGTATAACCCATTACCGTTAAAATCGCAGCAATAAAGTCCTGACCAATCTCAAGTGAGAATGGCAATACATTGTCAAAAATGGTGTAGAACGAAAGAACGATGAGTACATCGTGGAATAGCGCTACTACCGCCCCCAATCCATATTGCCATTTTTTGAAACGAACAATAATGTACACAAACATCAATAAGCAAGAGAACAAGATAGCTCCGTATGCTCCGTAAACGATATCTGTTGCAACGGTAGGTCCAACTTTTTGCTGTTGTACAATTTCATATTTAGAACCCAGGCTTTCCAATCCGGTTGCCAACGTAGTTTCCACTTCTCTGTCGGCATTCTCATCTGTATTGTCAATATGGTACGAAGTAGTAATTTTCAACTGGTTTGCGTTACCCAATGTTTGAACCATCGTTTGTGAATTGACAAACACTTTCTCAAGTGAGATTTTCACTTCTTCAGTATTCATTGCATTATCGAAACGAACGATATAGGTACGGCCACCTTTAAAATCAACGCCCAGATTAAAGCCACCGTTTTTAAAGTAGAAAATGGTTCCAATGATGATCACCGCTGTTGAAATCATATAGTAGATCTTACGTCTTCCTACGAAATCAATATGAATATTTTTGAAAGCATTACGGGTGTACTTTGTATCGAATGTGATTGTTTTTTTGGTTGACAACATCCACTCAAAAATTACTCTTGAGATCAGAACCGCAGCAAACAATGATGACAAGATACCAATGATCAACGTTGTTGCAAACCCTTGAATAGGACCTGTTCCGAATACATAAAGGATGGTACCCAATAATAACAAGGTTACATTTGAGTCGATAATAGAAGGCATAGCGTGTTTAAATCCTTCAGCAATCGATTGAGAAACCGATTTGCCGTGTGCCAGTTCTTCACGCACACGCTCAAAAATCAGGATGTTCGCATCTACAGCCAAACCAATGGTTAGTACGATACCCGCAATACCCGGAAGGGTTAATACTGCACCGATAGAGGTTAATATCCCCATCACAAAAAATATGTTGATGAACAATACTAAGTCGGCAACTAAACCCGACTTATTATAGTAGAACGCCATAAATACGAATACCGTCAAAATAGCGATAATCATCGACAATAAACCTGCGTTAATCGCTTCTTGTCCCAATGTTGGTCCAACAACCGACTCACTTGTAATTTTGGCCGGAGCCGGTAATTTACCTGCTTTCAAAATATTTGCAAGGTCACCTGCTTCTTCGCTTGTAAACGATCCGCTGATCGAAGAACGTCCGTTCGGGATTTCATTTTGTACAGTTGGTGATGAATACACCACATTATCCAATACGATGGCTACACTGCGGCCAATATTTGCTTTGGTCAGGTTTTTCCACTCACGGGCACCTTGTGTATTCATCGACATCGATACCTCAACCTGTCCTGTTTGAGAAATATCTCTGCGGGCATCTACAATTTTATCCCCTTCCAATGCAGGCTTTCCTTCTTTAGAAGTTTTCAAAGCATGCAGGACAGCACCTTCACCATTTGTTCCAAAACCTTTGTATGCCCATAAGAAACGGATATTGCCCGGCAATACTGCTTTTACTTCAGGAGTGTTCAGGTAGCTGTTAATTTTAGCAGTATCTTTAATCAAAGCTGTACCGCACATCGAACCTTTTGCAACCAGCATATTTTGCTCATCAGCATACGGGCGTAACAATACAAACAATGGATTTTCTTTTGAGAACTGCTCAATCGTTTTTTCAGCCGAAGTATCTTTAGCGGTTGAATCGGTTGTTGCAGTAGCAGATGAGTTGCTCAAACCGGCCAATGCGCTCGTAGCGGTGGCGGTGTCAGTATCGGTTGCTGTTGTGTCAACCGTAACTTTTTCGTTTGCCAATACTTTACGCAATACATCATTGGCAGTCGACAGGTGTTTGTAAGCTTCAGGGTTGTCAAACGTTTCCCAGAATTCCAGTTTAGCTGTTCCCTGTAATAGTTTACGAACACGGGCCGGATTGTCAACACCAGGCAATTCAATCAAAATACGGCCGCTACCTTCCAGCTTTTGAATATTAGGCTGGGTTACACCAAATTTATCGATACGTGAGCGAAGAATCTGGAACGAACGGTCAACCGCTAATTCTGCTTCTTCTTTAATATAGCTGATTACCTCATTATTCGTTGAACTGATTTTGATTTTATCCTTGTTCGACTGGTTAGCAAAAATGCTGGCCAGATTCACGTTAGGATTAAGCTCAGTCATCGTTTCGCCAAACAATGTCACATAATCTTTTCTGCTTTTTTTGATTTTTTCGTTGGTTACTTCAATCGCCTTGTTAAAGGTTGGATCTGCATTGTTGTTCGACAATGAGCGAATCAAATCTCCAATGGAAACTTCCATTGTCACGTTCATTCCGCCCTGCAAATCGAGACCAAGGTTAAGCTCACGCTCCTTACATTGCAAGTAGGTATACTCAGCAATGCCTAAGTTGTACACCGGAAGGCGTGCAATTGAGTCGAGATAAGCTCTTTCCACTACAGGATCTCCATTTGCAAACTCCTTTGCTTCCTGTTCAACTTTGTTTGTAACCCACGTAAACGATAGCTGGAAGATACACACCAGGGTGAGTGCGATCGCAAACAGCTTTACTGCGCCTTTACTTTTCATTTGTTTCTATTATTCTGTTTTTAATTATTGTTTTCAATTGGTGTTTCCTTCCGGAAACATTTAAACGGTTCGGCAAAACATGGCTACGTTGTGCTACCGAAGCGGGCAAATATAGGTTTTGGCACCACATTTTACAACCTGTTGACAATTTGATTTAACCTCTAAAAATGAGAGTATTATACTTTTTCACACTGCTGCAGTATTCTTCTGAAGTGGTCGGCAACCACCCGTAAACTGTTGTCAAAATGATTGTTATTGTTGATGATAATATCAGCCGCTTCTTTATAGGGCTCGAGGTATTGACGGTAAGCCGGCATCACATGGTTGGTCCATTGATACTGCACATAGTCGGCCGGAACATTACGCTCTGTAGTATCTCTTACCAATCTACGCTGCAACTGTGTCTCCTCATGGACTTCTATAAACAAACGCAAATCAAAATGTTCGGAGATATCGCTGCGGTAAAAAATAAAAAGGCCTTCAACAATCAAAATAGGAGCCGGATAAAACGTAAGCCAGTCACCCATTTGCTCCTCGTGCTGAAAGCGGTATTCCCTGCGTTTGGCTATTTGTCCGCTTTTCAACAATAAAATATCCTCGAAAAAAGCATCCAGGTCAATCCCTTCGGGCAAGTCATAATTAATTTGCCCGTTTTCATCCCGGGCCTGACTACCCACCGGCTTATAATAATTATCCTGCGACAGGATGCAGACTTCATCCTTTCCGAACAGGTTTCCAAGTTCTTTTAAAAACGTTGTTTTCCCACTGGCACTCCCTCCCGTTATACCTACAATATATGGAAAATGTGGATTCATCAATTCTCTCTTAAAAAATGCAATTACGGGAAAAATAATGTGAAGATGAGAAGATGTGCAAATGTGAAGATGAAGACAAAATGATTCGGGAGAAAGTGGCTTTATGGTTTTACGGCTTTGTGTATTGGGGTTTACGCTAAGATTTTAGGATTAAAGATTATCGGGATATGCCCCCCTGTCCTAAAGGGTGTTCCGCGCACAGTTCTAATTGATAGGCGTGCGGTGGCCCCCTTTCAGGGGCAGGGGTGCGCAAGGGCAAACTGACATCTTCCCGGCAGTACCTTCTGTTTAATTAAACAGAGTCCGTTTTAAGTTTCCTTAACTTTTTTAACATAGAGCCTTAAAACCATAAAGCCAATCTGACTAACCGACCACATCCTGCCATTCACCGACACTTTTGATACAATGGAAACTTTTTACACAACAAAAGTTTCCGATTTGTAAAACGTTCTTACCTTTGTCGCCTTCAATACCATTTAGGATGGACGAAATCAAATATAAAATACTCAAAGAAGCGCAGGTTCTGTTCATGCGGTATGGCTTTAAAAGCATCACCATGGATGATATTGCCCGCGAGCTTAGCATCTCCAAAAAAACACTTTATCACTACTTTACAGACAAAAACGACCTGGTGAATCAGGTTGTCGAATCACATCTGGATACTGAAAAAGAGTTTTGCAACAGCCTTGCCAACAGCGAAAAGGACCCAATCGCCTACTTATTATCCATTTCGAACAATTTCAGCAGCGAATCCAAACAGATCAATCCGGCAGTATTGTACGATTTACGTAAATACTTTAAGGAGGCATGGGACAAAATTGCCCAATACAGCCAGGAGTTTATTTACGGTCAGGTGATGAACAACCTCATCATCGGTAAAGAAAAAGGACTGTACCGCAAAGACCTCAACGAAAAAATAATTGCATTGTATTATGTAAACATGATGCAGTTTATGGTGAACCCTGAAAACTATAGTAAAGAGGATCGCAATATCAATTCTGTACACAAGGAATTGATGCGTTACCATTTGCATGGCATCTTAACGGATAAGGGACTTAAACAATTAGACAAATTATTAAACAACATCGAATAACATGAAACATACGTTATGGATCGTACTTGCCCTGCTTACCGGCATACAGGTACACGCACAACAAAACAAAGAAGTCAGACAGTATTCTCTCAAAGAAGCTGTTGATTTTTCAAAAAGATACAACCAATCCCTTCTCAATGCCCATCTGGATGAAGACTATGCATCCAAGCAGGTAAAAGAAGTAACTTCTGTCGGATTGCCACAGGTATCTGCCAGTGGCCGGTTTACATACACTCCGCAAATACCTTATATGGGTATCAGCAACCCGAATGGATTATTGGGACCTGATAAGTTCATCAAGTTTCCTCAGGGTATTCCTTACTCGGTTGGTGCTACCATCAATGCCAATCAACTTTTGTTTGACGGTTCCTTTTTGATGGGATTGAAAGCTGCGCGTGAGTTTTCAATGCTCTCCCGCTATAATGTTAAGAAAACTGAATATGAAGTTGAAAACGATGTAATCAAAGCATACTGCATGGTATTGATTACCGAAGAGAGTATGATACTCACAGATGCGAATATTGCAACCATCGAAAAAACGAAAAATGATTTAGAAGCCGCCAACAAAGCGGGATTTGTAGAAAAAACAGACTTTGACCGCATCAGCTTAACATACAGCAATCTGCTTATTCTCAAGAAACAATTGGCAGATGCCCGTCAACTGGCGTATTACAGTCTTAAAATGCAAATGGGTATGAATGTGAAAGACTCCATTATATTAACTGATAGCCTGAAAAGTTTGCATACGCTTGCAAGCAATGAGCCTGAAATTGCGGCTCAGCTTGATTACAGCAAGCGCCCGGAGTTTAAAATGGTGGAACAGCAACGTAAAATGTATGATTTGGACCGCAAACGTTATTTGTTTGGTTATGGTCCAACCCTTTCAGCATTTGCACAACATCAACAAAATGCATTCAGTACAAATTTTGGCGAACTCTCAAACACCTTTTATCCCGGAACTTTTGTTGGTCTGAACGTATCGCTGCCAATATTCGATGGGTTGCAAAAAAGCGCAAAGATTCAGCAGGCCAAGATTAATATCAAAAAGTCAGAAAACACCCAAAATCAATTGGAGAACGCAATTGAAACGGAGGTGTTTGCCGCACGAACCAATTACATGCGTGCAAAAGAGCAACTGGCATTGCAGGAAGAAAACATGAAGCTGGCTGAGGATATCTACAAACGGGTCAATGTAAAATACCAAAACGGAATGAGCTCAAGTTTGGATGTTGTATCAACAGAAAAAGACTATAAAGAAGCTCAGAAAAATTACCTCAATGGGATTTACGATTTACTGGTTGCCCGCGCCAACCTCAAAAAAGCCCTTGGACAATAATTAAAATTTAACAACAGAATATATCATCTTATGAAAAACATAACAATCATCTTAGCTACAGTTGTCCTTGCCGGATTTTTAGCTGCCTGTGGCGGTTCCAATTCAGCTGATGCAAAAAAGGCTCAACTCGAAAAGCTCAAAACGCAACTGGCAGAAATTACTGCTCAGATTGCAACCCTGCAAGACGAAATTCTTACAATGGGCGACAGCTTAAACAAGGAAGAAGACCGTTCGAAGGTTATTGCGCTTACTCCGGTAGCCAAACAAAATTTTGTACACGCCATTGATGTGCAGGGCCGTGTGGATGGGGATGAAAACATCACATACAGCGCCAAGGTTCCAAGTGTAGTGACTAAAATAAATATCAAGGTTGGTCAGCGTGTAAGCAAAGGTCAGATTTTAGCCGAGCTGGATACCAAAGTATCGAAAGCGCAACTGGAAGGTTTGAAAAAACAATATGAAATGGCTAATACTGTTTACGAAAAACGTAAAGAATTGTGGGATCAAAAAGTTGGAAGTGAAATTGAATACCTTCAGGCCAAAAACAACAAAGAGTCGTTGGAAAAGCAAATGGAAACGGCCAAAGAAGGATTGGATATGTATTATATCAAATCTGATTTCAGCGGAACAGTAGATAAAGTTAGCATTAAAGTAGGACAAAATGTAGCTCCGGGTATGGCCTGCGTTACGGTTATTAATCCCGATGCCCTGAAAATTAAAGCCGACCTTTCTGAGGCTTATTCAAATCTGGTAAAAACAGGAAATGCTGTAAGCATCACCTTCCCGGATATTCACAAAACAATCAAAGCTGCGGTTAGCTATTCATCTAAAACAATTGACCCGATGACCCGAACCTTTAATGTGGAAATTAACCTGCCAAGCGATAATGATCTGCATCCAAACATGATTGCCGAAGTGAAAATTATCGACTACAATCAACCCAATGCCATTGTGGTTCCGATTAACGCTATCCAGCAAATTGATGGAAAAGAGATCGTTTTCATTGCAGTTAAGGAAGGCAATAAACTAATCGCCAGAAAAATTACAGTTACCGCAGGCAAACAATACAACGGATTGAGCGAAATTTTAACCGGCCTCAACGAAGGTGATAATGTTATCTCAATCGGATTTCAGGATTTAACAGACGGGCAATCCGTTAAGCTCTAATCTGTCAGTATAACGATTAATTACAACTGATTATGAAAGATTCGAATAAAGGTTTTTTTCTATCCAACTGGAGTATTGATAATAAAACAAGTATTTATATACTTACGATTATCATTACGCTGGTAGGATTGTTCTCCTACAATAGTTTACCCAAGGAACAATTTCCTGAAGTAAAATTCCCGAGTATTCTGGTAACAACAGTATATCCGGGCACCTCGCCTAATGACATGGAGCAGCTGGTAACCAAACAACTCGAAAAACAACTGGCTACTATTACCGGTGTTAAAAAGATTAAGAGTAACTCGGTACAGGATTTCTCCGTTATCAACGTAGAGTTTAATACCGATCAAAATGTGGATCTGGCGCTGCAACGTGTAAAGGATGCAGTAAGTAAAGCTAAAAATGACTTACCCGATAACCTGCCACAGGATCCTCAGGTTACAGATATTGATGCCTCTCAGTTCCCAATCATGCAGGTTCATATCAGTGGTGATTTGCCACTGGACAAAATGAAAAAATATGCCGATCAGTTGCAGGATGAAATCGAGGGGCTGAAAGAAATTACGGAAGCCCGTATGTCGGGTGAATTGGAACGTGAAATTCAGATCAATGTTGATATGTACAAAGCCGAAGTGGCACATATTACTTTGGCCGATATCAGAGGTGCTATCCAATACGAAAACATGACCGTTAGTGGCGGACTTGTGGACATGGAAGGACTCAAACGTTCGATTAGTGTGAAGGGCCAATACAAGGATCCCAGTAAAATCGGAGATATTGTAATCCGTGGACAAACCGGAGCTACTGTTTACCTTAAAGATATTGCTGAAGTAAAAGACGGGTTTAAAGAGAAAGAAAGTTTTGCCCGTTTGGAGCACAACAATGTTATTACCCTAAACGTCATCAAAAAAAGTGGTGAGAACTTAATTGAAGCTTCTGATAAGATCGCTGAAATAACAAAACACTACGAAGAAGATGTTTTCCCTGAAGGTGTAAAGATCACGATTACCGGTGACCAATCAGCCGAGACCCGTACAACCTTACATGACCTGATCAATACCATCATCATCGGATTTATTTTGGTAACGGTTATCCTCATGTTCTTTATGGGGGCCACCAATGCCATTTTCGTTGCGATGTCAGTTCCACTTTCATGTGCAATTGCTTTTATGGTATTCCCTGCCATAGGTTTTAAACTTAACTTTATTGTGCTCTTCTCCTTCTTACTGGCATTGGGTATTGTGGTTGATGATGCCATTGTGGTAGTTGAAAATACACACAGGATTTTCGCCAATGGAAAAGTGCCAATCAAAAAAGCGGCTAAAATAGCTGCCGGTGAAGTATTCTTGCCTGTTTTTGCAGGCACCATGACCACCCTTGCTCCATTTATTCCACTTGCGTTCTGGCAAGGTGTTATTGGTAAATTTATGTTCTTCTTACCTATCACCTTGATCATCACATTGCTTGCTTCCCTTGTTGTTGCGTATATCATCAATCCTGTGTTTGCGGTTGATTTTATGAAAACACATGAAGAAGAAGACAAGGTGAGAAACAATAAAAAAGGGTATAAAATTACCGCTGTTATTTTTGCCGCTATTGCTTTAATCTCATACACATTCGGCAATATCGGCACCGGAAACTTTGTACTGGTTCTATTTGGGTTATATTCTTTGAACCGTTTTGTATTGTGGAAATGGATCAAAAAATTCCAGGAAGTACGCTGGCCAAAAGTTCAGGATTTCTACAAAGGAATCATGGAATGGGTATTGCAGAAAAAACGTCCGATGTGGATGATGGTTGCTACATTCGTTTTGTTTATTCTTACCTTCATCATAACCGCCATCGTTTCGCCCAGTGTGGTCTTTTTCCCTAAATCAGATCCTAATTTTGTATACACCTATATCACCTTACCTACCGGCACATCAGCGGCCTATACCGATTCGATCACACAAATCGTTGAAGACCGGGTATATAAAGTGGTAGGAAAAAACAATCCAATTATTGAATCGATTATTGCCAACGTTGCTGTTGGAGCAAATGATCCTTCACAGTTTGAGTATAATTTTAGCGCAACACCTCATCTTGGAAAAGTTACAGTAGCATTTGTATCCTTTGCTCATCGCAATGGAGAATCTACTCGCCCTTATCTCGATAAAATTCGCGAAGCAACAAAAGGCATTGCCGGTGTTGAAATTATTGTAGATCAGGAAAGCAATGGCCCTCCAACCGGAAAACCGATTGCAGTGGATATTAAAGGTGACGATATTGACCAGCTTGTAAAAGTAGGTTCAGATATCAAACGTTACCTCGATTCATTGGCGATTCCGGGTGTTGAAGAACTCAAATCGGATGTTCAATCGAGCAAACCGGAGATTGTTGTTGAAGTAGACAGAGAACGTGCAAACCGGGAAGGGATCAGCACTGCACAAATTGGAATGCAATTGCGTAATGCCATCTTCGGACTGGATGACCCGAGCAAACTCAAGGATGCCAATGATGAATACCCGATTCAGATTCGCTATCAGGAAAACCAACGCAACAATATCAGCGCTTTGATGAACCTTAAAATTATTTTCAGAGATATGAATATGGGTGGACAAATTCGTCAGGTTCCATTATCATCTGTTGCTACGGTTCGGTATGGAAATACATTTGGCGGAATTAAACGATACAACGAAAAACCAATCATCACCCTTTCGGCAAATGTGCTGACAGGTTATAATGCAAATGAGATCGTGGGTAAAATAGACAAGGCCCTCAAACGTTACGACATTCCTCAAGGCGTAACGGTGAAAATGGGTGGAGAGCAGGAAGAACAGGCCGAAACCGGAGCCTTCTTAGGAGGTGCTTTGATGACCTCACTGGGACTCATCTTCCTTATTCTGGTAACACAGTTTAATTCAATCTCTAAACCAATTATTATCTTAAGTGAAATTGTATTGTCACTCATTGGCGTATTCTTAGGATTCTCCATCTTCAATATGGAAATTTCAATCATCATGACAGGTGTAGGTATCATTGCTCTCGCAGGTATTGTGGTTAGAAACGGTATTTTGCTGGTAGAGTTTACCGAAATCCTGATGGAAGAAGGTATGCCATTGCGGGAAGCCATTATTGAAGCCGGACGTACACGGATGACACCTGTATTGCTAACTGCAACTGCAACGATGTTAGGATTGGTTCCACTGGCCGTAGGATTAAACATCGACTTTGCATTGTTATTCCAAACCGGAAATCCACATATCTTCTTTGGAGGTGACAGTGTGGCATTCTGGGGACCACTTTCATGGACCATGATTTTCGGTCTTGGTTTTGCCACCATCCTTACATTGGTTTTGGTTCCGGTTATGTTGTACTTATCGGAAAACTTAAAACTGCGTTTAGGCATTAAACCTAAACACAAATATGATCATCACGAGGAAGAGACTTTAGTGTCAGAACAGATTCACTAAACCTGCCAAATCAACAGTATTGTAAAGTTATGATTACACAATCACAATCAGGCATCATATTGGCAATGCATGAACCATTGCACCGTGAGTAGAGGTGTAATGTTTCATAGGCTAGGATAATCCCCCGAAAGGGGGGTTATCTTTTAATTGGTTCTTAAGGTTTTCTTGACAAATAATTGGACGAAAAATTTGTAGGCATACATATAATTTAACGACATTTGTATTCGTTATTGTAAGAAGGAGATTAAGTTGATTTAAGGTATTGCATCATGAGTAGAGGTGCAATTTGTTTCATAGGCTATGATAGACCCCCGAAAGGGGGTTTATCAATTTTAAAGCAATGATACAGAACAACTTAAAAAATCTGACAATTCGATTGTTCTCAATGTTCAAATCAATACTTAGATTTGAGCTCTTGTTAAGACAATTATTGTTGAAAACAGGTAAATTAACTTGATTAAAGGTTTTGCATCTATGAGTAGAGGTGCAATTTGTTTCATAGGCTAGAAAGGCCCCCGCAAGGGGGCTTTTCGTTTTTATAGACTTTCAATTTATATTGCTGCATGAAAACCATTATCTATCATCATACCGCTTGTTCAAAAAGTTGTGAAACACTCTCTATTTTAGAGCAAGCCCATGAAGATCTTACCATTATTGATTATGTAAACAATCCTCCTTCGGCAGATACACTTTCCGGATTGATTCAGCTACTCGGAATCAAACCTGAGAACCTGGTACGTAAAAATGAAGCCATTTATAAAACGCAGTTTCAGGATGCCCAATTTACGGATGAAGAATGGATTGGCATTTTGGTTAAAAACCCCATTCTGATTGAACGGCCTATTGTGGTCAAAAATGGGAAAGCAATTATTGGCAGGCCTCCTAAACTTGTTCAAAGCATCTTGTAGATTACTACCATTAACAACCGAACAATAACTTTTAACAGGCCAAATACCCATTGATGTAAAAGCATCCTCACATTTACCTGTTGATTTCTATATTCACAAAAAAAGCTACATGAAAAAATTAATTCTCGCGGCATACCTGCTTTGCCAAACCGGCCTGGTTGTATTTGCCCAAAAAACAGCTCCCGACAACTGGTTTAATCTCGACCCGAAAAAAGATAAAATTCCGGGAGTCAGCACGGAACGTGCCTATACAGAATTGCTGGCCAACAAACAATCCACTACAATTGTAGTTGCAGTTATTGATGGCGGTACCGAAGTAGACCATGAAGACCTCAAAGATGTTATCTGGACCAACCCAAATGAAATCCCGAACAATAATATTGATGACGACAAAAACGGGTATGTAGACGATGTGCACGGATGGAATTTTATTGGCGGTAAAACAGGGGATGTAAACGAAGACAACCTTGAACTCACCCGTGTGTACAAACAACTGTCCGACAAGTTTGAAAAAGGTGCTGCTCCAAAAACAGGACCCGAATTTGATTTGTATAAAACAGTTAAAGCTGATTACGAATCCCGCTTAAACAAAGCCAAACGCATGTCGGCAATTTACAATGCCGTGGATGCGGACATCGTAAATATCGTGAAGCAAACAGGGAGCGAAAACCCTACGGCAGACCAACTCAAAAAATACGTTCCCAAAAGCGAAAGTGAAAAGATTGCTCAAAGTATGCTCGTTAACGCGGCTAAACATAAAGTTGCAGTAGCCGAGCTGAGAAATCAAATCCAAAAAGGCGCTGAGTATTTTAACACCCAACAAACCGTTCATTTGAACACCGAAATGGATACCCGCAAAATTGTAGGTGATGATTATTCAAATGTATTGGAGAAGTATTACGGAAATAACCACTATGAAGGCCCGGCCGGAGACCACGGCACACACGTTGCCGGTATTATTGCCGCCTCACGCACCAATACAACCGGAATGAAAGGAGTATCCAATAATGTTAAAATCATGGTCCTGCGTGTTGTTCCTGATGGTGACGAACGGGATAAAGATATCGCCAACGCGATTCGTTATGCAGTTGACAATGGTGCCAAAATTATCAATATGAGTTTTGGTAAAAGTTACTCTCCATACAAAACAACAGTTGATGATGCGGTACGATATGCTGTCAGCAAAAATGTGTTACTGGTTCATGCAGCAGGTAATGATAACAGAAACACAGATACCACCAACAATTTCCCCCGCGATACGTATTCAAACAGTACCGGTGTTGCCTCAAGCTGGTTGGAAATCGGGGCCTCAAACTGGAAAAAAGGGAAAGAAATCACTGCGCCATTCTCTAACTATGGCAAACAAAATGTTGACGTTTTTGCTCCGGGAGTAGATATTTATTCAACTGTTCCCGACTCGAAATACGCGAGTTTTAATGGCACCAGTATGGCGGCCCCTGTAACTTCCGGTGTTGCTGCTTTGGTATGGTCGTACTACCCTACCCTTACTGCCAACCAGGTGAAAGATATTATCCTTCAATCATCCATTAAAGTAAAAGGGAAAGTATTGATTCCGGGCGACCCTAAAAAGAAAAAGGTAGCCATGACTGAACTTTGCCAAACAGGAGGCATCGTCAATGCTTATGAGGCCGTTAAGCTGGCGGAGACAATTACGAAGAAATAAATAACCCTGTTTATAAAAAATCCTGTCCAAATCAAATCTGGGCGGGATTTTTTATGCTCATTTGACTCGAAAGACTTCAAACAGCAAGCAATGCATACTAAAATACTACTTATCTATACATAGATAAAATAGCGAACTTTAGTATTATATATGTGTAATAAGTCATTGATACTGTGGAATGAATAGTAAATACACTATTTAGTAGTGGATTTACTGATTATTTCTAAATTTGTTTTCAACATATGAACCTTACTCTCAGTTTCTTATTTATTTTATTAATCAACCTTTTCAGCCAAAATTATTTTTTGCATAAAGCGATCCATAACTTCATCAAAATTCTTCATATAAGAAGCTTAAGGAAATATCTAATTCTGAGAGGGGAAGACTAGAAAAATAGAACTAATCACCTTAAACTATATAACCTCTTACATGCAAACAAAATTCATATTTTTTATACTTCTACTTATAGTTGGAAAATCTGGTCATTCACAAACCATTGAGAATGTAGATTTTGTCGTAAGTAACAATAAAATAATTGTGACATATGAATTGGTGAATTGTTTAAAAAATGAGGTGTACGATGTTCGTTTGAAATTCGTTTCTGAAAAAACGAATTATGTTCCAGTAAATATTAAAGGTGATTTATTAAGATTAAATCAAGGTAGAAACAAAAAAATTGAATGGGATGTGTTAGCCGATGGAGTTCAAATCACTGAAAGTATTCAGGCTATTGTTGAAATATCTGCTCGTCATTCTACTAAAGTAATTGGGGGTCCTTCTAATGCTTTACTTTCTGTTTTAGTCCCAGGGTTAGGCGACTACTTTGTAGACACCCAAAAAGACAGCAAAATACCTTTCTATTATATTACTGTCACGACTTATGGTCTTCTGTATCTTGGATTTAATCAAAAGGTTGAATCTGATCAAAGCTACGAAGATTATCATAAGGCGACAACTCAAGTCGAGATGGATTTGGCATACGATGCTGCAAACGAAGCTCATAAAAGCTTCATTCTGTATACAAGCTTAGCCGCTACTGTTTGGTTGGGAGATATTGCTTGGGTGACATACAAAGGATTTAAAAACAAGAAAGAACAACGCTCAGGTTATGCTTATAAGAAATATGAGAAACAATATTTTGCTTCATATACTCCAAATGGGTTTCAATTGAACTTTAGAATGACTTTTTAGAATATGAAAAACACTATATCAATAGTTTTTCTGTTAAGCATACTTTCGATTAGTTGCAGTAAAAATGATCTTGAGAGAGATAATCCATTAGATACTAAAAATCCAAATTATATAAAAAAGCAAGGGAACTTGAAGTTTAGCAAGATTGAGGTTGTTCAAGATGATAATAATAATGGCAAAATAAATGCTGGAGAATTTATCTACTTAAAAGTATGGATAAAGAATATTGGAGACGCTAGTGTTAGAGGTGTAAGAGGAAGTATTGCTTGCTTAAACGGAAACATGGCTATTACTTCAAATAGTTACTCTATAAACTTTAACAACGATGTGTATTTAGGTGAGAGTCTTTTACCAAGTGAAGAAAAATTTGGAGTAAGTTGTTATTCGCTAAAAAATGAACCCGCATCATTTGTTCTTCAAACTTTTGGAAGTGTTCCTGTTGGTAGTAAGGTAACATTCTCACTAACGCTATCAGATTTAGATGGAAATTCATGGTTAGACTATTTTAGTATTACAATCCAATAGATATGGCAAAACACATTTTATTACTTATTATAAATTTGACCTGCCTATTCTGTTTAAAAGCACAAGAAGGTAGAAGTACTTTTAAGTCTGTTTATATTTCAAAAATACCAAAGCCCACTGCACCAGCAATTCTAGTTTTTTCGAACCTGTCATTTAGTGATAAAAGTGGAAATGGCAATAATATTATTGATGCCAATGAAAAATCAGAAATTAGATTTTCTATTCAGAATAAAGGAAAAGGAAAGGCTTATAACGTAATAGTTAGTCTTAAAACAGAACAACCGTCCAAAAATGTAGATTTTTTAAAAGAGTTCCGGGTTGGAGATATCGATCCTGGTCATATTAAAAAAATTATTATCCCAATAAGTACTGGCGAGTATACAGAATCTGGGATCTCAAATTTTATCATAACAGGAACAGAAGCAAATGGTTTTAATCCTGATGATGTTTCTTTGAAAATAGAAACTGAGAAATTTATAAACCCTCAAATAAAAATTACAGATAATATATTTAGCACTGAAACAGGGGGAGAAGCTATGTTAGGATTTCCCATTAATTTAAAATTAGGCATTCAAAATAAAGGACAGGGAATTGCTAAGAATATTAAAGTAAAAATAATACTGCCCCCAGTTAATGTATTTTCCACTGGAGATGATCTAATAGCAATTGAAGAGCTAAAACAAGGAGAAGGAAAAGTTATAGACTTTGGCTTTTTTGCGAATAAAAAATATACTGAAAAAGATATTCCTGTAAGAATAGAAATTACAGAAAGCTACGGAAAATATGGTGAAAATAAGACTGTAAGTGTTTCCTTAAACCAACAGCTCCAACAAACAAATCAGGTAGTTATTAAGGGTGTTAAACAAGAGAGTCTCATTATCCCAACATTCTCATTGATTGCAGATATTGATAAAAATTTACCAACAACAAAAATGAATAACCCCGATGCAATTGCCGTTGTAATTGGGAACTCAAGCTATTACAAAACAAAATCCGTTGACTTTGCAACAAACGATGCAAGGAGCATCAAGAATTACTTAATTAACGTCCTAGGGTTTAAAGAAGGAAATATTCTCTATAAGGAGAATGCAACCCTCGGTGATTTTAGTATGCTCTTTGGCACAAAAGAAAGTACAAGGGGCAAATTAGCAAACACAATAAAAGAAGGCATTTCCGATGTGTTTATTTTTTATGCGGGTCATGGTGCTCCAGGACTAAAAGATAATAAAGGGTATTTTGTACCTGTAGAATGTGACCCAAATTATGTAGAAAATAGTGGTTATCAGCTGGACATTTTTTATCAAAATTTAGCCCAGTTAAAAGCGAAATCCGTTACTGTCATTTTGGATGCTTGTTTCTCTGGTGCTAACGTCTTTGAAAAAATTAGTCCAATAGTTATAAGAATTAAAGACCCTGTATTATTAATTAACAATGCTGTTGTTATTACTTCGTCATCAGGCACGGAGGTTTCAACATGGTACGATGAAAAAGAACATGGCATGTTCACTTATTTCTTTTTGAGAGCTATTCAAGATAGAGAAAAATCTGACAGCAATAATGATGGCAATCTCAGCTATCAGGAAATCTTCGATTACATCAATAATAAGAATGAAGGTGTCCCTTATTACGCTAGACGTATTCACGGAATCGAACAGAACCCTACTATTTTGGGAGATAACAAGAATAATATTCTAATGAAATACTAATGAAATCATTCATCCTATTTGTTTTACTTGTTATATCCCAGACTTTATCTGCACAGCAAAGCATTTCAATCAAGGATGCAACAGGAAAGTATATCCTATCGGATGACATTACCCCAAGTCAAGCAAAAAACCTAGCAATTGAAGAGGCTAAGAAGGATGCCTTGAGAAAAGCAGGAGTTGTAGAAAACATAAGTGAAAGCAATATGCTTTATTCTCTTTCTCAAGAAAAAGACTTTAAGCAGTTTTTTAATTCTATCTCGACTATTGAAATTAATGGTGCAATTAAAGAAACAAAAAATATCCGAATTTCAGAGGGAAAAGACAATGTAACGAATCAGACTTACTATGAAGTATTCTTGGATGCCGAAGTAATTAAATATACTAAAAGAACTGATGCCTCCTTTAATTTTGATGTGCAAGGAATTCTTGACAAATATGATGAGAATGGGCATATCAATTTTTCGATCAAACCCTCAACGGATGGCTATTTAAAAATATTCGTCATTAAAGACAAAACTGTCGATTTGCTTTTTCCAAACAAATATGAAAGAGATAGTCTTCTCACTAAGGAAAACTTAATTTATTTCCCAACAAACAAGGCCATAGAATATGGATTTGATAATATAGTGCAAAATGAATCTCAACTAATTTTAATAGTCTTCACCAAAAAAAACATTCCATTTTATAAAGAAGTGAGTTATGATAATGTTATGAATTGGGTCTATGAAATTAGTCCAGATGAAAGAAGAGTAAGGTCTTTTCAACTAATAGTTACGAAATAACACCTCTAAACAAAAAACGTCCTGTACACACCATGCTGTACAGGACGTTTTTTATGCTTTCCCGGGTTGAAGCGATTTGACAAAATAAGCAATCAACATCGAAAGAATGGCGCCCGACAATGCCAGCGACATATCTTTCTGCGCATCCCACACATCACCCTGAGAACCTAAATAAGCAGCCCCTTCGGCCGGGAAAAATATCGCTGCTACCAGCCATTCAATAATTTCATACATCCCGCTAAAGCTCATGGTGATTTCAATGGGCAAAATCCAGCAAACCCAAACCGGCCATTTAAACCAGTTGGTGAAATAATCGCGCATCGGGTAGGTCAGCAATAAGCCAAAGCTAAAGTGTACAATACGGTCGTACGGATTGCGGGCCAGTTCCAAAACATCCTGCAACCAAAAGCCTAAAGGATTTTCGGCATAGGTATACGTTGCTCCGTAAATATGCATGAGCATAAACACAAACATGAGGGTATAACTCAGGTCGCTGAACACAAACCGTTTGTAGCTCCATATAAGACCCGCAAAAAACAGGATAGTCAGCACGTTTTCGATAAACCAGTTGGCCCTGTCAGTAGTTACCATAAAAGTGGCAATCCAACAAACAGCAAAAATGATAAGATACAACTTAACCTTGATATTAGCTGAAAATGGCGTACGCTGGGGGAATGAAGAGGTTGTAAAGTTCATGTGGTGCATCTTATCGGTGTAAATTATAGTAAATCTTATCCCTCGTATTGGAATCAAGATTTGCTAAAACTCAACTGCCTCTGAGAGTAATTCAGTATCAAAGTGAGGCTTCATCCATAATTTTTGTCAAAGACACATATTTCCCAATCGGGAAACAATTATTTAGCATCAGGCCAATAGTCTGTAGATAGATACAATAGGGATAATGGAAATAGCAACAAGCCCGGGTTAAAGAGTAAGATAAGAACAATGCCTAAAACCGAGCCTAACAAGAAAGAAATCCAAGCGACCTGAGCTATAATTGCCCCCAACAGAACAATAATATTCCAAAGTGTTCTAAAAGGCAAAAGAATCAAGTTGATTAGCGTGTGCATACGATTACATTTTTGTAAAAATGAAGATTATCGGGATATTGTCACTGCCCCCTGCTCTAAAGGGAGCCAACCGCGCACAAGTCTTTTAGAAAGTGTGCGATTGGTCCCCGCCAGGGGCGCGAGGGCAAGTTGACATCTTCCCGATAATCAGTTCAATTAATTTTTAAGCACCCGGTAGGTTTTAGCATCATTACCAGCATGGGTAACTCTGATTAAATACAATCCTTTTTCCATATCCGACATATCAATCACTCCACATCCTGCAAAAGAGGTTGTATGCACCAGCTCTCCCCTTACCGAATAAACTGACACTTCACCTCTCTCCGCTCCGTCAATATACAAAGTATGCTCAACCGGATTCGGATAAAGATGAATACCATATTGAACCTGGGCGCCAAACAATCCGGTATTCACAGTTCCCGTCTGATTCACGGTAAGGTCAACCGAAGCAGTAAGGTTGTTGCTATCCAATTCAACTGTTTTAGGGTTAGCCGTTGATGCATTCACAACATCCGCAAGTATTTTGTAGCTGCCAACAGGCAACCCGGTAACGGTGAACCTGCCCGAGTCGTTGGTACTGACCATGGTCACAAAAACATCGTTGTCTGTATTGATTACCACACGGGTATCTTTCAAAGGCTCTCCTTCGGCTTTCAAAACACCTTCGTTAAGCAAACCCGTAATGCTGGCAGGACCGACAAGAGCCGTGTTTGGAAGCATCTGAACTGCTACACCCTGACTGTCAACCGAAACAGTTATGTCCTGCGCCATATCCCAGATAGCTGCACCGGGATACCAGGTAGGCAGATATTTGTTGTAGGCAATGTCAACATGCACACGGTAGGTTCCATCCGACAAGCTGTCGAACATCCACGTACCCGAATCTTCATCAGCCTGGTCTTTCAGACTAAAGGATCCATCTTGTTGTTTTTCATACAAACTGAAATGCATCATAGTGCCTGAAACACCCGTTGATACAATTAAAATTTTGTTTTGGGCAAAAGAAACTGCTGCCCACATTGATAGAATTGAAATTACTAGTTTTTTCATACGTTTGGCTATTTTGGTTTACCCAAAGTTATACATTCAATTGAAAATGCAACAGCCTGTTTGACGAATGGTGGTTTATGATACAAAAAAAGCGGCCACAAAGGCCGCTTCCAGAATCATTTAATAAGAGACAGGTTATTTACCAACGCTGGCTCTGATGATATTCAACGCCCCACCTGCTTTGAACCACTCAATTTGTTGTTCGTTGTAGGTATGGTTTACGCTGATTTCATCTTGGCTGCCATCGGCATGGGTTAATACCAATGTCAATGGTTTGTTAGGCGCGAATGTTGTTAAACCGATGATATCAATGGCATCGTTCTCCTGAACTTTTTCGTAATCGTTTTTATCAGCAAAAGTCAAAGCCAACATTCCTTGTTTTTTCAAATTGGTTTCGTGGATACGGGCAAATGATTTTACCAATACCGCACGTACACCTAAATGACGAGGCTCCATGGCCGCATGCTCACGTGATGAACCTTCTCCGTAGTTCTCATCACCTACAACCAAACTTCCGATACCATGCGCTTTGTAATCGCGTTGTACTTTAGGTACAGAAGCATATTCGCCTGTCAATTGGTTTTTTACGTTGTCGGTTTTTTCATTGAAGAAGTTCACCGCACCAATCAACATATTGTTGGAGATATTATCCAGATGACCGCGGTATTTCAACCATGGTCCGGCCATCGAAATATGATCGGTTGTACATTTCCCTTTTGCTTTGATGAGGAGTTTCAATCCTTTCAAATCCGTTCCTTCCCAGGCTGCAAACGGGTCGAGCAACTGCAAACGATCAGAGGTTGGCGATACGGCAACCTGAACAGAACTTCCATCGGCAGCAGGAGCAATAAAGCCTGCATCTTCAACCGCAAAACCTTTGGTTGGCAATTCATCACCATGAGGTGGATCCAATTTTACTGCCTCGCCTTTGTTGTTAATCAAGGTATCGGTAATCGGGTTAAACGACAAATCACCTGAGATGGCAATAGCGGCTACCATTTCGGGTGACGCCACAAATGCATACGTATTCGGGTTTCCATCGGCACGTTTGGCAAAGTTGCGGTTAAACGAGTGTACGATGGTATTTTTCTCCGCTTTCTCTGCACCTACACGATCCCACATTCCGATACAGGGTCCGCAGGCGTTGGTGAAAATGGTAGCGTTTAAATCGGTAAAGGTTTTAAGCAAACCATCACGGTCGGCTGTATAACGAACCTGCTCCGAACCCGGGTTGATACCAAACTCAGCCTTTGTTACCAATCCTTTGGCAATAGCCTGTTGAGCGATGGAAGCCGCACGGCTCAAATCTTCATAAGAAGAATTGGTACATGAACCTATCAGTCCCCATTCTACTTTTAAAGGCCAGTTGTTTTTGGTTGCTTCTTCTTTCATTTTCGAAACCGGAGTAGCCAAATCGGGAGTAAACGGACCATTCAGGTGCGGCTCTAAAGTTGACAGGTTGATTTCGATTACCTGATCAAAATATTGCTCAGGGTTTGCGTAAACCTCTGCATCAGCTGTTAAGTGATGTTTGATTCCATTAGCCAAATCAGCAACATCGGCTCTGCCGGTAGCGCGGAAGTAACGCTCCATGCTTTCATCGTATCCAAAGGTTGAAGTGGTAGCACCAATCTCAGCGCCCATATTACAGATGGTTCCTTTACCGGTACAGCTCATGCCCGTAGCACCTTCGCCAAAATATTCAACAATGGCTCCGGTTCCTCCTTTTACGGTAAGGATACCTGCTACTTTTAAAATTACATCCTTAGGAGCAGCCCAACCGTTTAATTTACCGGTAAGTTTTACTCCAATTAGTTTCGGGAATTTAAGTTCCCAAGGCAATCCGGCCATTACATCACAGGCATCCGCTCCACCCACTCCGATGGCAACCATACCCAATCCACCTGCATTTACGGTGTGTGAATCCGTTCCAATCATCATACCACCCGGGAAAGCATAGTTTTCCAATACTACCTGGTGAATGATACCGGCTCCCGGCTTCCAGAATCCGATTCCGTATTTGTTTGAAACCGAAGCCAGAAAATCGTATACCTCTTTGCTTTCTTTATTGGCTACAGCCAAATCGTCTTTGGCACCAACTTTAGCCGTGATTAAGTGATCGCAATGTACGGTTGATGGTACTGCTACTTTAGGACGACCTGCCTGCATAAACTGCAACAAAGCCATCTGAGCCGTTGCATCCTGCATGGCCACGCGGTCCGGACCAAAATCAACATAGTCTTTACCACGGCTGTATGCCTGTGAAGCGTTGCCTTCGGTAAGGTGGCTGTACAATATTTTTTCGGTAAGGGTCAATGGTTTGTTCACCACTTTGCGGGCAGCTGCAATACGCTCATCCATGCGGGCGTAAACGGCTTTAATCATTTCTAAGTCAAATGTCATATCTGCTATAAATTTTAAAATTCAAATTTCGAAGCACAAAAACAAAACAGTGCTGAATAAGTGCCTTGCTAAAAGCGTTGCAATATTAGTAAATTATTTCGGCTCAATGGCCTTCAGAAGGCAGATTTATTTCCCTTTTAAACCCGCTGATGACAAGCACCTGTTTGTTCCTTTCCAAAAACTTGTATATTGGACTAAAAACATATCCCATGGAACACACCAGCCCTGCTCCTTCATCCAACCGTTTACGCTTTACTGGCGAAGGCTTCAAGCTATTGGTTATCATGCTTGTAAACTGGGTCTTTACTGTATTTACCGTAGGTCTTTATTATCCATGGGCACGGGTTAATACCTTAAAGTATATGTATGGCAATATTGTGTTAAACGATATTCCCTTTATTTTTCACGGAACGGGAAAAGAGCTCTTTAAAGGTTTTCTCAAATTTTTTGGAGCTGTCATCGTGTTGTATGGTTTGTATATTTATGCGATTTTATCGAGAGATGTTGTTTTTACACAAGTTGCGGGATTATTATTGTTTGCCTTTGTCATTGTGATTATTCCTTTTGCCTTGCATGGAGCGTTCCGTTACCGGCTGGCAAGAACCTCCTGGAGCGGCATTCACCTTGGGTACAGGGGAAACCGCAAACATTTGTTTTTTGATTTTATCACCTCGGCAGCACTTACACTTATCACACTTGGCATCTATTACTCATGGATGGTAAATAAACTTCGTACTTACATCATCGGAAACGCAAGATTTGGCAGCATCAAATTTGGCTATACCGGCAGTGGTGGCGACTTGTTCATTATTCATCTTAAAGGCGCTTTTCTTTCCTTCCTTACTCTTGGAGTGTATTACTTTTGGTACCGTAAAGAGTATATGAATTATCTTATCGACAATATTTATCTGGAGCAAAACGGAGAACGTTACACCTTAAAAGGCAATATCAGAGGAGGTTCCTTTTTCGCTTTAAGTATCATCAATTTGTTTCTCACCATTTTCACCTTCGGTATTGGTATTCCGTGGGTGACAGTGCGTACCTTCGAGTTTCTGATTGAAAACATTGAGCTACCTGCCGGAATCAATTTCGAACAGATTGAACAAACAGAAGATGAATACGAAGATGCAACAGGTGAAGATGTGCTCGACTATTTAGACATCGGATTGATTTAAAACCATGCAACAGGTATACAAAGCCCGCTACTTTGACGGGAAATCGTCAAAGCCCTATACTGTTTTTGTGCGTATTGAAGGTGATACAATTATCATCCAAAAAGAGGACGCAGAAGAACGGGTATGGTTACGGAATGATTTCCGGGAAACAGATCTTACATCGGCTATAATAACGTTGCGGCATGGCAATACCTACCCTTTCGAGCAACTCGAAATCACTGATCCCGATTTTATTCATGCCTATCGTCAAACCTTTCGGGTGGGCATCACCAAACGCTGGCTGCATTTTGGATCAGCCGGAAGTTTGCTGCTGCTCATATCGGGTTTTATCGTTTCCATAGTATTGGGTTATATGTATGTTTTGCCTTTTGTGGCCGACCGGGTGGCGCAACATTTTCCGCAAGACTATGAAGTTTCGATGGGACAACAACTCATGGATTCTTATTTGAATGATGCAAAAATTGATGATGAGAAAACAAAAAACATCAACCTCTTTTTCAAACAACTTCATATTGAAACAACCTATCCGGTGAAGATTGTTGTTGTAAAAGACAGTATTATCAATGCCTTTGCCATGCCGGGTGGAGGGATTGTGGTTTATGATGCCATGCTGAAACGAATGGATAAACCCGACCAGCTTGCTGCATTATTGTCACACGAGTTTTCGCATGTACAACTCAAACATGCCACCCGTAATATTTTCAGAAGCATTGCCGGTTCGTTGTTTATCTCCATGGTATTAAGTGATGCCAATGGGATTGCCAACCTCGTTGTTGAAAATGCGCACCAACTCCGCAACCTTCAATACAGCCGTGAACTGGAGCATGAGGCTGATGCAAACGGATTGAATATCCTCCGACAAAATCGCATTGATACCCGCGGCATGTCGGATTTGTTTGAACTGCTCAAACAACAACAATCATTCGAACCAGATGAGCTATTCAGTACACATCCTGAACTGGAATCACGTATTGAATTTGTAAAGTCATACCAGAAAGAACATGCATATACATCCGTTCCAAACGATAGTATGCAGTATTACTTCAACCAACTCCATCACTAAAAATTATGACAGATGAATCGCTGCTTCCGTCTATTCAACAATCGCTCGACAAATATGTTGATATGAAACAAGCTGTTGATATGAGTCAATTGAAAACGTATCTCACCGAACAGCTTGTGTACATGCTGCACCATGAAATGGAAAAACTGATGGGCATATTATACCGAATTGATATACGGGAACGGGATGTCAAAAACGCCTTTGCGCAAAACAATCCGAAATTAATTGCTCCTTTATTGGCGGAGGCCATCATTCAGCGTGAGCTCGAGAAGGCACAATCACGTAAGGATAATAGAAGATAGCGATTAGTGGTTAGCTGGTAGCGTTTAGGAGATGTTTAAGACTTGTTTAGGACGGTTGTGTTTTCATCTTTGCCTACTGCATACTATTCTTTATTGCCTACTTCTTACCGCGGACTGCCTCACAACTTGATAAACATCAGTTCGCGATTTCATCCCAATTGATAGATTTGCGCAGTACACCTGATTTAATATATGGCAATTTTAGTATTCTTAATTCTGCACTGGTATCTTTCTCTTTTCGGACAAACCTTCTTCCTTCACCGCTATTCGGCTCATAAAATGTTTACCATGAGCAAAGGCTGGGAAAAATTCTGGTATATTTTTTCATGGGTTACACAAGGTTCATCGTACCTCAACGCGCGAGCGTATGCCATTTTACACCGCATGCACCATGCTTACAGCGATACTGAAAAGGATCCGCACTCACCCCATTTTTTCCGCGAAGTATTTACCATGATGATGTATACCCGCAAAGTATACAATGGGGTATTGCACGGAACGTTTGAAGTAGAAGATCGTTTTGACCGCAACTTCCCGGTATATCCCCAAATTGACCGAATTGCCGATGCATGGATCACCCGCATTGGATTTGGACTGGCTTATGTAGCCTTTTATATTGCTTTCGCCACACATTGGTGGATGTATTTATTATTACCTGTACATTTTTTAATGGGTCCGGTACACGGAGCCGTTGTAAACTGGGCCGGACATAAATACGGATACCGCAATTACAATGAGCACGACCACTCGAAAAACACCCTGGTATTCGACTTTTTGATGTTGGGTGAATTGTTTCAGAACAACCACCACCATGCAGGCTCCAAACCTAACTTTGCGGCCAAATGGTGGGAGTTTGATCCCGTATATCCAGTGATGCGTTTGTTTCACAAAATAGGCATCATCACCTTGTCGCCCGTGGCTTTGCGCAACGCGTAATTCGGAAATCGCAAAGGTTGCCTACCTTTGCGCCCGCATGAACCATTATCTTAAAACCGACCTGGATGATACCATCTGTGCATTGGCTACTGCCGGAGGCATTGGTGCCATTGGCGTTATCCGCATCAGCGGAAGTCAAGCCTTCCCTATTGTCAACAATGTCTTTAAAGGCAAAAATCTGGAACAGGCTGAAAGCCATACGCTGCACTTTGGTAAAATAACAGATGGTTCCATTGTACTTGATGAAGTATTGGCTTCTGTATTCCGCAACCCAAAATCGTATACCGGTGAAGACACCATTGAGCTTAGCTGCCATGGCTCACCGTATATCCTTCAAAAAATTCTGGAACTCTTGGTGCAAAAAGGTGCACGCTTAGCCAAACCCGGAGAGTTTACGCTGCGTGCTTTTCTCAACAAAAAACTCGACCTCTCGCAAGCCGAAGCGGTGGCCGACCTCATTGCAGCCGACAGCGCGGCATCACACCAAACCGCTATGCAACAAATGCGGGGCGGATACTCTCAACAAATTCAGTTTTTGCGTGAGCAACTTATCAACTTTGCATCCCTTATTGAACTTGAACTCGACTTTGCAGAAGAAGATGTGGAGTTTGCCAGCAAGCCGGAATTGTACAACCTGGTGAGTAAAATTCACACCTTATTGCAATCGTTGTTGCAATCGTTTCAATATGGGAACGTACTTAAAAATGGTGTACCCACGGTTATTGCAGGAAAACCCAATGCAGGAAAATCAACCTTGTTGAATGCCTTGCTCAACGAAGAGCGCGCTATTGTGAGCCATATTGCCGGCACCACACGCGATACCATTGAAGAAGCTTTTGTGATTGACGGCATTACTTTTCGCTTAATTGATACAGCAGGTATTCGCAACAGTAACGATACCATTGAAAGCATCGGAATTGAACGCACCTTTGAAGCTATTGGCAAAGCCTCTGTAGTGTTGTATTTGTTTGATGCCACCACCACTTCAGCCAAAGAACTCGAAGAAGAACTCAAAGCTTTTGAAGGCAATAATGCGGTGATTATTCCGGTAGCCAACAAAGTAGATTTGCTCGGTGAAAAACAATTGGAAAGATTGCAGCAATTGGAGCATCGACAAAATATAAGCAATGAAAGTTTGTCGTCTGACCATGGAATAGAATTGCTTGCCCCAACTTTGCTTCCTATTTCTTCCAAAATGAATCTTGGCATAGGGCGACTAAGAAACCGTTTGAGCGAAATTGTAAAAAGAAACGAAGTGAAAGACGATATCATCATCACCAACTTGCGCCACTATGAGGCATTGCAACAAGCATCCAATGCATTGGAACAAGTACTGGAGGCAATCAATTTACACATGAGCGGAGAGCTTCTTTCTCTGGATATCCGCAAAGCGATTTTCCACCTAGGTGAAATTACCGGAGAGATTACAACGGAAGATTTGCTTGGTAATATTTTCTCGAAGTTTTGTATCGGAAAGTGAAGTGGTTTTTTAAATTATTGAAATTTTACAAAATCTCTTATTGTTAATCTATTCATAAATTCTCATGCATTGCCGACCGAAGGATTATTCTCTATCCGGATCTGAATGCGTTTGATAAATGGACGGCCAAGGCTAATGAGCTAAGGGCATACAATCTGGATATTCATGTTTCGGATTTGATTGAGAAGTCCGCCCGGGCGGATGAGCGGGCGGGCGGATGGGATTTGGCCGATTATTTATTGATGGCTCCGACCAAATTCGAATGGGACGTGCACAAAATTTCCAAGAAGAAACAATGTCCGACAATTGTTTGATTGGTATCTCCAAGCTGAAGAAAATTCAAAAGAATCCACAAAAACTATATCTAATTGCATATAAATACATATCATTCCATATTATTATATCCAATTACATATAAAATGATACAATTTATTATATTTGTATGCGAAAGCATATAAAAATGAACGAAATAGCGGCATTTGTTAAAACAAGACGAAAGCAATTGAAGCTTACACAAGAGGAATTTGCGATGAAAGCAGGTGTAGCATTAACTGTTATCAGAAAAATCGAACAAGGAAAAGAGAATCTGAGTTTATCAAAGGTAAATCAGGTATTGAAACTATTTGGGCATGCTTTAGCACCGGTAATTGAACAATAAACGTGAGACAAGCTATTATTAAATATAACAATATTCAGGCGGGTGTGCTAAAAGAACTGGATACAGGCGAGTATGAGTTTATGTATGACGAACAATATGCTCAAAATTATCCTGATCTCTTTATTACGTTCCAAATGCCGGTTAGAGCCAACCCATATAGAAGTAAGCGGCTATTTCCATTTTTCGATGGATTAATTCCCGAAGGTTGGCTATTAACGATTGCGGCAGAGAGCTGGAAAATCAATAAAAATGACCGAATGGGGCTGCTCTTGGCTTGCTGTCAAAATACCATAGGAGCAGTAAGCGTTCACCCTATAATAGAAGGCCAAGATGACTAAGTGTTTGTATTGTTATAAGGAATTGGATGCAAAGGATCCGAGTGATTACCATGCCAGGTGTATCAAAGCCTTCTATGGGACTAAGTCTGCACCGGCATTACCCTATAGATTGGATGAGATGGAAAAGTTAGCAAAGGAATCGGTCGAGCTATCGGTAACTGTTCCCGGTGTACAGCCCAAATTATCTCTTGGTTGGATAAGAAGCACTTTGAAAGATGGCGATAATGGCCGCTTAACCATTATGGACGCACTAGAAGGATTGTATATATTAAAACCACAAAATACACAATACCCACAGATGCCTGAAAATGAGCATTTATCCATGAAACTAGCAGAACTTTTTAAAATAGAGGTAGTACCATCCAGTATGATTCGATTGGCCTCGGGTGAATTGTGTTATATCACCAAACGCATCGACCGAAAAAAAGACAATTCAAAAATACATATGATTGACTTTTTGCAAATCTTGGAATTAGACGACAAGTATTTAGGATCGATGGAGAATCTAGGTAAAACAATAGGCGAACGGTCGGCAAATACCTTACTGGATAAACTTCGCTTTTTTGAACTCGCCCTATTCAATTTTATCATTGGCAATAATGATATGCACTTGAAAAATTTCTCCATGATTCAATCTGAGATGGGATGGGTGCTCTCCCCGGCATATGACCTGTTAAATGTAAAACTCATCTTGCCAAAGGACAAGGATGATACCGCTCTTTTATTAGGAGGAAAAAAGAAAAACTTTAACAAAGGATATTTTGATCGGTTTGGGGAGGTTTTGCAATTGAATGATAAACAAACTCATTCCGTATATAAAAAATTAAACACTTGGTTACCCAAAGCTCTCGAGCTCATTGACCACTCATTTTTGAATGATCAAAATAAACTTCACTACAAAACATTGATTACACAACGTGTAAACTTATTGATACAATGATCCAACAAGGATTCAATCTCTTCATCGAAATATCAGTCCATTCGCATCCTTTATTCTGCAAAAAAAGTTATCAATTGAGTCAATGCTTTAGAAAAACGGAGTGCATAGCGAATGAACTCAGGGCATACAATCTAGACATTTATGTGTCGGATTTGATCTAGAAGTCCGCCCGCCCAAATAAGCGGGCGGGCGGATATGACCTTGCTGACTATTAATTAAACAAATAAATCCTAGGCAAGATGCACAGTACTCAACAAACCCCTCAGGCATTTCCCAATCCAACAACAGACTATGTTAATTTAAATTACCTCATATGATGTACGGATTAACGACATCTGTTCCAAATCGCCCTGTAGCCGCCACTTTTAATAATAATAATAATAATATATTCTATCAAAAAAAGCTCTCAAAAACTCTAACAAATAGTTCCAACAAATTAGATAAATTGGTAAACTCTAAATAGTGATATAATTATATGTCTTTCAACGAAGATTCAAGAGTTAAAATACCAACGATTCTCCACCTAATGAAATTGGGTTATGGATACGTGCGCTTGAAAGATCATAAATGGGATGAATCAACTAATATTTTCACTGACATTTTCAATGCCAGTGTCAGACGCCTAAATCCGAATCTCTCCGATTCGGATATTTCCAGGTATTACGATGAAATTTCCTTGAGTTTAGAAAACGAGGACTTAGGGAAAGTTTTTTATGAAAAATTGACCCAGCAATCGGGTATTAGGCTAATAGATTTAGATAATTTCGGTAACAACACTTTAAATGTTGCGACTGAATTACCATGCATTAAGGATGATGAAGAATTCAGACCGGATATAACCCTATTAATTAACGGAATGCCCCTTGCCTTTATTGAGGTTAAAAAACCTAATAATCTTGATGGTATCTTAGCTGAACATAACCGAATTGAAAGGCGTTTTCAGAATAAAAAATTCCGCAAATTCATCAATATTACCCAACTAATGGTTTTCTCCAATAACATGAATTATGCGGAGGATGCTATACAACCCATTCAAGGTGCATTTTATGCAACTGGGGCGTACCAAAAACCGGTATTTAACTATTTCAGAGAGGAAGAAAAATTTGATTTAAACATTGTATTATCTGAAGTGTCTGATGAAGATGAAACGATTGTTTTAAAAGACACCAATTTAGTTGGCATAAAAAATTCTGATGAATTTCTGACTAATAAAAATCCTGATTCCCCAACCCATCAAATTTGCACATCGCTTTTCCAGCCTCAGCGTTTAGCATTTATTCTAAAATATGCTATTGCTTATGTAAAGAGCTCCAACGGATTGGAAAAACATATTATGCGTTACCCGCAGCTATTTGCGACTAAAGCCATCGAGCGAAAGCTAAATGAGGGGGTAAAAAAGGGAATTATTTGGCATACACAGGGTAGCGGCAAAACAGCTTTAACATATTATAATGTAAAATACCTTACAGACTATTTTCAAGCAAAAGGTATTGTTCCTAAGTTTTATTTTATTGTCGACCGCATTGATCTCCTGATACAGGCCAGTAAAGAATTTTCCAGCCGTGGTTTAGTGGTTCATAAAATAAACTCCCGTGATGATTTTGCTAACAATATTAAGTCGCTGAGTGTTATCCATAACGATTCTGGTAAACATGAAATAACCGTTGTAAACATTCAGAAGTTTGAGAATGATCCTGACGTTATCCGAAACAACGATTATAACCTCAATATTCAACGGGTATATTTTCTGGATGAGGTTCATAGGAGCTATAATCCAAAAGGTAGTTTCCTTGCCAACCTACATGAATCGGATAAAAATGCCATTAAAATAGGCTTAACGGGAACTCCTCTTTTAGGAGACGATTACAATTCTCGTCAGCTCTTTGGAGACTATATTCACAAATATTACTACAATGCTTCAATTGCAGATGGATACACTTTAAAATTGATCCGTGAAGAAATTGAAACAAACTACGAGATCGCCTTACAAAAAGCCTTAGATGAAATCAAAATCCTAAAGGGTGATGGAGATCGAAAAACAGTTTATGCTCATCGAAAATTTGTAGAGCCTATGTTGGATTATATTGTTCACGATTTTGAAAATGCTCGGGCAACCATGAATGATAATAGTATTGGAGGCATGGTCATTTGCGATTCATCGGAACAGGCTAAAATGATGTTTGAAATATTTGAAAACAAATATGCTCAATATCCAAGTTATGAAGAATCCCTATCAATTGCAGCCGAACCTCCTCCAAGTTATGGCTACAACCAACGCATCAAAGAAGAACGCAAGGTAAAAAGTGCCGCACTTGTATTACATGATATTGATACAAGGAAAGAAAGCGTTGAGAATTTTAAGGATGGGAAAATTGACTTTTTGTTTGTCTACAATATGTTGTTAACGGGTTTTGATTCCCCACGACTAAAAAAATTATACATAGGTCGCGTAATTAAAAAACACAATTTACTACAGGCCTTAACCAGGGTTAATAGAACGTATAAAGAATTCAGGTATGGATACGTAGTTGATTTCGCAGACATTAGCAATGAATTTGATAAGACCAACCAAGATTACTTTAACGAACTTAAATCAGAACTGGGTGATGAAATAGAACATTACTCCAAACTATTTAAAAGCAAAGAAGAGATAGAAACCGAAATCAGGGAGATAAAAGACGTATTGTTTAAATACAATACGCAAAATGCAGAAATATTCTCCCAACAGATTTCTCAGATTAGAGACCGGTCAGAAATGCTCACTATTGTTAGAGTTCTAAATAACGCCCGCAGCTTATTTAATCTGATCCGTTTAACAGGAAACTATGAACTCCTTGAGAAACTTGACTTTAATAAATTAGGGTTATTGGCCCGGGAAGCCGCTAACCATCTAGCACTCATTAATACGAAAGAAGCTTTGGATAGCAATGTTGATACTTCCAACTTACTAAATATTGCTTTAGAAGATGTAATTTTTGCTTTTATAAAGATTGGTGAGGAAGAGATGCGATTAGCCGATGAGCTTAAAAATATCCTTCAAAAAACAAGAGAAGCCCTTGGTGGCAATTTCGATCAGGCAGACCCTATGTTTGTTTCCCTCAAAGAAGAATTGGAACGACTGTTTAAGAAAAAGAACTTGAGTGAAGTTACCAAAGAAGAAATGGAGAAAAATATGCAGGAACTTGAACGCATATACTCTGCTGCAAAGGAATTGGATCGAAAAAATCAATTATTAAAAGCCAAATACGAGAACGATGCCAAGTATATGCGCCTTCATAAACGGTTAATGGAAAAAGACCCGTTAACAGATAGTGAAAGTAAATTGTTTGAAGCTCTTCAAAGCCTAAAGAAAGAAGCTGATGAGCAGATATTGAAAAATTCGAACATGCTTCAAAATGAAAGTTTTGTAGAAAAAATGATGGTACGGTTAGTTATTGACCAATTAAAAAACAAACATCATTTAAATTTGGATGCTGAAACAGCAAAAGCCATTAATACATTGATTGTAAAAGAATATTTGAACGAATACTACGGCAGAGTCGCCTAAAAATATATATGAACAAGACATTAGATTTTGAAAAAAGAACCAAAGACCTGATTGATGACCTGAAAAGTGTATGCGCCAATTATGGATTAGGAAACGATGGAAATGAGTTTAAGATTATCACACAGGCATTTTTGTATAAATTTTTAAACGACAAGTTTGCTTACGAAATAAAACAGATTGACAAGAAATTAGCCCACTCTGACAACCTTTTCAATGATTTAAAAAAGTACAAAAAGAGCGATTATGAAATGCTCATTATGCAGTTAGGAGAAAGTACAGCTCGCTTGAAACCTGAGCATTTTATTTCTTATCTATTTGAAAAACAGAACGAACCAAATTTTGCAGATTTGTTCGACAATACTCTGCTCGATATAGCCAAAGTGAATAATGATTTATTCTCTGTTGTTACCGAAAGCAAAGAGAAAATTGTATTGTTTGAAAACATTAGCAAATATGTAATCGATAAACGGGATGCATTTTGCAAAGCCATTATCAACAAACTGGTAAACTTTAGCTTTGAGCATATCTTTAACGAAAAATTCGATTTTTACGCAACCATATTCGAGTATTTAATAAAGGATTATAATACCAACAGTGGAGGCAAATATGCCGAATATTTCACCCCACATGCCGTTGCTAAAATTATGGCATCGTGCCTGGTAACCGAAAATGTAAAGAATGTAACTTGTTATGACCCCAGTGCGGGTTCGGGAACGTTATTGATGAATTTGGCTCATGCCATTGGCGAAGACAAGTGTTCTATTTACTCTCAGGACATCTCTCAAAAATCGTCAAACCTTTTGCGTTTGAATTTGATTTTAAACAACCTGGTACACTCAATACCCAATATTGTAAAGGGAAATACACTCTCAGACCCTTACCATAAGGAGAAAGACGGCAAACTAAAGAAGTTTGACTTTATTGTTTCCAACCCTCCTTTTAAACTAGACTTTAGCGATTATGTAGAGGAGTTGCAAAGCAAAGAAAATCACGCACGCTTTTTTGCAGGCACACCTAATATACCTAAAGCAAAACCGGAAGGCATGGCTATTTATCCCATGTTTATACAGCATATTATGTACTCCTTATCTCTTAAAGGAAGAGCGGCAGTGGTAGTACCAACAGGTTTCATTACGGCCCAGAGTGGTATTGAAAAAAAGATACGCGAAAAGATGGTAGAAGAAAAAATGCTACGAGGGGTAATAAGTATGCCGAGTAATATTTTTGCAACCACCGGCACCAATGTTAGCATTTTGTTTTTGGACAAAACCAATACCAAAGGGGATATTGTTTTGATGGATGCCTCCAAGCTGGGAGTAACAATAAAAGAGGGTAAAAACCAAAAGACGGTATTAACTCAACAAGAAGAAAATTTGATCATTGATACATTTAACAAACACGTAGCCAAAGAAGATTTTAGTGTGGTGGTAAGCTACGAACAGATAAAGGAGAAGAACTACAGCTTTAGTGCCGGGCAGTATTTTGATGTAAAAATTGAATACACAGATATTACACCTAAAGAATTCACTAAAAAAATGAATGCCTTCAAAGTTAGTTTAGACGGGTTATTTGCAGAATCCAAGAAGCTGGAGAAGGAAATTCAGAAACAACTGGAAGGGTTGAAGTATGAATAAAATTTCAAAAACAACTTTAGGGGCCTTAATTGAATTTCAAAGGGGATACGATTTACCCAAATCAGAATTTATAAATGGGAACATTCCTGTAATTTCTTCCAATGGAATTTTAGGTTATCACAATGAGTATATTGTTGAAGGCCCAGGTATTACTATTGGGCGGAGTGGTACTGTTGGCTTACCTCATTACATAAAAGAGAACTTTTTCCCGCATAACACCTCTCTATTTGTAAAAGATTTTAAAGGCAATCTTCCTAAGTATATTTTCTATCTATTAAAGAGCTTAAGACTAGGCGAATACAAAAGCGGTTCGGGAGTTCCGACAATGAATAGAAATCACTTGCATCCAATTAAAGTAAATGCTTTTTTAGATAGAAATGTGCAGCAAAAAATAACCTCAGTTCTCTCTGCTTTAGATTCCAAAATTGAACTCAACAATAAGATAAATGATAATTTA
>CAYMRD010000013.1:0-138 GCA_964392775.1 uncultured Bifidobacteriaceae bacterium
GCAGAGCTACAAAGACCAGAGTATGTATTCACCACAGAGAAACAGAGGCACAAAGAATGCTGCTGCGCAGATGAACATTGGGGTCATTGTGGTTTCTTCGTGTTCCTTTTGGTAAAAAACACAAAAAGGATTAAACGC
>CAYMRD010000013.1:238-35189 GCA_964392775.1 uncultured Bifidobacteriaceae bacterium
AGAGCTACAAAGACCAGAGTATGTATTCACCACAGAGAAACAGAGGCACAAAGTTTCATACGAAGAACGTCCGCCTCCGTTACGCCAAACCGCTCTCTTTTCTGTCGGGTTACAAGTTGTCTGTTACAAACTGTCTGCAATAGTCCTTGATTTTTTGTCTGACTTGTCTGAACTGTTCTTTGATTTCTTCGTCTGTTCCTGTCGCCTTTGCAGGGTCGGGAAAGTTCTGATGAAACTTTTTTGCTTTAGTCGGGAAGAAAGGGCAACGTTCTTTTGCGTTGTCGCAAACAGTAATTACACAATCAAAGTCAAGGTTGTAATATTCGTTAATATTGTTTGAAGTGTGATTTGAAATATCAATCCCGTCTTCTTTCATTGTCGCAATAGCTTTAGGGTTTACCCCGTGAGTTTCAACTCCTGCACTGTAAACGTCCGCTTTGTTGCCTGCAAAGTGTCGCAAGTAACCTTCTGCTATCTGGCTTCTGCAACTGTTTCCTGTGCAAAGCACTAATATTTTTTTACTCATAATTTTCTTGTTTTATCACAGGCATTCGTGAATGCTTCGCATTTCTTATTCATCGTTTTAAACAAATAACCAAATGATGTTGATGATGCAAAACTTTGGGTCAAACCCGAAAATAAGTTGCAACACAATTACAGATATTGTGATGATAACTGGCTTTTTGTATTTGATAAATTTTTCTTTCATAGCTTAACAGCAACCACCGCCCGGTGTACAATAAGAAGTTTGAACTGTTTGCATTTCCGATAGTTTTATTTTCGGTTTTTCTTGCGGTATTCCGCAATGGTCTTTCGCCAAACAATTTGTTTGTTTTGCTGTCAGCAAAAAGTTATGTCCGTCAAAATCCAAACCGAAACGGCTAATGCTTTCATTTTGGTATTCTATTTCAATTTCCAAATCTTCGTTTCCGAAAAGTGGCCCGGAAATGTCAATTATTTTTTTCAGCTTTTGCGGTTCAAGCCTGTGGTCAAAGTCGCTGGCTGACCAAACTTGAAAACTAATAGTCTTTTCCGTTCTCACCGTTCCGCCACAGTCAATAAAATGTCTGGTTGTTAAGCCTGCTTCAGTAATGTGAAAATGTCTTGGAACAAAAGTTCCGTTTGGCTGAACAAAGTTTAGCTGTAAAACATTGTCCAAATGCTGTTTGAATTGTTCAAGTGTCATATTATTTATTTTAATGGATTTCACGAACCGCAAGCCGTTTGTAATAGTTTCATTTTATTCGTTTGAGGTTAACAACAATTATTTTTCTTATTCGTGAGTTTGGCTGAAATGTTAGCAAAATAGTTTTGTAACCTTTCAATGGCTTTTTCGTCAATGCAGTAGCAAATAGCGTTTCCTTCAATGTTTCCCTTTATCAGCCCTGCGTTTTTGAGTTCTTTTAAGTGTTGCGAAACTGTCGGTTGTGCAAGTGGCAGTTCGTTTACGATGTCGCCACAAATACAAGTGTCCACTTTCATTAAATACTCAATAATAGCCACTCTTGCAGGGTGTCCGAACGCTTTGGCAAGTATCGAAATGGTGTTTTGCTTGTCCGTAAAGTGATCTGTTTTAGTAGCTCCCATTGTCTTATATTATTTCTATATTGCAATATTACGATAAATGATTGAAGTGAGCAAGGCAATCCGCTTTTTTGTCTCTAAGTCAACCGGAAATGTCAATTGTCAGTCCGAAATGTCGAATGTTGCACGGTCTGTCAGAGTTGCTGCTAACTCCTAACAAACCGCAAACCATCATCTGTGAACCGAGAACTCCTTAATACGTATCAAACGGATAAAACGCATCCTCGATGTGTTCGATTTCAAACTTATCGCCTTTTACTACGGCCAAAATATCGAAGCGGGCTGAGCATCTTAGATTGTGTTCTTCCATAAACTGCTCTGCTGCCAAACGAATATTGCGTTGTTTGGATTTGCCCACCGCTCGCTCGGGATAGGCCATCACATCCGAGGTGCGTGTTTTCACTTCCACAAATACTACCTCTCCTTTGTTTTCGCAAACAATGTCCAGTTCAACCTTACCAAAGCGGTAGTTACGTTTCAAAATTTTGTAGCCTTTGCGTTCGAGAAATCCGGCAGCAATGTCTTCACCTAATTGTCCGAACTGCTGATTGTATTTAGGGTTTGGAGTATTCATAAGGCTATTGATTTATGAAGGATATGCTAATAGCAAACCATCTTATTTTCAATACTAAACTGATATTTTTCATCTGTGTGAAGATACAGAATACCCAATGTAAAGTCTACTTTTGCCCCATGGATACGGAACAAACGTCCCAACTGTTTGCCGACAAATGCAAACAACTCTGGAAAATGGTGGGCAATACACCCATGCTTGAGATTCAATACACGTACAAAGGAGAGCCCCGCTCCCTGTATGCCAAATGCGAACATTATAACCTGACCGGAAGCATCAAGGACCGGATGGCCTTGTATATTCTGGAGCAATCGTATGCCAATGGGGATATCAAAGCGGGTGATACTATTATTGAAGCCACCAGTGGAAACACGGGTATCGCTTTTGCCGCTATCGGGCGCTCGCTGGGCAATCAGGTGCGTATCATTATGCCCAACTGGCTGAGCAAAGAGCGTATTGATATTATTAAAAGTTTGGGGGCCGAAATCATTCTCATCAGCAAAGAAGAAGGTGGATTTTTGGGGAGTATTGCTTTATCCGAAAAGATGGCATCCGAAGAGCCGAATATGTTTTTACCGAAACAGTTCAGCAATTTGTACAATGCCGAAGCACATTCTAAAACCACAGGCCCCGAAATCTACAAACAACTTAAATCGGCAGATAAAACAGTTGATGCTTTTGTGGCCGGAGTAGGCACAGGCGGAACGGTGATGGGCGTTGGACGTTACCTCAAAACCAAAAACCCGGGGATAAAAATTTATCCGATGGAGCCGGCAGAATCGCCTACATTAACAACAGGGCATAAAATCGGGGCACACCGTATTCAGGGTATTTCGGATGAATTTATTCCGGCCATCGTTAACCTCAAAGAGCTGGATGAAGTGATTGCCGTATCGGATACAGATGCTATTCTGATGGCGCAGAAACTCTCTCAACAACTGGGATTGGCCGTGGGAATTTCTAGCGGAGGGAATTTTATTGGAGCAGTGAAAGCCCAGAATTTATTGGGCAGCACCAAAAATGTAGTTACCATTTTTAGCGACAGCAATAAAAAATACCTGAGCACCGATTTGATGAAAAACGAACCGTTGAAAGACGGATGCCTCACACCTGATATTGAACTTATCGACTTTAAAGCGATTGAACGATTGTCGTAACTACAACTCGCTGATTAAAACCTGTTCTTTCAGCCTCACTCCTTTTTCGGTTTGGGTAACGGTACATGCCTCGTGCAATGGATCGTGTTCAAAAAACAAGATCATCTTTTCATCGGCTGCCGCTTCGCTGAGTGTTTGCGCTTTCTCCTTCATCGAATCGAGTGGACGCACATCATAGCCCATCACATACGGAACGGGAATATGCGCCTGGGTTGGAATCATATCCGCCAGATACATCACCTTATGACCTTTGTAATTGATCACAGGATGCATCATACTTTGGGTATGCCCGTTGGAAAACCGGAAACTGATATTGTTGTGAATCGAATCCCCGCGTTTCAACAATTTTAACTGTCCGCTTTCCTGTACCGGTAAAATATTTTCTTTGAGGAAAGATGCTTTCTCTCGCGGGTTGGGAGCCAGGGCTTCGTTCCAGTGTTCTTCACCAATCCAATACGTAGCATTGGGAAAAGCCGTTTCGTAGCCGCTTCGGTCTTTTTTCCAGTTGATGCTGCCCCCGCAATGGTCGAAGTGCAAATGGGTTAAGACCATATCGGTTACATCACTCAAAGAAAATCCTGCTGCATTTAATGATTTTTCGAGGGTATGATTTCCGTGCAGGTAATAATATCCGAAGAACTTATCATCCTGTTTATTGCCCATCCCGTTGTCTATTAAGATGAGACGGTTGCCATCTTCCACCAACAAACAGCGCATGGCTAAACTAATCATATTGTTCTCGTCAGCCGGATTGAGTTTAGTCCACAAGGTTTTAGGAACCACGCCAAACATGGCGCCTCCATCCAGTTTAAAGTGACCTGTTTCGATGGTATGTAATTTCATATTTTATAGAGAATAGCTAAAACAAATATAAGCCACTGATGAACACAGATTGCAGGTAGTAGGAGAAAAATGTTTCCCGCAGATAGCGCAGATATACGCAGACGTAGTGACGAAAAAACATTGCCACAAAGACACAAGAACTCTAAGGTGTACAAAGGCTTAGTGCTTACTTTGTGGCTCCTCTCCTTAGTGGCGAAAAATATTCCTCGATATTGGTTCTGTGTAAATCTGTGTAATCTGTGAGTCACCTCTTATTGCACAACAACTTTCTTCACTGCAATGCCCTGTTCGGTTCTTACTTTCACAACATAATATCCTTTGCCGTAAATGCCTAAATCAATTATTTGCAGCGACTGATACTGATCCATTCGCTGCAACAACCTTCCGCTGATATCATACACTTCAACCTCCGCTTCTTTTCCTTCCATCGCCAGTGTTACTGGACCGGTTGTTGGATTGGGATAAACCGAGCAATTGAGTATTCCATTGGTAACAGGCTTATGTATACCCACCGCTGTACCTTTGGTGAATACCGAATCGAAGATACCCATCCCTAAATTATAATAACTGCCACTAGCTGTTTGTTGCAAGTAAACCGGACGTACCATATACTTGCAATAGCCACCATAAGGACTTTCATCCACCCAGTTGGTATCGTTCACACCCAATACCGCAAGCGAATCAAAACCAATATCCAAATTGCCGGTGCGTAAAACCATGTACCCGATTGCATCCTCCACCTTATTCCATTTCAGGTTTACCGTCAAGCTATCTGTGCTTGGTTGAAGACTTAATTGAAGCACACCCTTGCGCATGTGCAAACGCAACGAAGGATCGCCCATCAAGGCAATATGCACAAACGTAGGTGAACTGTTGTATACATATCCGAATGGTGTTTCACCGTTTTCGTAATAATTGTTTTGGGTAAGCTGTGTAGCATAACCAATTGTTTGTCCAAGTGCCATCTGGTGAAAATGCCAATGGGGTCTTCCGCTCCAAACACTTGTCAAACCGCCATTTCGAGAAGCCAATGGCGCACGCAGAAAATTATTTTCCGAATCCCAGTCACCAAAATAACTGCCAAATAAAACAGTAAAGATTTGTTTAATGGAATCATTCATAAACGAAGCTGTATTGCCAATTCCGGTTGCACTGGTATACGTTCCGGCTCCACCGCCCCAGGTAAATTTATAACACCGCTCTTTAGTTGAAGTCAGGTAATCACCTGCGGCAACACTATCCCCAAACATGGTTGTAAAATCACGCCAGGCCACGGCCGCAAACGCCTCGCCTCCTGCATATCCCCAGTTATCATCAATCAAACCCTTATCCACACTTTGGGTTACACCTGTTTTATAGGCATGAAGCTTATCCAAATAATTACTCAACAAAACGGTATCAGCATTTCCGAATGAAGGCATATTCGATAAATCAACCCGCCCGATTTGCAGCGACACTTTGCTATCGCCAATATACATCTGATCAAACTTTCCATCACCCGGAACATTGCGGTTCTGAACCCGACCTGGCTGTGTATCATTTACCTGTATATCCGTCCAGATACCTTCATCCATTGAACCATAATACATATCTGCAGGCCAGGCTCCTCCATGATCAGGGTGTCCATCAGGCGGATAAATACTGCCAGCCTGGGCTTTAAAACCGCCAGAATATGGAACTGCAATATGACCGAATAACAGAACCGATTTAAGCGGAACCGAACTGCTCGCTACATGAGAAGTTATGAGCTGTTTGACTTGGTTAACCGTATAATTTGCAGGAACAATTTCTGAACGCACCACCCATCCATCTCCGCGCATATCATTCAGCATTTGTTGAAGTTTGGATGCTAATACATCTGTCACTTGCTGATTCACCAATACTAAAATTGCACCCCGTTTATACACTGCGGGCACTTTAATTCCGGTAGAAATATAACCATGAGCCAATTGTGTGCTTACTGCATATACCCGCTGAACATAATACTCATACGCTTCACCCACCTGCACATTCGCATCGGTGTAGGATGTTGCCGATGCATCTAAAGATGCTAAAACCGTACCCCACTCCACCGTTTCTCCCTGCTTGCGAAATACTTTGTAACCGGCACATGCTGTATCCAAAGGCCACTTGATGGTAATAACTGCGGGACTTTCACTCACCGCTGCCTGCAACATCACTGCCGCATCCTTTGCCTGTTGTGCATTTACAGTTACCCATAAGCACATCCATAAAACAAAAAACCGGACTACTATTTTCATTGGCAGAATTGTGATAGTTTGCAGCTCAAATATATTGAAAGAATTGAATCGCTTATGACAGTTGATGTAAAAATAGAAGCAAGCTGGAAACGATTGTTGAGCAACGAGTTTGAGCAACCATACTTCAACGCACTCATCCATTTTCTGAAACAAGAGAAACAAGCAGGCAAAACTGTTTTCCCTCCCGGACCACAAATATTTTCAGCATTTGACCATACACCTTTTGAACAAACCAAGGTGGTGATACTCGGACAAGATCCTTACCATGGAGCAGGTCAGGCACACGGATTGTGTTTCAGCGTAAACAAGGGTGTGAATGTTCCTCCGTCTTTGCAAAACATTTACAAGGAACTGTTGCAAGACATTGAAGGGTTTGTTATTCCGCCCCATGGCGATTTAACAGAGTGGACCCAACAAGGCGTGTTATTGCTCAATGCAACACTCACGGTTGAAAAAGACAAGGCAGGCTCTCATCAGGGAAAAGGATGGGAATCTTTTACCGATGCGGTCATCCGAACAATTTCTGAACAGAAGGAACATGTGGTATTTATGTTGTGGGGAAAGTTTGCCCAGAGTAAAACTCCATTAATTAATGCCGAAAAACACCTTGTGTTAAAAGCCGCTCATCCTTCTCCTTTTTCCGCTTATAACGGTTTTTTCGGATGCAAGCATTTTTCGCAGGCAAACCGGTATCTTTCGCAAAACGGGCTCAGTCCCATCAACTGGCAACTGCAATCCTAAATAGTATATTCTAACTATGTTTAAAGAGGTTTCTATAGTAATCAACCAGATTATTGAAAGTGCTGCATTTGCAGTTGAAGCCCTGCGCAACAATAAGCTGCGTACCTTCCTTTCAACACTGGGTGTTACCATCGGTATTTTCTGTATCATTATGGTGCTGACCATGGTTGAATCGCTTGAACGCAATGTGCAATCCAGCGTAGAGTCGTTGGGCAAAGACGTTATTTTTATCGACAAATGGCCCTGGGAATTTGGCCCTGATTACAAATGGTGGAAATACATGAACCGCCCCAACCCTAAAGTAAGCGAGCTGAAATGGGTTGATGAAAAATCAAATTATGCCGATGCATCCGCATTGGTTGTTACCCTGGGAGACGTGACTGCCAAATACGAAAGCAACTCGGCTTCGGGCATGAATATTTTGGGCGTATCTCACAACTACAATCAGATACGCAGCTTTAACCTGAGCGAGGGCCGTTATTTTACCGAAAACGAATCACGCAATGGGATTCCGGTTGTTGTAATTGGGTATAGCATCGCCAATACCCTGTTTCCAAATGGAGGAGCCCTTGAGCACCAGATTACCATCAAAGGTCGCAAATACAAAGTGATTGGCGTAGTAACCAAAGAAGGCGAAAGCCTGCTGGGCAACAGCCTCGATAATGTAGGGATACTCCCCGCTCAAAACGTTGCGCAATATGTGCGCATCAACTCCGACAGAAGCAATGCTCAAATTCAGGTGAAGGCAAAAAATGGCATTACTACCAACCAGCTCGAAGAAGAACTATATGGTATTATGCGTTCTATTCGAAAACTAAAACCCGGACAGGAAGAAAATTTTGCACTCAACAAAACAACCTTGATTGCCGAACCCCTTAAACAAGTATTTAGTGGTGTAACGCTTGCCGGCTGGGTAATTGGCGGATTTGCCATGCTGGTGGGAGGGTTCGGAATTGCCAATATCATGTTTGTTTCGGTTAAGGAACGAACCAACCAGATTGGCATTCAAAAATCACTGGGCGCCAAAAACTATTTTATCCTCATCGAGTTTCTGGTGGAAGCTGTTATCCTGTGTTTGGTGGGTGGAGCCATTGGTATTGTATTGGTTGCCGCACTTTCGTATGGAGTAAGCAACACACTTGATTTTGCCATTTCGTTATCGGCAGGAAATATTATTACAGGTGTAATGGTATCGGTTATCATCGGGTTATTATCGGGTTTTATACCGGCCTATACGGCTTCGAGGTTGGATCCTGTGGTGGCGATACGGGCTAAATAAATGAAGGGGAAATTCGAATAATGAAACTCGAAATCCGAAAGGAAGAAGAAACCGCAAAGCAAATATTCTGCTTCGCAGATGTAGGTGGCGGAGCCGAAGTCAACCGTAAAAAGGAAAAGCACAAGGAATTTCCCGCGACCCTGCACTATCAACCGTTATCTACCACAGAACACAACGTTTACGCAACGAAACGCTGCGGTTAAAATATTGTTGACTCCAAACGGATAGTCTGTTTAGTTAATTAAAGTATTCTTTCATCCGCTCAAAGAAACCTTTGTCATTTTTGCCCGGATGCGGTTTGAAATTTTCCGCTTCCTTCAGTTTTTCGAGCATGGCTTTTTCATCTGCTGTTAACTTTTGAGGGGTCCAGATATTGACATGCACCAACTGATCACCTCTGTATGCACTGCTCAATTCGGGAACTCCTTTGCCACGTAAGCGAAGAATTTTTCCGGCCTGTGTTCCGGCATCAATTTTCACTTTCACTTTCCCGTCAACCGTTGGTACTTCTACACTTGTTCCGAGTGCGGCATCTGCGAAACTGATATGCAGATCAAACATAATATTGCTGCCATCTCGTTTCAACAAGTGATCTTCGGTTTCCTCAATTAGGATAATTAAATCACCACTTGGTCCTCCTCCCGGACCGGCATTTCCTTTGCCGCTCATGCTGAGTTGCATGCCATCGGCAACACCTGCAGGAATATTGATCGCAACCACATCTTCAACCGGCATCAATCCATCGGGTCCGGCTCCGGCCGGGCGTTTATCTACCAACTTACCTGCTCCATGACACATTGGACACGCACTTGTTGTGGCCATCTGACCTAAAAAAGTTTGAGTAACCCTGCGCACCTGCCCTGCTCCATTACAGGTTGAACAGGTTTTAAAGGTAATCCCTTCGGCCACCTTCATGCGTTTATATTTAACCTTTTTCTCGGCACCGGCTGCTACTTCCTGTAAGGTCATCTTCACCTTGATGCGAACATCATTTCCCCGCACACCGGCTTGTCTGCGGCCTCCGCTGCGTCCGCCTCCAAAAAAGGAATCAAAAGGACTTCCACCATCTCCAAACACATCTCCAAACTGAGAGAAAATATCATCCATGTTCATGTGGTGTCCACCTCCGCCTCCACCCATTGCCTGATGCCCGAAACGGTCGTATTTGGCTTTTTTATCAGAATCGCTCAATACCTCGTAAGCTTCGGCTGCTTCTTTAAACTTATCCTCAGCCTCTTTGTTTCCGGGATTCTTATCAGGGTGAAACTTAATCGCCATCTGCCGGTAAGCTTTCTTGATCTCATCCGTTGAGGCTCCTTTATTTACGCCCAGTATTTCGTAGTAATCTCTTTTTGCCATGTTTGTTTTCTGTTTAGCAGAGGTTTAGAATTCGTTGGGGATTGTTTAAGATTTGTTTAAATCACCCCATAACCAATTGCCTACTGCCTATTATCTTTTTTGCCTACTTCTTACTCGCCTACCACAACCTTGGCAAATCGAATCACTTTATCGTTTAAGTAATATCCTTTTTCTACTTCATCAACCACTTTACCTTTCAAATCCTCAGTTGGAGCCGGAATATTGGTAATGGCTTCGTGTAAATCGCTGTTAAACACTTCTCCTTTTGACTCCATTGGCTTAAGACCTTTGGATTGAAGAATGCCACTAAATTTATTGTTCACCAAGCTAATACCTTCTTTAATGGCAGCCACTTCCGATGCGGTTTCCATGGCACGAAGGGCCCTGTCAAAATCATCCAAAACCGGAAGCAGTGAAACCAAAATTTCCTGTCCGGCAGTTTTAAACAACTCGATACGCTCGGCATTGGTTCTGCGTTTGTAGTTGTCAAACTCTGCATACAAACGCAGGTATTTATCTTCTACTGCTTTTAATTCGGCAGCCCAGTCTTTGGCTGACTCATTTTCATTCATTTGTTGAAGATCGTCCTCAATTACTGACTTTATTTCATCAGCCGTTGGGGCGTTTACGTCTTTAGCCTCATCCTGTACTACAGGCTCATTCCCTTGTTCATGCTTATGTTGATCGTTCATATTACGCTACAATTTTGATATTCTAAATTCTGTTTAACAAAAGCGTTGCCAATGCTGGTTTTGATGCCAACCTGTCATTTTATTGCATGAGACGGCTTAGTTCACTGTCAAGCACCCCTTCCCATACATCTTTTGCCACAATAACACCGGCCGTATCAATCAGAAAATTGGTTGGTATCCTCCTTAAATGAAACAGGGAAACATACGGAGATTTCCAGCCTTTAAAATCACAAATATGTGTCTTCCAATACAAATTATCCTTGCTAATGGCGGCCTGCAACAAATCGGAGCGCGTATCCAGCGAAATCTGAATCACCATAAATTTTCGCTTTTTACGAAGACTGGCGGCCCTGTATTTCTCATACAATTTTTTGGTGGTGAGATTGTTTTTACGGGATGGAACATTCCAGGATGCCCAAAAGTCAATCAACACAATATTGCCGTGTAAGGAATCTAAGTTGAGGGTATCACCATATAAAGTGGTGGCAGCAAAGTGTGGGGCTTGATTTCCGGGTGTTACGGGATTATCCAGCCATCCTTTGCCAAGAACAGCCAGTAACATACAACCAAAAACAATCCCGAGTTTTTTAACCACGCCCTGCAAAAATAGGAGAATACCCGTACACTCCTAAGCATCTATGCGGGTAATATCAGCTCCGATGGCGCGAAGGCGCTCGTCAATAAACTGATACCCACGGTCTATCTGTTCAATATTATTGATGGTGCTGGTTCCGTGAGCGGCCAAAGCCGCAATCAACATAGCTACACCCGCGCGAATATCGGGCGAACTCATGGTAATACCTCTCAGCGTAGTTTCACGGTTCGAGCCAATAACAACAGCACGATGTGGATCACACAAAATAATTTTGGCGCCCATATCAATCAGATTATCCACAAAAAACAACCGGCTCTCAAACATCCATTGATGGATAAGCACACTTCCTTTTGCCTGTGTGGCTGTTACCAGGGCAATCGAAATCAGGTCGGGCGTAAAGGCCGGCCATATACCGTCTTTAATGGTTAAAATCGAACCATCAATGAGCGACTGTATTTTATAACTATCCTGTGCCGGCACAAAAATATCATCTCCCCTGAACTCAAGCTCAATGCCCATTCTGCGGAATACAGAAGGAATAATTCCCAAATCAGGGATTGAACAATTTTTAATGGTGATTTCCGATTTGGTGGTGGCTGCCAAACCGATAAAGGAACCAATTTCAATCATATCGGGCAACATGCGGTGCGAGCATCCCCCCAGCGAATCCACACCTTCAATGGTCAACAGGTTGGAACCAACACCGGTAATTTTACCCCCCATGCTGTTAATCATCTTGCACAACTGTTGCAGGTAGGGCTCTGATGCCGCGTTATATATTTGTGTGGTTCCTTTGGCCAATGAAGCCGCCATCAAAATATTGGCTGTACCTGTTACCGATGCCTCATCCAGCATCATATAAGCCCCTTTCAGGTTTTGGGTGTTGATTTTATAAAAACGATCCTCGCGCAAATGCTCGAATGTAGCGCCCAGAGCTTCAAACCCGCGTAAATGCGTATCAACCGGTCTGCGACCGATTTTATCGCCTCCCGGTTCCGGAATATAAGCTGTACCAAAACGCGCCAGCATCGGCCCGATGATCATGATCGATCCACGCAGGGTAGCGCCTTTCTTTTTAAAATCATCGCTGCGCAAATATTCAAGGTTTACATTTTTCGCTTCAAACGTATAAGTATCTTCAAGCACCTTGTTTACCGTAACACCCATATCCCCTAGCAACTCAATCAGTTTCATCACATCACGGATATTCGGAATATTGGAAATGGTTACCTTTTCGGGTGTAAGCAATACAGCCGATAAAATCTGCAATGCTTCGTTTTTAGCGCCTTGAGGAACCAGTTCTCCTTTAAGTGACTTTCCGCCTTTTACTTTGAATGAGGCCATTGTTATTTGAGATTTAGGATGTGTGATTTAGGATTTGTGAAGGTAACACCTGCGTTTCACAAATACATCCTACGAAGTAAGTTCTTGCAGGTTATGTTCATTGTTTTTACAGGGGATTGTTTTGCACGGTAAATTGTTGATTGTCTAATTAGGTCTAAGTATAAAAAAGAAGCCGACTGTGAGTAAAAAAACTTCAGTCGGCTTCATTGTATAAGGGCTCTTGAATTGGTTACTATTTTTTATACAATAGACATTTCACAACATATTCCTTACCAGTATGACTTGTTTTTTTGTCTATGTTTATTGTTTCGACCAATACACCATTGCTATAAACATAATATGATTTTCGCTTTGCAAGATGATTTATCTTTGCAGTATCGTTCATTTCGGTTTGAGTTGATGGCAAAAGAATTAAACTATCATTAACTAATGCCCAACGCCCATTAGCAAACGAGTTGCAATAATGTATCCTATAGGTAGAGTCTTCTTTTAAAATCAGTTCCTGCCCGACACCATAATGAGTGTTTTTTATATACCAATCATAATAAAGTCGTATTGCAGAAGGCGATTCTCCAAAGTATGCTCCAACGCAATTTGATTGTGTTATCAATTCTCTTGAACATGACAAATTGAACACAACCAACAACACAATTACGAACTTATTCAAAACCAATTCTAACTAATGAAAATGGTTGGTCTTTATAAGCATCTATATCTGTTTGCATTTTCTCAACAATAGACTGAAATCGGGTATCGTCACTAATATCGGCAGCTTCCACACACATTTCGGTTACAATTTCTCTTACCTCGTCATCTACCAAAATATCCGCATCATGTCCTGCTGTGAAAAAAAATTGAGACGAACGTTCAAAAATATCAATTTCATAAAGTCTCCATAACTGCCAGACAATATCAAAAGTAATATTACCTGCCATTATTTTACCAGAGTAGTAATAATCATCTATCATTTGTTGCCCTTTTTTAGTTCTCATCAACACCGAATCTCTAAGTTTGTATAAATAGCCTTTATATGGGGAAGAAACTATAAAAAAGCTGGTTACTCATTTTTGGATAACAGGATAACAGCATACATTACTCTATCCGTTGGATTATCCTCATTTCTTACTTTAAATCTATCTTGTAAATCCCCTTGCTTGGTAATGTATATCTTACCTACAGTTTCCCCACATTTAATCGAACCAAATCTATTTAATAAGGTATCACTTTTCCATTTTATATCTAAGCAGGTTAAGCTTAAAGTATCTGCATCAACACACCAAACTCCATTGGTAATGGAGCTGCAATTTATATAAGTATATGTTGAGTCGGAACGAAGGGAAAGGCTATTTCCGTAGGAGTGAAATTCGTTAAAAACATATCCCAAATACAATCCCTTTAAATACCCTAATTTCTTGTCTGAGTACTCTCCAACCAAACTATTAGGCGAAACGGGTTTATTTCCACAACTAATAATGAGCACAACAAAAAATACGTTTAAAAATTTATTCTTCATGTGTATTTCAGATTTGTGAAGGTAACACCTGCGTTTCACAAATACATCCTACGAAGTAAGTTCTTGCAGGTTATGTTCATTGTTTTTAGAGAGGATTGTTTTACACGGTATATTGTTGATTGTCTCTAAAAAGAAATGGCTGAAAGTTTTGCTTCCAGCCATCTCGGATATTAATTAAGTTATTGAGAATCCCTTTTATTCATTTTTTGAGAGTAAAGTAATAACATAACCGTCCTTATTTGTTGGGCTATCCTCTTTCCTTACTATAAATCTATCCTCCAAATCACCCTTCTGACTAATGTATATTTTACCTGCTGTTTTCCCGCATTCAAGTGCCGGCCTAATTTTATTTATGCTATCATTTCTCCACCTTATATTTAAACAGGTTAAACTTATTGAGTCTGAATCTATACTCCAAATTCCATTAATAATAGAACCACAACTCATATAGGTATAAGTTGAATCTGAACGAAGTGAAAGACTGTTCCCACAGGAAACAAATTCGTTTAGAATATACATCCAATACAGTTTACGTAGAGTAGATATCTGCTTATCCGAGTACTCTCCAACCAAACTTTTAGGTGTAACCGGATTATTTCCGCAGCTTAATATAAGCACAGCAAAAAACAGGTATAAATACCTATTCATCATATGCATTTCGTGTTTTAAATAATTGGCTAATTGTTTCATGTGCTAGCAATATACCGATTTTTTAAAAATCAATCCTTTCAAGTATTAATGTCAAAACCTTAACTTGCCACCTTAAAATCATACTAACTATGGCAGCCCGCAAACCTTTTAACCTCAACAAGTGGATTGAAGAAAACCGTCATTTGTTAAAACCGCCTGTTGGCAATAAAAACCTGTATCCCGAAGGAACAGATTATATCGTGATGATTGTTGCAGGCCCCAATGCCCGTAAAGATTACCACTACAACGAAACCGAAGAGTTGTTTTACCAACTCGAAGGCAATATCAATGTTCGCATTCAGGAAGACGGCAAAGCCGTGGATATTCCACTTGGCCCGGGTGATATGTTTTTATGTCCTGCCCATACGCCCCACTCTCCGGCTCGCAGTGAAGGTTCAATTGGTTTAGTAATTGAACGTGTACGCAAAGGCAAAGGATTGATTGACGGCTTGCAATGGCACTGCGAAAAATGCAACAACAAGCTGCACGAATACAAGTTTGAACTGATTGATATTGAAACTGATTTTCTCCCGCGCTTCAAAGAATTTTATAGCTCGGAAGAGCTGCGTACCTGCAAGCAATGCGGAACGGTAATGGAGTCGGACCCGAGATTTATGTAATAAAGTCCATAGTTTTTTAGTCAATAGTCCACAGTAAATACTGAAGTCTATTGACTATCATCCCTAAACGACACTGAAAAAACAAAGTCGATAGTTCTTCAGTCAATAATCCATCGTTAAGGCCATGGACTATCGACTATGGTCTATCAACTTACCCAAACAACCATGCACAAAATAGACGTACACGCACATATTTTACCTGAACATATCCCTAATTTGAAAGAGCGATATGGCTATGGTGAAGAATTTATTTACCTCGATCATTACCAGCCCGGACGCGCCAATATGATGAAGGCCGATGGTACTTTTTTCCGTGCCATTGATGATTTGTGCTGGGAACCAAAAGCCATTATCCGGCACATGGATACACACGGGGTACAAATGATGGCACTCTCAACCGTTCCGGTTCTGTTTTACTATTGGGCAAAGCCTGAACATACACATGAGTGGAGTCAATACATCAATAATCATTTGGCACAAATTCAGTGCGACTACCCTACCCGCTTTGTTGGCCTCGGCACCTTGCCTATGCAAGATGTTGACCTTGCGATTGAAGAGCTGACACGTTGCAAACATGAACTCAACCTTCCGGGTGTAGAAATCGCTACGCATATTCTGGATGTGAACCTCGATGATGAACGTTTCCATCCTTTTTATGAAGCTGCCGAAAAATTGGGCCTGTGTATTTTTGTACATCCTTGGGATATGATGGGTCAGGATAAAATGAAAAAATACTGGCTACCTTGGTTAGTTGGCATGCCAGCCGAAACCTCACGTGCTATTTGCAGTATGATCTTCGGAGGTATCTTCGATAAATTCCCCAAACTGCGTGTGATGTTTGCACACGGTGGTGGTTGTTTCCCGCATACCATTGGCCGTGTAAGCCACGGTTACCATGCCCGCCCCGACTTATGCAACATCAACCAAGTAGCCGATCCTTATGAGTATGTGAAGAAATTTTACATCGACAGTTTGGTGCATGATGAAGAAGCCCTTCGTTACAATCTTAAACTGTTTGGAGCCGAACGTATTGCTCTGGGCAGTGATTTCCCTTTCCCTTTGGGTGATTTGGAACATGGCAAGTTTATAGAGTTGATGGAAGACTTAACCACCGAACAAAAAGCCCAGATGCTTAGTAAAACGGCTAAAGAGTGGCTGGGTATTCCATAAAATTTGCAGATTGTTTTTACTTTTATAAATTGAACCTATGAAAATAATAGGTATTACCGGAACAATGGGTGCAGGTAAAGGAACCATTGTTGAGTATTTAATATCCCGGCATGGGTTCAAACACTATTCGGTGCGGGGTTATCTTATTAAAGTGATTGAACAACGTGGAATGCCAGTAAACCGCGACTCGATGGTAATTGTAGCCAACGATCTTCGTGCCAATAACAAACCCAGTTTTATTGCTGAAGAGTTGTATAAAGAAGCTTTGCAAAACGGACAGAACTGCATTATCGAAAGTATACGCACCGTGGGTGAAGTCACCGGGCTCCAGTCAAAAGGAAATTTCAGTTTATTTTCGGTGGATGCCGACCGTAAAACCCGCTACGAACGGGTCGTTAAACGGGGTTCTGAAACAGATTTGGTTTCATACGAAACCTTTGCCGAAAATGAAGAACGGGAAATGACAGCAGATGATCCCAACAAACAAAATCTTGGAGCCTGCATGAAACTGGCCGATTACCATTTTACCAACAACGGAACCTTTGACAACCTGTATGCGCAGGTTGATACCGTACTCTCACAAATGTCAACTCAAACAATATAACATGACAAAAGAAACAGCATACGTCCGCCCTACCTGGGATCAGTATTTTATGGAAGTAATGGATGCCATTAGCAAAAGGGCTACCTGCGGACGTGGGCGCAGTGGTTGTGTGATTGCCCGCGACAACCAGTTATTGGTGACCGGCTATGTGGGTTCTCCTGTTGGTCTCCCGCATTGTGATGAGGTTGGACATCAAATGAAAAAGGTATTGCATGAAGACGACAGCATCACCGAACACTGTGTGCGAACCGTGCATGCCGAACAAAATGCGATTTGTCAGGCTGCCAAAAACGGAGCTCCGTTGAATGGAGCCACCCTATATTGCCGTATGACCCCCTGCCGTGTATGTGCGATGTTGATTATCAATTGCGGCATCAAACGTGTGGTATGCGAACGCAAATACCATTCGGGTGGCGAAAGCGAAGCTATGTTTAAAGCGGCCGGCATCCAGTTGGAATTTTTTAATGAAGAGGTGCAGCAATACGAATCTGCAAAAAAATAGCATATCGGTTCATTATAGAGATTGCGCACCTACGGAGCGCGAATGCCTTTCGGTTCGTTTTGGCTATAGAGATTAGGCTCCTCCGGAGCCTTTGTCTCTCCCTGATTTGGGGTGTTGATTCAATGAATATAGGTTGACGCTCCTCTGGAACCTGCCATCTCTTTAAATCGCATATGTTTATTTTTTCCCAGCCTCCGGAGGAGGCCAATCTCTATAGCCCATTAACCACACAAATCAAGGAGCTCCAGAGGAGCGAAACCTTTCTTCTTCCTATGTATTAAAATTAAGATTGCGCACCTACGGAGCGCTAACACCCCTCGATTCCGTTTTGTCTATAGAGATTAGGCTCCTCTGGAGCCTGTCAAGGATTGAATAAGCGTGTGGTAATTTTTCCCCGCGCTCCGGAGGAGCGCCATCTTGCATTTTCACATTCCGATTTATAATTTTGATACAGCCAATGAATCAAAATTATGTCGAATACCTACACCCAATTGTACATTCAATTGGTATTTGCGGTTAAATACCGTGAATGCCTGATTACAGAATCATTCCGCGACACCCTCGAAAAATATATTTGCGGAATTATTTCCAACAAAAACAGCAAACCCATTGCCATTTATTGCATGCCCGACCATGCTCATATTCTGATAGGGCTCAACCCACAAATCGCCATTTCGGATCTGATGAGGGAAATTAAATCCTCATCATCAAGCTTTATAAACGAACGCAAACTCGCACCCTATACGTTTCGCTGGCAGGAAGGTTATGGAGCCTTCTCCTACTCCCAATCAGAGTTTAGCAAGGTTGCAACATACATCTCCAATCAACCCGAACATCATAAGAAATACACCTTCAAAGAAGAATATATAGAATTATTAAAAAACTTAAAAGTTGAGTATAAAACAGAATATCTCTTTGATTGGCTTGAGTTGTAACAAAAAAGCCGACACAATTATGAATTGTATCGGCTTTCCTTGTGCTGATTAATTGATTATCCCGGTATGCGGGTCAAATATTTTTCCAGTTCTTTGATCTGCTTCACCGTTTGTTCCTGCTTAGGCTTGCAGGCTTTGGCTCTGCGGAAAAAATCTTTGGCAGCCTTAAACTCCCTGCGGTTTAAATACGCCTGAACCATGGCCAAATGAGCCATTGCTTCACTTTCTTTATCAGGCAAACCTGCTTTTAAAGCTTCTTTCACGTATTTCTCGGCCGATTTAAAATCATTACGTTGCATGGCCAGCATGCCCAGCTGCAATTTATTGGCACCTTCGGCATCAGCGTTTAACGAAGAACCCAGTGAAGCGCTCTTTTTCAGGTTTACCTCTGCTGAGGCAAAATCCTGTGAAGCCATATCCATATTGGCTTTCAGGGTATAATAGCTGCTGCGGATAGGTTTGATCAACAAACCCGGGAACCAGATAGAGTTGATAATGCGTTGAACTTCCTCCACATCCCCGTCTTCCATAGGCTTTTGCACCAAACGCAACGGGCCAATGATAAAATGGGTTAACAAAGCTATAAAGGCTGTGAAGTATAGGATGATTCCTGTCCAAAAATCAATGGCTACCTGAAACACAACACCCAATACAAGGGATGCAAGTCCTAACCAAAAACGGTATTTAATTAACAGATTGTAAAATTTCATGTTTCAATTTTGAGGCTGCGAAAGTAAAATACTGTTTCAATATTTGCTAACACCTTATATTACCTGCTCTGCTGCAACCAGTTGGAGTTGGGCGTGCCCCTATATCATGCGCTTTCGGCAGCCTGCTTGTACTGGAACCTCATTCTTGCGCATGCTCCAGGGTCGCGCTTTTCGCTGCAATCGCTCACGCGGCCTTACTCTTCCTTATGAACTCAACAGTTAAGAATCAACTTATCTTTCATTATTGCCCCACCCCCCTTTACGAGTATCACCCAAAATCTTTACCTTCGCCCCCTTCTATTTATGATTTCACTAAACAATATCACCTTTGAATTTGGAGGGCGTGCCCTTTATCGTGATGCCAACTGGCATATAAAACCCAATGAGCGTATTGCGTTGATTGGGATGAACGGAACCGGAAAATCAACCCTGTTGCGCATGATCTACGGAGAATACAAGCCCAACGAGGGTTCTATCTCCAAACCTAAAGACCTCACCATCGGGTTCCTAAATCAGGACCAACTCTCATTTGAGAGCGATGCCAGCATTTTGCAGGTAACCATGAGCGCCTTTCAGCGTCAACTGGATCTGGAGGTTGAGATTGAGAAAATCCTCAAAGTCATGGAAACCGACTACTCTGATGAGGTGTTGAACAAACTCAGCGACCTTCAAACGGAGTTTGACGCATTGGATGGATACAATATTCACCACAAATGCGAAAAGGTATTAGAGGGTTTAGGATTCACCACTGAACAATTGCAACAACCCTACAAGAAATTTTCGGGAGGATGGCGCATGCGTGTAATGCTGGCCAAGCTCCTCTTGCAAAACCCGAACCTGTTGATGCTCGATGAGCCTACGAATCACTTGGACTTACCGACCATCCTTTGGCTGGAAAACTACCTGCAATCGTATGAAGGAACCGTTATTGTGGTTTCACATGATAGGGAGTTTTTGGATAAGATGACCACCAAAACGGTTGAAGTAGCCATGCAAAAAATTACGGAATACTCCGGCAACTACTCTTTCTACCTAACAGCCAAGGAAGAACGTTCCGACCTGCAACAACGCCAGTTCGACAACCAGCAACAATACATCAAACAACAGGAAGCTTTTATCAATCGCTTTAAAGCCAAAGCCAGTAAGGCTGCCGCGGCTCAATCGCGTGTAAAACTATTGGATAAACTCGACCGTATTGAAGCCCCTGAAGATGATAACCGCGAAATCAATATCAACTTTAACATGAGTACCCAATCGGGTAAAGTGGTGGTTGAAGTGGATCATGTCACGAAAGCATTCCCTGATATCAAAATTGTAACCAATGCGGTGGGTAAGATTGAGCGCGGAGATAAAATTGCCCTGATCGGAGCCAACGGAAAAGGTAAATCTACGATGCTTCGTATGATTGCCGGAACCGAACCATTTGAAGGACGCATTGAACGCGGGCACAATGTGATTGAAGCATTTTACGCCCAGCACCAATTGGAGTCGTTAAATATTGAGAACGAAATTTTGCAGGAGATGCAGCAATATGCCGGTGACCGAACCGATACCGAGTTGCGTACCTTATTGGGGTGTTTCCTGTTTGCCGGTGATGAGGTTTTCAAAAAAATAAAGGTACTGTCGGGAGGTGAAAAAGCGCGTGTCGCACTGGCACGAACCCTTTTAGCAGAAGCCAACTTCATGCTTCTGGATGAGCCTACTAATCATCTGGACATGCGCTCCATCAATATCCTCACCCAGGCCTTGCAACAATACAAAGGAACCTTCATTGTAGTATCCCATGATCGTTTTTTTGTATCCAATATCGCCAACAAAATCTGGTGGATTGAAAACGAAGAACTGAAAGAATACCCGGGTACTTTTGCCGAGTACGAATACTGGAGGAAGAAACAGGAAGAAGAAAAATTGAAGACTGAGAAATTGCAACCTGCTAAAAAGGTTGAGAAAGTAGCCGCTCCTGTTGAAAAAACCAAAGCACCTTCGAATAAAAACCTGATTCAACAAATGCAAAAGGAGTTGAATACAATAGAGTTGAACCTTCAATCGTTAAAGACTGAATTGGCCAAACACGAAGAAAAGTTTACCGATACCGAGTGGATGAAGGACACGACCAAAGCTCAGGAACTGCATAAACAATACGAGTCGGGCAAAAAACAATTACAAACCATTGAACAACAATACGAGCAGTTGTTTTTACAACTGATAGAATTGGAACAAAACAACTAACCTTATGATAAAACGTTTGGCCATTACCCTCCTGCTGCTGACAATTACGCTGGCAACAGTTTCTGCTCAGAATTTGGTGTATGATAATTATATATACGATCCCAATGTTCAAACAGTAATTTTATCGAAGGCAGGTGTTGACGACCGCTACCCTATTATCACCCTGAATGGAGGTGATAAGCTGGAACTTGGGTTCGATATCCTGGGCAATCGTAATGAGTATTTTCAATACTCTCTCACCCACTGCGATGCCAACTGGAACCCAACTCCGCTGGCCCAAAACGAATACATCAACGGGATTTCCATTGATAATATCAATGACTACAACTTCTCAACCAATACCTACGCTAAATACGTTCATTACCGGTTGTTTTTCCCTAACGAAAACATGAAACCCCGTATTTCGGGCAATTACCTGCTTAAAGTGTTTCGCAACTTTGATGAAGATGATCTGGTGCTTACCCGCAGATTACTAGTATTAAACAACAGCGTTACTGTTGATGGTAAAGTACAACCGGCAACTCTGGCTCAAAACCGCTTTACCAAACAAGAATTGCAGTTCAGCATTAACTATAAAGGTTATAATATCCCCAACCCGTATGGAGATGTAACGGTGGTGATTACCCAAAATGGTCGCTGGGACAATGCCCAAACAGGTATGAAACCTCAGTTTATCCGCGACAATATTTTGGAGTATAATTCATTTGACGCAACCGTTTTTCCGGGCGGAAATGAATTCCGCTTTTTCGACTTCAGAAGCTTGCGAACATTAAGCCCCAATGTGCGGAGTAAAACATTTGACAGCGTTTACCATGTTATTTTGAACCCGGATGAATCGCGGGGCAGCAAACAATACATGGAATATATTGACAACAACGGAAAACGTGTGCTTGGCAATAAAGATGGAGTAAACTTTAACGTGGATGGCGATTATGCATGGGTAAATTTTTACCTGTTAAGCATGAGCCCTGTGCCGGATGGTGATGTATATGTATTGGGCGAGTTCACCGACTGGAAACTTCTTCCCCAGTATAAAATGTCATTTAACAAAAACCGCGGGCGTTACGATTCGGAAGTGCTGTTAAAACAAGGTCGTTATGAGTACATCTATGCCGTAAAAGATGAGGATACCGGACAGCCCAATGAAGTTTTGTTTGAAGGCAGTTCATCCAATACTGAAAACGAATATCAAATTTTTGTGTACCACAAAAACATACAATACAAGTATGATGAACTGGTTGGAACCAGACGGCTTTCAACGAAGGTGAATTAATCTATCTCAATTCTCTTCACTTCATCTCTGAATCTGCTTTTCCAGGCTGATTAACGCTAACGTATGACCATTGAATTGTATCCTTCCTGATTCAGGGGGGCTTCTTAAATGGTACAGTTATTGCAAACCTTAAATCAAGTTTGGTATATTTGTTTTTACTTAAATTATTTTCATGAAACAACTTTCAATCTTGTTTGTCTTTGCCATAGGAATGTTTACTGCACATGCACAAAATAATGCCGAATCAAAACCTAAACTATCACCCCATACACGTAAGTTTATTCAGGAGCAAAAAGTACAAACCAACAATCCGCATTACGTTTATAAAAAAGCTGCGGATGGAAAAGTATATGTAAGTGCCATGATTAAAGTAGCGAATGCTGCTACAGCCGAATCTGGTTTAAAAAACCTCGGTGCGCATATTGGTACCAAAGCAGGCAATATCTGGACTGTAAAAGTTCCCATTGAAAAGGTTGAACCCTTTAGCCGGCTCAAGGGCATTTCGTATATCCAGATTGACGAACCTGTAAAACCTCATTTGAATATTGTGCGCACAGCTACACATGCCGATTCTGTGCAAAAAGGTATAAACCTTCCTAAAAAATACAGTGGTAAGAATGTGGTGGTGGGTGTCATTGATTTTGGTTTTGACTACAAGCACCCAACATTGTTTGATACAATGGGAACTCGTTACAGAGTAAAAAAAGTGTGGGAACTTAATGGTACCGGAACACCACCGGCAGGATACACATACGGCAGAGAATTAAAGGATACCAATGAAATTAAAGCTGCCGATACCGATAACCCAAGTCAAACACATGGAGCGTGCGTTGCGGGCGTTGCTGCGGGTTCAGGATTTGGAAGCCCTGTTAACGGCACACGATACCGTGGTTTGGCTTACGATGCGGATTTAGTATTGGTGGGTGTGCGCAGAGATTCGATTGAAGAACAATGGATGGAAGGTGGTTTTTCTGATTTTGTGGATGGCATCAATTATATCTATACCTATGCCGAATCCGTTCATAAACCTTGCGTTATTAATATCAGCTGGGGCTCGCATTCGGGGCCACATGATGGTAGCACTCTTTTTAATGAAGCTTGTGAAAATCTGGTAGGTGCAGGCCGTTTATTGGTAATGAGCGCTGGAAATGACGGACAGGATAATATTCATCTTTCCAAAACATTTTCGGAAACTGATACTGTATTGCATACTTTTTTAAACTTTACACCAGCCACCTACAAACGTACCTGGGTTGACGTTTGGGGCGAAGCTCAGAAAACATTTTGCGCTCAGGTTACTTTATACAAAGATGGCATTGCAGGAAACTCAACTCCCATCACTTGTATAGATGATGAAACACACTCATTTAAACTCATCGGTGCAAACGGAACAGATACTTGCGAGGTTGATATTATTACATCTGCATCAGAATTTAATGACAAACCCCGCTCCACTATTGCTATTTTTAACCATACTGCCGATAGTGTTGGTATCACCCTAAAGGGTTCGGAGGGAACCATTAATGCCTGGAACGAGTATTATTACTACGGGTATACACATAAATTTCAAAGTACGTTTAGCAATCATGGGTATTCGTGGGCCGACAGTGGAAATACTGTAACAACGGTAAGCGATATGGGCGCAGGTAAATCCGTGTTATTGGTAGGTGCTTATACCTCTAAAACATCCTGGGTGGATATTAACCGCAATCCATGGAGTTACAGCAGCTATACCCAAACGGGTGCAATCGCCCCCTTTTCGAGCCGTGGTCCTATGATTGATGGCCGTATCAAACCCGATATTGCAGCCCCCGGTATTACCATGGGAACAGCTTGTTCATCCTACGATGTGAATTACACACCTTCCGGAAGCAAAAGCACCAGCCTTGTTGCGTCTTACACCTCCCCTGTTAACCAACGAACATATTACTACACAGAATTTATCGGAACTTCTGCTTCTGCGCCTGTTATGTCAGGGATTGCAGCACTCATGCTTGAAGCCAATCCTCATTTATTTCCTTCGCACCTGCAAAAAATAATTGCACAAACTTCAATAACAGACGGATTTACAGGAACGCTTCCTGCCGAAGGTGACAATACCTGGGGACATGGAAAAATAAATGCGTATGCAGCACTTAAAATGGCCACAACATATCTGGCACTTCCAAAATATGCCGGCAAAAAACTGGAATGTGCTGTTTATCCTAACCCAAGCAATGGATTCTTTACTTTGGACTATTTAACAAACAATCCAAACGGCCTTCAAATTGACGTTTTCAATATCAATGGAAGTACCGTTCTCTCTAAAAAATGGGAAACAAATACGGGATTAAACAGTAACGATATTGACCTTTCTTCTGTTTCCAAAGGACTTTATATTGTTAAGGTTTCAAGCGATGAGGGAATGGCTACACTAAAGTTGATGGTAGAGTAATCTGGTCCGTTCAATATCGAAAAACACCTGAGAGACAAGAATCTTTGGTCTTATCTCCTGTTTTCCTCGCTGGGACACCCAAGATTAAAAACAGAACAAGTTTGCTAAAGTTCGTTGTTCCTCTTTTAGGATTAGGGTCTTTAAGATAATGTCTTTAGATATCGGGTGAACAACTCTGATTGCAAATATAGTTTTAGCGATATCAATCGCTTTCTCGGGACTTAAATCTGAATGCTTTTGTTTTAACAGGCGTTCTAACTCCTTATAAACTTTGTATGCCACAAACGAAATACAAATATGTGCTTCTATTCTTCTTGGCAACCGGTGCAGACCAGCATCGGCCACTACTACTAAGTGTTCCACTTTATACTGATTCTTAAAATGTTCGATAACCGGCAACATTGTGTGTCCTTCAAATTTGTTGCCTTCAAAAATTTCGTATGCTAAGGGGTAACCGCCTGTGCTTACCAGCAGTCCAAGCACTATCTGAGGATTGCGATGCTTACCCTCTTTTGAAAATCCTGTTTTACGAAGTTCATCCTCGCTTTCTGCCTCAAAATAAACGGTAGTAACATCGTAGAAAATGATTTGAATATTGCCATTCAAAATCTTTAAAGTATGGTCGTAACTAATTTGCTGTACTATCTTCTTTTGACTACTGTGCAGCTTGTCTAAATAACGGTAAATCCGCTCAACATCTATGTTCAGATATTGATACTTGTTAAGCCAGTCTGTAGTTTTAAGCTTGCTTACAGGGTATAACAATCTCGATAGGACTAATTTTCGGAAAAGCTCATCTGGTATTTTCCCTAAACCAATATCCTCAAAAATCTTCCCCAACAAAAGCTCTCCGCCAACAAGTATCAACTCCTCAACCCCATCAAGAACCTGTTTTGTCTGTTGCTTGTAATCAGCAAAATCAAATTCCTGTACTTTGGTTTGTTGAATAATCCAATGCTTGCCTTCTAAAACCATTCGCTCTATCACTACCTTGTCTGCACTGCTGCCAATGGTTTGCGCGACTTTATACGTTCCCGAACTTTTATCTATTACCTGAATACTGACAATACCACTCTTATTCTTCTTTTGGCGCACAAACATGTCCAAATCTATAAAAAGACACCCTGGGACACCCTAAATCTGAATTTTATTTTTACAAAATATTAATAATCAACAAGGTCGATATATTGCCTTTTTTTTGCGAGGAAAACAGGAAATGGGAAACAAATACGGGATTAAACAGTAACGATATTGACCTTTCTTCTGTTTCCAAAGGACTTTATATTGTTAAGGTTTCAAGCGATGAGGGAATGGCTACACTAAAGTTGATGGTAGAGTAATCTGGTCCGTTCAATATCGAAAAACACCTGAGAGACAAGAATCTTTGGTCTTATCTCTTGCTTCTTATTTCATCTGAGCAATAGCTTTCACCAACCCCGGGCCTTCGTATATAAATCCGGTATACAATTGCACCAGCGTTGCCCCTTCATCCAGCTTGGCTTTAGCGGTTTCAACATTGTGAATCCCTCCTACACCAATCAAAGGAATACGCCCGTTGCTTTTTTGATTGATATACCTCAATACTTCGGTTGAATGGGTATGAAGAATTTGTCCGCTCAACCCTCCTGCTCCAATCGCTTCTACCTTGGCCGTTTCGGTTTTAAGATTGGCACGGCTGATGGTTGTATTGGTTGCCACAATCCCTTCAATACCACTTTGTGTAACAATATCCACCACATCATCCAGTTGCGACTCGGTTAAATCGGGTGCAATTTTGAGCAGGATAGGCTTATGTACCGCACGGCCTTTACGCTTTTCAACCAGTGACGACAAAATTTTCATCAGCGGTTCTTTATCCTGCAAGGCCCGCAGATTAGGCGTATTGGGCGAACTTACGTTCACCACAAAATAATCAACATAGTCATACAACTTCTCGAAACAGATCTCGTAGTCGCGCTGTGCATCTTCGTTTGGCGTAACCTTGTTTTTCCCGATGTTTCCACCTACTATAATTCCTGCCGGACGATTTTTCAATCGCTCCACAACCGCATCTGCTCCATCATTGTTAAAGCCCATTCGGTTGATGATGGCTTTATCCTTTATTAAACGAAATAAACGGGGTTTGTCGTTGCCCGGTTGCCCTACCGGTGTAACCGTTCCAATCTCCACACTACCAAATCCCATGGTCTTAAACTCCTCGAGGTAACGTGCATTTTTATCAAATCCTGCTGCTAATCCCACTCTGTTTGGAAAAGTAATTCCTAAAAACTGTACAGGATTGCTCACAAAAAAAAGCTCATGCAACAACGGTTTTACAAACGGAATACGCAACAAAACCTTGAAGGTATTAAGCGTGAAATAGTGCGCGGTTTCGGCCGGCATTAAAAACAACAATCTGACAATGAATGAATACACGGTATATTTAGATGGATTTTAGAGAACGCAAAAATGTAACAATTGGCCTGATTCCAAAAACAAACTTTTGAACGTAACGGAATCAAACTGGCAAAATATGCAGCAACACTGCTGTTTAGACGAATTTTAAATAAACAGATGTGGATTTGTAACGATAGGATAAAATAATCGGTTGCATAAATTTGCGCATCGTTTAAAAAAATATACTATGAGTTGGATAAACAAACTGTTTAGTTCTTCAATTGGCCAGAAGCTTATTATGGGCCTTACCGGGTTATTCCTGATTTCGTTTTTATTGGTACACTGTGTTGTGAATGCCCTCATCTTTTTGAATGACGGAGGACACGCCTTTAATGAAGGAGCCGAGTTTATGGGCACCAACCCGTTGATTCGTGCCATGGAGATTGTGCTATTTGCTGGTTTAATCCTGCATATCGTAAAAGGATTGATGTTGTGGAGCCAGAACAATAAAGCCCGCCCGGTAGCTTATGCCATGCAGGATGGTAAAGCCAACAGCACCTGGTACTCACGTTCGATGGGCTTATTGGGAACTTTATTATTGATGTTCTTGATTATTCACTTGAAGCATTTTTGGGTAGTAAGTCGCCTTACAGATGAAATCACCAGTGGAAAAGAAACCATGTTCGGTGAGATGAAAGAAGTATTTGAATCAGGCTGGGTAGTTCTAATCTATGTATTGGCTATGGGTTCATTGGCATACCACTTATTACACGGATTCCAATCGGCATTCCAAACATTGGGTATGAACCACAAAAAATACACCCCGATTATTAAAAATGTAGGGGCTGCTTTCGCCATCATCATCTCTATTGTATTTGCATTGATGCCAATTGCAATGCACTTTGAATTCATTAAATAACCATCTCTAAAGATTAAGATATATCATGAGTAAACTTGATTCAAAAGTTCCTGAGGGACCAATAGAAACCAAATGGTCGAAATACCGCTCAACGGTACCATTGGTTAATCCTGCCAACAAACGTAGTTTAGAAATTATCGTTGTAGGTTCGGGTCTTGCCGGCTCGGCTGCTGCCGCTTCGTTAGCCGAAATGGGTTATAAAGTTAAAGTATTTTGTTTTAATGATTCGCCTAGACGTGCACACTCTATTGCTGCACAAGGAGGAATCAATGCCGCTAAAAACTATCAAAACGATGGTGACTCCGTTTACCGTTTGTTTTATGATACGATTAAAGGTGGAGACTACCGCGCACGTGAAGGAAACGTTCACCGTTTGGCCGAAGTGAGTGGTAATATCATCGACCAGTGCGTAGCTCAAGGTGTACCTTTTGCACGCGAATACGGAGGATTATTAAGCAACCGTTCGTTTGGTGGAACTCAGGTTCAACGTACATTCTACGCTGCCGGACAAACCGGACAACAATTATTATTGGGTGCTTACTCAGGTTTAGAGCGTCAAATCGGAATGGGAGCTATTCAAATGTTCTCACGCCACGAGATGTTAGACGTTGTAAATATTGATGGTAAATGTCGTGGTATTATTGCCCGCGATTTGGTTACCGGAAAATTGGAGCGCCATTTCGGACATGCCGTATTATTATGTACAGGCGGTTATGGTAACGTATTTTACCTTTCTACCAATGCCATGGGTTGTAATGTAACAGCTGCATGGAAAGCTCATAAAAAAGGTGCATTCTTTGGTAACCCTTGTTTTACGCAGATCCACCCTACTTGTATTCCTGTATCGGGCGATCACCAGTCAAAATTAACATTGATGAGTGAGTCGTTGCGTAACGATGGTCGTATCTGGGTTCCAAAACGTAAGGAAGATGCCCTAGCCATTCGCGAAGGCAAATTGAGCCCGAACGATTTAAAAGAAGAGGATCGCGATTATTATTTGGAAAGACGCTACCCTGCTTTCGGAAACTTAGTACCTCGTGATGTTGCATCGCGTGCAGCTAAAGAAAGATGTGATGCAGGCTTTGGTGTGAACAAAACAGGTGAAGCCGTTTACCTTGATTTTGCAGCCAACATGATGCGTTATGGTCGTATCGAAGCAACTAAAAAAGGAATACACAATCCTTCCGATGATCAAGTGAGAACCTTGGGTAAAGAAGTAGTGGTTGAAAAATATGGTAACCTGTTTGATATGTACAAACAAATTACCGGAGTTGACCCTTACGAAAATCCAATGATGATATACCCTGCTGTGCATTATACCATGGGTGGTTTATGGGTTGATTATAACTTGATGACAACTGTACCGGGCTTATATGCTTTGGGAGAAGCCAACTTCTCTGATCACGGAGCAAACCGCTTGGGAGCTTCAGCATTGATGCAAGGTTTGGCCGATGGATACTTTGTTATTCCTTATACAATTGGATCATACTTAAGCAAAGAGATTGCTACCAAAGCCATTCCTACCGATCACGAAGCATTTGTTTCAACTGAAAAAGATGTAAGAGATCGTTTGGAAAAATTGATGTCGGTAAACGGAACCAAATCGGTTGATCACTTCCATAAAAAACTGGGCTTGATCATGTGGAACAAGTGTGGTATGGCACGTAACAAAGCAGGATTGACAGAGGCTATCTCTGAGATTCGTGCCTTGCGTGAGGAGTTCTGGAAAGATGTTCGCGTATCAGGTGAGTTGAACAATATGAATCCTGAGCTTGAAAAAGCCGGACGTGTTGCCGACTTCCTTGAATTAGGTGAGTTGATGTGTATGGATGCATTAAACCGTAACGAAAGCTGTGGAGGTCACTTCCGCGAAGAGTTCCAAACCGACGAAGGTGAAGCCCTGCGTGACGATGAGAACTATGCTTATGTTGCTGCATGGGAATACATGACCGGTAATAACTGGGAGTTGAGCAAAGAAGAGTTGAAATTCGAAAACATTAAAATCGCTGCGCGTAGCTATAAGTAAAAGATGTTAATTATGGTATCTGTTAATTATGTAAAACATGATTAACACAATTCAACATAATCAACACTATTAACAAAATTAACATATCAAAACATGAGTGGTAATATGAACATCACACTTAAGGTGTGGAGACAAAAGAATTCAAACGAAAGAGGACAATTTGAAACATACGCAGTACCTAATGTTTCGGAAGACATGTCGTTTTTGGAGATGTTTGACGTGCTCAACGAACAATTGATCGTTCAGGGAAAAGACCCGGTAACATTTGACCACGATTGCCGTGAAGGCATCTGTGGAGCGTGCAGTATGTTTATCAATGGTCGTCCACACGGTCCATTAAAAGGTGTAACAACTTGTCAATTGCACATGCGTTCGTTTAAAAACAACGATACAATTGTGGTTGAACCATGGAGAGCAAAAGCATTCCCAGTAATCAAAGATTTGATGGTTGACCGTCAGGCTTTCGACCGTATTATTGCTTCGGGGGGATATATTTCTGTAAATACCGGAAATGCACAGGATGCAAACAGCCTGCCTATTTCAAAAATAAATGCTGACGAATCCTTTGCTGCTGCAGCTTGTATTGGTTGTGGAGCTTGTGTAGCTGCTTGTAAAAATGCTTCGGCTATGTTGTTTACCTCAGCTAAAATTTCGCAATTGGCTTTATTGCCACAAGGAGCACCTGAACGCCAACAACGTGCGTTGAACATGGTTTCTCAGATGGATGCTGAAGGATTTGGTTCGTGTACCAATACCGGAGCGTGTGAGGCCGAATGTCCAAAAGGCATTTCGCTTTCAAATATCGCCCGTATGAACCGCGAATACTTAGGAGCTTCGTTCACAGCCTAATTTATAAGCCTCTTCAATATCATCCTGTTGCCGAAAAAGATTTGGCAACAGGATTTTTTTTGCAACCAACTTAACCAATCCATAATCTTATATGCGTATATTAGCTACCTATTCATACTGTTGGCTTGACGAATCGATTCTATCATATTGGGCTTAGTCTCATTGCACTTTTGTGTTTTTTAAGCACAGTTAGGGCGAGCCATTACAGGGCGGGTGAAATCACTTACGAACAAGTTTCAGGGCGCTTATATAAGGTCATTGTTACAACATATACCGACCCAAGCTCTCCCGCCAATCAGTTTACAATAAATATTCCGGTTGACTGGGGAGACGGATTTACTGAAACCGTAGATCGTTTTTCAATGACCATGTTGTCCGGTGGTACCACACAAGAGAATATATACATCTCGCAACACGCATATTCAACCGATGGTAATTTTAAAGTGAGTATTACCGACCCCAACCGGGTAGCCAATATTGTTAATATCAATGGAGGAATTAACACCGATGGTGTTGCTTTTTATCTGGAAAGTGTTATCAGGATTAACAATGCAATTGGCAACAACCAATCACCTAAGCTTACCGTAAAACCTATTCTGGATGGCTGTCTTCAATTCTTTTATATGCACAATCCGGGAGCCTACGATCCTGATGGAGATAGTTTGGTATACTCATTAGGTGTTCCAAAAGATGCGGGAGGAAAACCTGTTCCCAATTATGTGCTTCCTTATGCATCCGACAGTTTCACAATTAACCCCCACACAGGAAGTGTTTATTGGGTGATGCCAACAGGTGCCGGCTTATACAATATTCTCATACGGATTACAGAATACCGTAAAGGGTTTCCGGTTGGATATGTTGAGCGGGATATGCAAATACGGATTCGTGATTGCGTAAATGCACCACCCACCATACCGGTAGTTTCCAACCATTGTGTACAGGCAGGAGATTCTGTCCGGTTCAATATTACATCGACAGATGCAAACATCCAGACTGTTACGATACGAGGATATGGAGGTCCGTTTAGTGTACCTATCAAACCTGCCACTTTAGACCCCAACCCGGGACAAGGTGTGAGTTTGGCTACCACTTCTTTTGTATGGAAAACGGATTGTTACCATATCCGTTACCGACCACATACCGGAACCATTGAAGCCATCGATAATTATTTTGATAACCCAATGGCTACGTATGCCACGTTTGATATCAAGGTTGTGGGTCCTAAACCCGTCAATTTAAAACTTAAACAGCAAGGCAGTGGCTTTATCTTGTCATGGAATCGCGACACTTGTGCTCTTGCGAATATTTATAAAATATACCGCAGGGTCGACAGTTCTTTTTACACCAATCAAAGCTGCGTTACGGGAATGCCGGACAACCTGGGATTTCAGCAGATTGGAGAAGTTAAAGGATCTGTAAATGCTCAAACCGACACCTCTTTTTACGATAATAATATGGGCGAAGGATTGTCTCCGCTAGTTAATTATTGTTACCGTATTGTGGCGGTTTTTCCTTCACGCAGAGACAATGGGGTGGTGATTGGTGGCGAGCCTTCCGAAAGTTATGTATCTGACCAAACTTGTGGTGCGATTATTTTAAGTAAGCCGATTATCACCAAAGTTTCTGTGCGCTCTACCGGAATGAATACCGGTTCTATTCATCTCAACTGGATTCGCCCCGACACACTTGATACAACCTATTACGTGGCACCATACCAACTGATATGTAAACGAGCAATCTTAACCAATGGAGTTGCCGGCCCCTACACACCTTTTAAAACATTTACCTATCCTGCTTTTTATCTCATCAACGACACCTTTACGATAGATACAAATCTAAATACGATAGCTAACCAATATGTTTATCGTATCGAGTTGCAGTTTGATTCATCCGGAATATTTTCTTATGTTGATGAGAGTCCTCAAGCTTCATCTGAGTTTCTCAGTGTCTATTCAACCGATAATACCAATATCTTAAGCTGGTCGGAAAAGGTTCCATGGATCAATGAAACGTATACTCTTTATCGCAAAAACAATTCAACAGGATTGTTTGATTCCCTGATAACAACAGCTACTCAGCAGTACCACGACACCGGACTTATCAACGGAGTTCCCTATAGGTATTTGCTTCGTTCTTACGGCCGGTATTCATTTTTCAACGATAGCATACTTAATTTCTCTCAAGAAATAACCGGTACTCCAATTGATACGGTTAGGCCATGTAGTCCCCTATTGCAAGTGGAAACTCCGTGCAGTACCACCACCAACAACGACTTCACCAACAAATTGATTTGGACACCCCGTTCCGGAAATTGTAATGACGATGTAGTTCTTTACAATATTTACTACAAAAAATTTGTTACCGACTCATACACATTACTGGCATCATTTGATGTTCGGTCCCAACATGATACCAACAATTATACCTATACCGACACAAGAGATACTCTTAAGTTTTCGATTGCCGGCTGTTATGCCGTAGCAAGTGTTGATTCGTTTAACAACGAGAGTTTGTTTGACAATACCATTTGTGTTGACAATTGCCCATACTACGAAATACCGAACGTATTCACGCCCGGTGATGATGGTAAAAATGATTTACTAAAACCATTCCCTTACCGTTTTATTGATAAAATTGATTTGAAAATATACAACCGCTGGGGTCAGATTGTGTTTGAAACAAATGATCTGGATATTAACTGGAATGGTAAGGATAAAGATAGTGATATGGCTTGCTCGGACGGAACTTATTTCTACACCTTAGATGTGCATGAGCAATATTTATACGAGCTTAAAATCAATAAGAAGCGCGGCACCATTAAATTGATGAGATAACCGTAATTTGCAGGCTCAATAATAGTATTACCGTGTTTACAGGAATCATCGAAACGATGGGTACCATTACCCAAATCAACACAGAACACTCTAACAAAACGTTTACGCTATCATCACCTATTACTCCTGAGTTAAAGATAGACCAAAGTGTAGCGCATAATGGCGTTTGCCTTACTGTGATTGCCGTTACCGAAAACGAATATGCCGTAACAGCTATAGATGAAACGTTACGCAAAACCAACCTCAACAGTTGGAGCATTGGCGATTCGGTGAATTTAGAGCGCTGCATGCCGGCCAACGGGCGGTACGATGGGCATATTGTGCAAGGCCATGTAGACTCAACTGCTACTTGTGTTTCGGTGGAAGATGCTCGGGGAAGCTGGGTGTTTACTTTTGAGTTACCCGCTCAAACGGATATGAGCCTGATGGTAAACAAAGGTTCTGTATGCATCAATGGAATTAGTCTTACGGTGGTTGAAACCACCGACAAAAGATTTTCGGTAGCCATTATCCCCTACACGTTTGAACATACCAATATGAACCGAATTAAGGCTGGCTCGGTGGTGAATATCGAATTTGACATTGTGGGGAAATACATTGCCAGAATGTTGGCTTCGAGAACATAATCAAAATTGACTACCGGGAAGATGTGAACTTGCCCGCCCCCTGCCAGCCGCACACATACGACTGTCAATTAGAACTGCGGGGGAACTCCCTTTTAGGGTTGGGGGGGCGAGGGCAAGTACATTTTCCCTTCACGCACCCCTGCCCCTGAAAGGGGGACAGCCGCACACATACGACTGTCAATTAGAACTGCGGGGGAACTCCCTTTTAGGGT
>CAYMRD010000013.1:35289-83575 GCA_964392775.1 uncultured Bifidobacteriaceae bacterium
CTGCCCCTGAAAGGGGGACAGCCGCACACATACGACTGTCAATTAGAACTGCGGGAAACACCATTACGGAATACCCTTCCGATAATCACCTAATCAAAACCTTTTTGCACAAAAAAACCCAACCAAAAATGGTCGGGTTTTTTATCGGTAATCAATCTTTTGTATTACTCGGCAATTACTTCAACGTTGATGTTTACAATAACATCGCGGTGAAGGTTAACTGTAGCTTCGTATTTACCCAAAACTTTGATATCGCTGATTTCGATTTTACGTCTGTCGATATCGTATCCTTGAACTTTAAGAGCTTGAGCAATTTGAAGTGGAGTTACTGAACCGAAGATCTTATCGTTAGCACCGGCTTTAGTTCCGATAGTAATGGTCAAATCTTTCAATTTACCGGCAGTTGCCTCAGCATCCGTTTTCAATTTTTCGCGTTTTTTAGCACCTTGACGGTTGTCTTCTTCCAACATTTTAATGTTTGAAGAAGTAGCCATGATAGCATAACCTTTAGGGAACAGGAAGTTGTTAGCGTAACCATCTTTTACAGTTACGATATCTCCTTGGTGACCAAGGTTTTTAAGGTTTTCTTTTAAAATAATTTTCATGTGTGTGTGCCTCCTATTATTTTAATTGATCTGCTACATAAGGAAGAATAGCCAAGTGGCGTGCACGTTTAACAGCCAATGCAATTTTGCGTTGGTATTTCAACGAAGTTCCGGTAAGTCTACGAGGAAGGATTTTTCCCTGATCGTTAACAAACTTCAATAAGAAGTTACCATCCTTGTAGTCGATATACTTAATACCGTTCTTTTTGAAACGGCAGTATTTTTTCTTCTGAGGAGCTTCAGGTGTAGTATTGAACACCATAGCCGGATTGTTGTGTGGTTTTGTTGCCATGATTACTTACCTTCTTGTTGTTTGTCTTTTTTAGATTGATTAAACTCGCCATTACGCTTGCGCTGGTTGTAAATCACTGCATGTTTATCCAGTGATGTGGTTAGGAAACGCATGATTCTCTCATCACGTCTGAAGGCCAGTTCAAATTTTGAAATAAAACTAGAAGGGGCTTTGTACTCATAAATAAAGTAAAAGCCTGTGGTTTTCTTGTTAATTGGATACGCCAATTTAGTCAAACCCCAGTTTTCTTCATGAACCAGCTCTCCACCGTTTTCAATAATCATGTTACGGTACTTAGCGACAGCATCTTTCAGCTGCTCGTCAGAGAGTACGGGTGTGAAAATAATCACAGATTCATAGTCGTTTAGGACAACTTCTTCTTTTGTTGTTTTTTTAGCTGCCATTATCTTGGGATAGTTAAAGGACGGCAAAAGTAGGCCTTTATTTTAAATAATCAAGCATTTAGCCCACAAAAAGTGTGATTATTTCATCAAAACGAACACAAAACTGGGCACCGTCCCCGAATGGGCAACAAATATAAGGGAATCCGGGCATAGCCAGATAGATAACCTATCTCCTATCCAATCAATTCTAAACAAAAAAAAGCCCGGCTTGAAAGCCGGGACAATTTTTACCCTATGAAAACTTTGGTTTACCCAAAAAGTTTGTTGCCTTATTTAATGGTGATACTTGTTTTCGATTCCTTCACTTCTGTTTTAGGAATGGAAAGTTTCAGTATACCATCAGTAAAGGTCGCGTCAATATTCTGAACATCCACATTTTCTGCAAGATTGAAACTGCGCGAGAACTTGCCATAAAAACTTTCCACGACATGGAATTTGTCGGCTTTGTTTTCGCTGTTCAACTTGCGCTCTCCACTAATTGTAAGCATACCGCCATCTACATCAATCTGAATTTCGTCTTTTTTGAGTCCCGGCAATGAAACCTGAACCTCAAACGACTTTTCCGTTTCGATAACATCAGTACGTGGTGTAAAGAACACATTTCGTTCAAATTTGCCTGCTGTTTCATTAAATAATGAATCGAACATGTTCATCATGTGACCCGAAATCATTGAATCCCTCAATAATTCACGGGTGTGGCCCGGTTTAAATTTTATCAGTGTCATAATTTTAATTTTTTTGATTTGTACTGTCTTGTTTTCAATTCCTGTTCCAACAGTAAAAACAAGACATTATGACCGAATTAAGATGAAATATTGATTTTAAAACACTATTTAAAAGACAAGAAGTCATCAAACTGCTTTGGTGGCTATTAGCTTTACATTGCTGATGCCGTTTATAGCTTATTTGCTTGCCGAAGAAATTCAGGTATCGGGAGTAATCGCGGTTGTGGTTATAGGGATGAGCACTTCGATGTATACCAACAAAATTTTCCCGGCCAAAACCAAAGAACAATCAAAGTCTATCTGGGACATTATTGTGTTTTTGCTCAACGGGTTAATTTTTATTTTGATAGGACTGGAGTTTCCTTATGTACTCAAAAACATTGATAATGGAGATATACTGCCTCTTATGGGGTATCGTTTTCTGATTTGCCTTGCGGCACTTGTAGTTCGCTTGGTTCGGATTGTGTTGCAACGCAATAGCCTGCAAAGAGCATTTATACAGCAAACAATGTTTCCCAACAGGCGAAAAATTCTGCATGAAGATGCGCTACTGGACTGGAGAAGTGCGCTCATAATCGGATGGTCGGGGATGCGCGGAATTGTTTCGCTTGCAGCGGCTATCGCTATTCCGGTGACACTTGCCGATGGTTCTGTTTTTCCTCAACGTGATACCATTATTTTCATATCGGTGGCAGTTGTACTCATCACCATTTATTGTGCAGGGGTTAAGCTTGCCTGTACTGGTTAAGCTGCTTTATAAAAAGCAGGTTTCGACAGGCTCAACCTGACATGGGTTCTGTTTTTGAGATAGCTTCTATTTAAAAAAGCCCAAAACAGACTGAGAAATCTGGCGGGCTATGTTAAAGTTCGCTTCTGATAATAACTGCTCTTTTCTCAAAGCTGTACGCTTTGCATTGGTGAACAAATCGCGCCAGCCCTGATTGGCCGGAGGCAGGTAATTACCGTTTGGCAATTCTTCATACAGGTTATTGATATTGCCATTATAAACAAACTGATGTATTTCGTCTTTTTGTGTAAACTCCTTTTGCTCCGACAACATCGTTTTACCATCCTGAGAGTTCAAAAGAGCATAAGTATACTTTACCGTAAGTGCCCTTTTTTCATTGGTATCGTCATACATCACCTTTCTGAACTTGGTAATAGCTGAATAGGTCCCGGTATACGGATTCAGAATATTTTCCGAAAACGCCTCATAAGCCGCTTTCTGCTCTGTGGTAACAGGTGTTTCAATATATTTTACCGACTCTATCTTCACCCAAACAACATACTTAATACCTATGGTTTTCCCTGCCTCCACAGCCTGTTCAACACTTGGTATCGACTCCCACCCCCTGTTGCGAAGAGTTTGAGCCACCTCATCCGGTTGTTGAAGCAGAACATAATCGAACTTTTTTTGCATCAGTCTGCTATGAATGAGCTGTGTTAGCTGGCTACTCAGCAACGAAGAATCTTCGGATACCACATACACAGGAAACACAGCCAAAGTTGTTGTAGCTTTCAAATTGGCTTCTTCCTTCATGGCTTTGGCATCTTTATAAGCCTCATCCTGCTGCACAATTTTAGAAAAAGTTTGATAGGCTTGTTTGAACTTACCCTGTTCCATTTCCTGCATCCCATGCTGATACAAAGGCTCTAAAACAGTATTGATGCGCAATACTGTAATTCCCCTGTATGTTGTATCCAATTCCGCTATACGTTCAAAGATTTTTTCGGCCCGTTCGTACTCGCGGTTGTTCATCAACTTCAATGCTTCATCATATTGCCCCGAGATGTACTCCGACCGTATATCCAAATATATATCATCGTATTCGGTGGGCCATCTAAGCTGAACACCCACGGAACTGGCGGTTTGACTATAACGCTCGGCATTTTTGTATGCCTTCATAGCCTCATTCACATTGTTCTCAACCACCAGTTTGTTAAAACCCGTAAATTTTTCATCAAGCACCTGTTGTGCCGATATTGCAAGTCCGTCCTTTGCTTTCTGATCCTTTGGATTGCGCAACAAAGCATTATAATAATAGGTGCTTGCATCTTCATGAAACCCGTTATTCCGCTTGGCATCACCTTGTTTTACAAGCTTTCCCGAAGGATTGCAGGCAACAAGCAATGTAAATACACAGATGATGAAACCGTAAAAAAACCTCATGCTACATACGCTCAGGCACCGCAATGCCTAACAACTCAAAACCTGATTTAATAATATTAGAAGTAAACATGCATAACTGTAATCGCATATTCTTTACAGCAACCTGCTCTTCCTTAATGATTGGACACTCGTGGTAAAAATGGCTAAATGCTTTGGCCAGTTCGTATAAATAGTTTGCAACCAGTCCCGGGCTCATATCCTGTGCAGCAGCCTGAATCACCTCCGGATAACGATACAAAATCTGAATCAATTCGTTTTCCAGCGGTTGCAACGTTGCACCTTCAATATTCGAAATATCGGAGGCTTTTGCATTTCGCAGAATGGAACGGATACGAGCGTAAGTATACTGAATAAACGGGCCCGTATTCCCCTGAAAATCTATAGACTCTTCGGGGTTGAACAGCATCTTTTTGCGGGGATCGACTTTAAGGAGGAAATATTTAAGCGCCCCCATACCAATGGTATTGTATAGAACATCCAGTTCCTCTTTAGCAAGCCCTTCTGTTTTACCAAGTGCAATGGTTGTTTGTTCAGCGGCATTGCGCATCTCGGCTATCAGATCATCGGCATCTACTACTGTTCCTTCACGGCTTTTCATCTTGCCATGCGGCAATTCAACCATCCCGTAACTCAGGTGGTAAATACCATCGGCATACGATTTACCCAACTTTTTACAGATGAGTTGAAGCACTTTAAAATGGTAATCCTGCTCGTTGCCTACAACATAAACAGAGCGTTCAGCACCAAAATCCTTGTATTTTAATTCCGCTGTTCCAATATCCTGGGTGATGTATACCGAAGTTCCGTCACCACGTAACAATAATTTATGGTCAAGACCTTCGGCCGTTAAGTCAATCCAAACCGAACCATCATCCTTTTGGTAAAACACATTTTTCGACAACCCCTCCTGCACAATTTCCTTTCCTAATAAATAGGTATTGCTTTCGTAGTAAAAGGTATCAAAAGAAACACCAAGGTTTTTATAGGTAGATTCGAACCCCTCGTATACCCAGCCATTCATGGTTTTCCATACCCGAACGGTTTCGGCATCACCTGCCTCCCATTTGCGAAGCATATCCTGAGCAGCCAGTATGCTTGGAGCTTTTTTAGCGGCATCTTCTTCACTCATTCCATCAGCAATCAACTGCTTTTGCTCTTCTTTGTACAGCTTATCGAAAGCTACATAATATTTACCTACCAGATGATCACCTTTCAAACCTGATGATGCAGGTGTTTCGCCATTGCCCTGAAGCAACCACGCCAGCATACTTTTACAGATATGAATACCACGGTCGTTTACCAGATTGCAAGTATTTACCTCATATCCGGATGCCTTTAAAATCTGTGCAACCGAAAAACCCAACAGGTTATTGCGAACATGCCCAAGATGCAATGGTTTATTGGTATTGGGTGATGAATACTCAACCAACACCTTTTGTTTGCTGTTTGCAGGTGCAAAACCATAGGTTGCATTGGCATGATTAGCCTTTACAAAATCAAGCCATACGGTTGTGCTAATGCTGATATTTAGAAAACCTTTGATTACATTGAATCCGGCCACCCTCGAATCATGCTCTTGCAGGTATTGGCCAATATCGTTGGCTGTTTGTTCCGGTCCTTTTTTACTTTGTTTCAGATATGGAAATACCACAAAGGTAAAATCCCCTTCAAATTCACTTCTGGTAGGCTCCAGCAACACCGTTACTCCTTCAATACCATAAAGTGATGTCAATGCATTTGAGATATGTTGTTTGATTTCTAGTTCCATGCTTCACTCAATCGATAGCAGATATATAATTACGAAAAGGGACTGTCTTTTTCTTTGGCTACAAAATTGTAAACCACCCGATCAATCCAGCTGGGGAAAAATGTATTTAAAAAATTAACCAAATGCCCCTGATTGGTTAGTATTCGCTGACGTCTTCGGGTTTTAACCATCCACAAAATGGTATTTGCCACCTTAGATGCCGGCATCAGTTTACTTTCATCCAAAGGAGATTCAGCTTGCGGTTTACCGCTTTTATTGAGGGCTGCATTGCGAATATTAGAGGAAGTATAACCCGGATACACAATACCCACATGTAAATCATTGCGCAAATTCTCGATGCGGAGTGATTGCATAAAACCATCGAGAGCATACTTGGATGCGGAATATCCGGTGCGGGCCGGCAATCCTACCAAACCCGAAACAGAAGAAACGGCAATGACAGAACCTTTATTTTTGAGCAGTTCGGGCAATGCGTATTTGGTACAATACACCGCTCCCCAAAAATTACAATTCATCACCCGCCTGATCACATCCAAATCGCAATCATTAAACATAGCCCTCATGCTGATTCCTGCATTATTGACCAACACATGGATGGTGCCAAAAACTGAAACGCTCTCTTCAATCAGGTGCTTGCAATCAGCTTCCACGCCCACATCACATTTTACGGTATGCACCTTGCTTCCCAGCGAACGACAGTAGTCGGCAACACTATTCAATTTATCCATTGAACGTGCTGCCAATACCAAACGCCACCCGTTACGGGCAAATACATGAGCTGTTGCTTCGCCAATTCCCGAAGAGGCTCCGGTAATTACAACAACTTTAGACTGTAGCATTTGTTCGTTCAAGGTTTTCAGGTTGGGGTATTAGGAATCTAATTAAACTGTTTGTGTTGTGAAATTATTTTTTCCAAACAATAGGTGTTCCATTGGTTGGAATTTCAGGAAAGTCAATCTCCATTCCATCCAATGCTTCTTCGATAGCATCTTCGAGGTATGCAGCCGTTACACCACTTTCGCTTTCCCAGTTATCATCAATAGGTCCTTTGTATACCAACTCCCGTTTTGAGTTAAACAGAAAGACCTCTGGTGTAGTTGTAGCTCCGAACTTTCTGGCAACACTTTGGTCCTCGTCCTTCAGGTACATAAAATGAATTTCATGCAATTTGAAATGGAAAGCTGCCAACTTCATGTTTTCAAAGCTATCTTCGGCATTCTGGCTATCATCGTTTGAGTTGATACTGATAATACCTAAATTATCATCGTTGTACTTCTCAAACAATTTGATCAGTCGTTTACTGTATGCTTGCGCCACAGGAGAACTGTTGCAGGTAAATACAACAGCCAGCGCATATTTGTCGGCATACTCATAATTAGAGTGTTTTTTATCATCAAAACCGATGAGGTTAAATTCAGGAAGTTTGTCGCCTATCTGTAACATAACATGATTCTGTTTGGTGGTGAAAATTAATTTTTTGTAGGTCGCAAAATAGTATTTTATTGCAGCAATCGGAAACCCATTAAGGGGAAACTTATAAATCACTCAACACCAGCAAAACATGCGGATTATAGAGGTTGTTACCAACCAACAAATTCAGTCTTTTTTACGTTTGCCACATCATTTGTATGCAAACGACCCGGAGTGGGTAAGTCCGCTGGAAAAGGATATAGAGCTTGTTTTCGACCGCAATCAGAATTCTTATTTCACCGATGGAGATGCCAAACGCTGGATTTTGGTTGATGCGCAAAATCAAACCATTGGCCGGATTGCTGCTTTTTACAGTCCGATATACTACAAAAATATCGGACGAAACGTAGGTGGAATGGGCTTTTTTGAGTGCATCAACAACCAACAAGCAGCTTTTGTATTGTTTGATACAGCCAAACAATGGTTGATTGAACAAGGCATGACGGCCATGGACGGTCCGATTAATTTCGGGGAGCGCGACCGTTTTTGGGGATTGATGATCAGTGGATTTAAACATCCATCTTACCATGAAAATTATAACCCGCCTTATTATAAAACGTTTTTCGATGCTTACGGATTTAAAACCATCATCGAACAATCCACTTCGGAGATTGTAATTTCGGAGTTTAACTACGAACGGTTTAACCGTATCTCACAGCGGGTGTTGAATAATCCTGATTATGAATTCAGACACTTTGAACTATCGAAACTGGATGAGTTCGCCAATGACTTTATGACCATATACAACAAAGCCTGGTGCCACCGACCCGACTTTGTTCCAATGACTTACGAGAGGGTTTCAACCATTTTAAAAAGTTTGAAACCTATTTTAATGGAAGACATTATTTGGTTTGCATACGCCCACAATGAACCTGCCGGATTTTATATTAACGTGATTGATGTGAACCAGATTTTTAAACACCTGAAAGGAAAAATGAGCTTGTGGGCTAAAATCAAATTTTTGTGGTACCGTAAGTTTGGTAAAATTGATCGTATTCGGGGTGTTGTATTTGGAGTGATTCCTCAATACCAAAACCTCGGATTGGAAACGGGAATGATCATCAAAACCTATAACTCTTTTGCCAAACACCCACATATTAAAGCGGCAGAACTAGCCTGGATTGGCGACTTCAACCCTAAGATGCACTCTTTGTTTAATGCGCTTGGAGCCAAAACAACCAAAATACACCATACCATGAGGGTTGAGTTTTAACTAAAATAAAGTGGCACTTTGCTCGGATACAAACCGGGGCGGATTCAACTCCAGCTTGCAATGTTTATTGAGTTCATCAATCAGGTATTTCGATAATTCGGGTGAATACTGCTCGTCATGCTGGTGCATGAAAAACCAAATATCCTCTACCCCATTTTTCTTCCATAACCTGATTCGCTGCACCCAATCATCAATACGGGTATAATCGGTTGGATGCAATCCGTTGCCCACAAAACGGATAAAAGCCTGCGGTGTTGTAAGCTCCATGTGTACACAATCTCTTCGACCCGATGCATCGGTAATCACCGTTCCAATTTTATGTTCACGGCAAAAATCAAACATAGCTTCGGCTTGTTTTCCAACAAACCATTCCGCATGTCGCAATTCCAGAAACACCTTTATATCCTTAGGCAAAAGCTCCAAATATTGAGTAATGGTATCAAAATATTTAGGCCCCATTTGGGGATGTGGCATCAGAAACATCGGGCCTAATTTATCTCCAAATTCACTGAGCACATCAAACAGTAAATTGGTTTCATGCTGTGCATTTTTGAGTCGTTTGATATGGGTAATAATATCGGTAAACTTTGGACAAAAAGTAAAATCAACCGGAACCTTATCACGCCAAACCCTCACCTGCTCATGCGAAGGCAGCCTGTAAAAAATGGCGTTGAACTCTATGGTATTAAATTGCTTTCCGTAAGCCTCCAAAAAATCTTTGTCCTTAGTGCCCTTCGGGTAAATTTTTCCAACCCACTCTTTTCGCCATTTGGCGCAACCCACATGAATGCGTGTTTCGGCAGGTTCTAATGTTTTAAACAATCGCTTTGTAGCTGACGTATCGGGTGGCAACCTGAAATCTATTTCGGGAAGATATTCTTCGGCTACTTTTCCAAAATCCATGCAACCAAAGCTAAGCAGAACAAATAAATGTACCACATGATTCTTTAAAATTTAGTTATTTGCCCTTGCAATGAAACATACTACTCAAAAACTATTCGCACTTGCTCTCATTACACTCTCGCTTGTAATGCACGGAGAATATTTTAACCGAGAGCTCACGGGATTCCATGTATGGCGTCAAACACAGACTCAGTCTTCCCTCATTAGCTTTTATGAAGAAGACATGAATATTCTTCATCCTAAAAGGAATGAAAGAGGCAACGGGGATGGTATTTTCAGAATGGAATTTCCACTGATGCAGTGGATAGGTGCTGCTATTTATAACGTTGCCGGACCCAATCTTTTATGGATTCGGATACTGATGTTTATTACCGGACTTTTCAGTGTTTGGGGGATGTACCGCTATGAATCAATATAGATTGTGCACCTACGGAGCGCTGATGCTTTTGGGATTGTATTTATCTACAGAGGTTGGGTTCCTCCGGAGCCTATGATGCTGTTTGATTTCTGCATTTATGAATCAATATAGATGGCGCACCTACGGAGCGCTAATGCCTACGGTTCTATTTTTGTCTACAGAGGTTGGGCTCCTCCGGAGCCTTTCTATACTAATCAATTCGTAGATTTATGAATAAAGATTGTGCACCTACAGAACGCTGATGTCTTTGGGTTCGTATTGTCTATAGAGGTTGGACTCCTCCGGAGCCCTTTTTGAAACAATCTCAAAGGATAATATGATGAATCATCTCGTATGACCAACAGCCTCCGGAGGAGGCAAACCTCTATAGCCCATTTATGAACGAAATGCCCGGAACTCCGGAGGAGCGAAACCTTCATTTCACATCCCAAACACTATCAACGTAAAAAAATATAAAAAGCCTTTCAACATATACGTGAAAGGCTTTCGTGATTGGCTTAAAAGCTCACTAATTGCTGATATTTTTTGAGTACTGGTAAAGAATATTCTGATTAGTATCTACAAAATAAACAGTCATTAATTTATCCGTAACCGATACAATGGCAAAACCTAATTTGTTTTGCGCAAACTTAGTCATGGTTTCTTTCTCCGGCACCTCTCTTACTTCCGAACCTGCCCCGCTTACAAAATAATCAACCTTACTTCCCTGTGGTTGCTGGTGCTGCAGATCATGATCGTGCCCGCAGATATAAGCCGACACATTGTATTTATCGAGCATTGGTTTTAAGGTTGCAATCATCTCAGGTGTATTGCCGTGTTTACTGCTTGTTGAATAAACCGGATGATGACCAACTACGATATTGATATCATTGGGAGAAACAGCAAGCACACTATCAAGCCACTGTTTCTGGGCTGTAGTATCCTGTTTGGCAAGGTCGCCATAATTGTCTTTTTCTTTATGGTATTTTTTTATGAATGGATTGGTATCTAAATACACAAAACGTACCTTTTTACCACTCTTCAGTTCGTGCTGATTTGTAAAATACCTTGAAGGCATTCTCCATTTACGGCTGATATTGGTATAATCGACCTGCGCCTGTGCATTGCCTCTGTAGTCGTGATTACCCAATACCACATTCCAGTCAATTTGCAATGCGTTGCTTGCGTAAACATCTTCAAATGATCGCATCCATTGCGGATCATTTACGCTGGCTACTCCATAGGTATAAAAATTATCACCTGTTGAGATTACAAATTCCGGCTCAAGCTGTTTAGCCGCAATCTTCATCGAATTGGCAACTGCCGTTTGACCGGAATCGCCATTTCGTCCCCAATCACCTATTACAAAAAATACAAGCGCATCCTTCTCCTGTTTAAGAGACTGTATATTGGTTAAACCTTTTTGTGCGAATGATGAAAAACCACTCAGTGAAATAATAATAAGACTCAACGTCTTTAAGAATATTCTGATCATAATAGTTAGAAATAAAACATACAACAGGCAATTACCTGTTGTATGTTTGGGTTATAAAAAATTTAAAATGCGGTATACTACAATACTAATTAGTTTGTGCCAAAAGCACCAAGATAATTAGCCGGAGCCGGAGATATATACGTAACTCCGTTTATAACAATACCTGCAGCGAATAAACGGGTGAAGTCTGTTTTTCCTTTATTTAAACCCGGAGCACCTGCCTGTAAATGAAAATCCCATGAAGCGTCAAAGGTTGAGTTTTCACCTGCAGTTGTCAATGGATAGTTTACAAACATCGGATCATTAGATGCTGCGCTTGTACCGACAATATCGTTGGTTCCTGCAATAATTGCATCCGATGGCTGGAATTGATCAACACCGGTTTGTGTGCTTCCGTAGTATAATGTGTAGTTAAATGTTGAACGGTTATCCTCAGGATTTTTTGTATCACGTTTGATCCCATAACGGTTATTTGCCTGAATATTATTGTAAAACTCTGCAAATACTCCTTTTTCAACCCATACCGATCCACCTTTGGTATCAGGTCTTCTCCATCCGCAATTCAACATGGTATTATTGTAAGCAATAATATGCGCCTGTGGGGTTCTGTCACCTGTATTCGACAATTTAAACGCATTGGTATTCGGGCTATAAATCAGGTTAAATGCAACATCCGCTTCAACGCCTGATTTCAGGTTAATTGCTTCTCCTCCCGAAATACCTGTTGTGTAAAACATATTGTTTGCAATGATTAATTTACCACCTTCAATATACAAAGCGTCTTCCTGGAAATGGCGTAATATATTGTTTCTGAAAATGAATTTACCGGCAGCATTGGCAAAATAAATAGCCGGTACATTTTCGCCTGCCACACCTTTGTAAATACCTTCTTTTACCGATAAAGACTCTTCAGTTGCAGTTGCTCCTCCGTATTCGATAACGGTATATTCAAATACCATTTCCGAGCAATCAGGAGATGCTAAAATACCACCCCATAACTTACCAAAGGCATTATCATTGGTTTTTAATGATTCGGCAACGGTAAATTTAACAGGGTTGCTTTTTGTTCCGGTGCTGTAAATATTTCCTTTTACAATAACCTCAGGAGCTGTTGTAGCATCAAATACTACGTTCACTCCTTCTTCAATTGTTAACGATGTTCCTTTCTCAATAATGATCGATTCCGTTACATTGTAAGTAGAACCTTTTTTCCAGATTCCGCTTACAGCACCTGATACAGCGTAAACACCAGGCGCAATAACGGTTGTACCTATTGGTGGTGTTGTATCTTCATCTTTTCCCCCGTCTTCTTTTTTACATCCGAATACAAGTGATGCCATTACGGCTACTCCAAGTAATAATTGATTTGTTTTCATTGTTTTGTGTTTTAGTGTTTGTTAATTAATTGTTGTTTGATTGTTTTATATCTTATATCGAAGCCCAAGCATATAGGAGCGCTGGTAATAATCTCTTCTGATAAGAGTTGTAGCGGTACTGTTATCCTGATTGGGTACATCTTCATTCTGAGCATTTGTGCCTTTTACAAATACTTCCATGGGAGTGTTTAGCAGGTTATTGGCTTTAGCAAAAAGTATCAGCCTTTTTTTGATCTGTTTTTCGAGGGATGCATCCATTTGTACAAATGCTTTTTGCCATAAATCGCAGCCCACAAATTTTGATACGGTATTAATACGCTCACCCGTATAATTCCAGGCCAGTTGTACATCCCAGCCTTTCGGACTGTTTTTATACAACAACGCAACATTGGCGATATGCATCGACTGACCATAAAGCGGACGCTCCTGATCTACTGCAATGGTTTCTAAGTTTCCACTGCTGTTGCGAATTCTTTTCGATTTAGCTGTGGTGATGCTTGATTCCGTAAATGTGTAATTCCCTTTTACACCAAAAAACCGAACATATTTGATAAAGTCTACTTCAAAACCATAGTTAATGGCTGTGCCAAAATTTCCCGGTGAATAATACAAATCCTGACCACGGGTGGCACTTGGCTGTAATGTGTATTCAATAGGATCCTGAATTTTTTTGTAAAATACTCCTATCAGAAACTGATCATTTTTTCGGCTGTACCACTCATAGCGCAAATCAATATTATCCGCAATAGCCCTCTTTAAATCAGGATTGCCACGTTCGCTGTAATCTTCATTGACCACACGATACGGTACAATTTCAAAATACCCCGGACGGTTGATTGCTTTGAAATAAGAACCTTTGAGAAATTGAAAAGCTGTTAACCTGTATTTGAGATGAACACTTGGCAAAACATCCGTGTATACCTGATTACCTTTAGGGTTTGGCTCTCCGGCAGGATATTCCAGCACATAACCCTGATTGGTGCTTTCAAAACGAATACCTCCGATCATTTCAAAACTTTTGAGTGTGGTTTTTAATTGCGCATACTCCGCATGAATATCTTCCGAAGCCTGATAATACAATGATGTAGCAACACTCCCCCTCGGGTTTTGAACCACCCAGGGAATTTCCGTGTAATCATTAAAATCAACACCGTACATATAATTAACGGCATAGGGAGCAATCTGCAACTGGTAATTATTGAAAAAATTGCTTCGTGTTTTATGATGGTATAGTCCTCCAAAATTCCACTCCAATTGCGCATTACCCAGCAACATAAATCTTTGAATATTGGCATACCCGCTTAAATCCCTGTCGTCATTATGCTCCCATCTTCGGGTTGAATTGTCGGCAGTTGTTCTTTTATCAACGCCATTGGTTCTTTCGCCCCGTAAGTTCACTGTTGTATTATCGGGAATTTGATTGGTAGCCAGCGAGTACACAGCCGACCAGTGTGCTTTCCATTTTGCGCCAAGCGAATGACTTCCCTGCAAAGTCGAACTCATAATTTGCTGAATGGTTAAACGCGTGCGGGTGCTGTAAGCAAGCTTGGCATCACCTGTTACCGGATTATAACCCGCACTAAAATCGGTGGTTTTGGTATCACGGGTTTGAATATTGGTGAGGTTCATATAGGCATTGTACCATCTCAACTGATGCCTTGGACTTAATTTAAAATCGAGTTTTGTATGAATGCCATACCGTTTTTGCTGTTCCGAAAACATGCGCTCATTCATTTGCGTAATGGTTACAAAACTGTTGGTATCCACATTCTCGGCATTGTAAAACAAACTATTACTCCCTCTATAGGTATTTTGATAACTACCCGCTACAATGAAGCCCAGCTTTTTCTTAAAAAACCGGTCACCATAAGAGATGCCTGCAATTAAATTGGGAAGTGGCGCTCCGTACGAATAGTCTGATGTACCGGTCGGAAAATCACTCATTGTAGCTCTGTAATTTTTCCCAAACCGTTCGTAAGGCGACTCTTTTTGAATACCGCTTTGATCATACGACTGAAAATCGCGGCTCATAAACAGTTCACTATACCCTGTTGCAAAACTCGTACTGAATGTTCTTGAATGCGGGGCATCTTTCATCACCATATTAATGGAACCGCCAATGGCATCTCCTTCCATTGAAGGCGTTAACGACTTCGACACTTCGAGCCTGTCAAGCAGTTCAGCAGGAAAAATATCTAAGGGTACATAACGGTATTTATTATCCGGACTGGGAATTTTAACCCCGTTAATCAATGTATAATTATACCTTTTGTCCATTCCCCGGATAATTGCATGTTGGCCATCTCCATTGCTGTTTCGTTCGATAGAGACACCCGAAACACGCTGAACAACATTGGCCACGGTAATATCAGGCGAAATCTGAATGGCCTGAGCCGATACGATATTTACCATATTATCTGCCTGTAACATTCCTCTTCGTGCAAAAGCATCAGAACCTTTATCTTCTGTACCATGAATGACAACTTCATTTAATTCCTTTTGAGCCTCTGTGAGTTCAATGTTTATTACTGACTGTTGTTCGCTGTCTATTTTTTGAACCTTGGTCAGGTATCCTAAATAGGTGATCTCCAGTTCGACTTGTCCGGGGGGCACATTTTTTAACACAAAACTTCCGTCAAGTCCGCTTTGGGTTCCAATACTTCCTCCTTTAACCGAGATGCTTGCCCCAATAACCGGCTCCTGAGTTTTTGCATCCTTAACAACCCCCTTTAACGTAGCTGCATTCACATATACAATACCAATAAAAAAAAATACGAATAGCAGCGCTCTGAGCATGTTGTTTTTTTGAGTTTCTATGATTGAACTTAACGTGTCACAATATTGCCTGATACATGTTAAGCAAACATGAAATGGCCCGGGACAAATGAGGGGACATCCAACAAGAAACTTACTGTCAATTTTTTAACGAATGCAGTTGACAAACACTTAACAAATGCATCATTATTCCTTAACATTCTTTAAGCCTTAGCCGGAATGTTTTTGCCGTATTATTGAAACTCTGTTTTAAGATGTGAGATACTTTTTGTTTTTATTTTTGTCGGCCTGGTTTGGAATTGCAAAAAGCCAGCCTTCTTTAACAGCCATGATGCATGCTGCGGATAGTTGCATGAAACAGGAGAATTATATCCGGGCTATGAATCTTCTTACAGATATTGAAATTGTTTTAGAAGATACAGACTCCACCAACCGGATTTTGGCATTGGTTTATTATAACCTTGCTGTATGCTTTGATTATTTTGATTACACCGAGCTTTCAACCCAGTATTTTACCAAAGCTTTACCGCGCTTTCAATCGTTTGGCGATCTGCAAAATATAGCTTATTGCCTCACAGAATTAGGTGATTCATACGAAGACGGAGGTAACAACAAAACGGCCAGAATATTTCAGCTAAGGGCTTTGGCTATCTTCAAACAACTTAACGATAGCAATGGAATCGCAAAAGTATATGATAACCTTTCGAGTATTTATGAAAACTATTCCCTGTATGATTCCTCTTTATATTATTTAAACAGTGCATTCAAATTATATACTGACCTTCATGACACCATCGGGCAATGTGTTGTTCTTAATAATCTTGGAGATATAGAGCTCAAAAAAGGAAATAACCTTGCCGGCCTCAATTATTATAAACAATCCCTGTTGCTGTCTCAACTCGTTAACAACCATGAAGAGGAACGTGGTAATTTAAAGGATATTGCCAGATGTTATTCCCTGCTGGGCAACTATAAACTTGCATACGAGTATTTCAACCATTTTTTTGCAATCCACCGAAAACTCAAAATTGAAAAGAAGATTGATGAAGTCGCGGCATTACAAATTCACTCATTGCAAGCCAAAAAGGAGTTTCAAATCCAACAGCTTAATTCCGAAAAGGAGCTATCGACCTTACGATTTTCGGTTATTATCATCTCATTAATACTTTTCATTGTTATATTATTTAACAGCTATCAGTCGTACCGGTCCAAAGTAAAAAGGACTACCGAACAACGAAACGCATTTGAACGGGATCTGCAACTGGAAATTGAAATCCGTAAAGAAAAGCTGGCCAATTATACAAGGCAGTTAGCCGAGCGTGCCGAACTGATTGAGTCGTTAAAAAAACAACTGACCGAAACCTTTGAATTAAATAATGCCAATACAGATATCAGGTATAAAGCCATCGAACAATTATCAAACTCGGTGATTTTAACAGATGACGATTGGGTGCAGTTTAAAAAACAATTTGAAAATGTATACGAAGGCTTTTTTGTAAAGCTCAGGGAAACCTACCCCGACTTATCAATTGGTGATATCCGGCTGGCATCGTTGTTAAAATTAAAATTATCGCAGGAAGAAATAGCCCGTATGATTGGCATTACGGTGGATGGCGTTAAAAAAGCAAGCAGCCGGCTAAAGAAAAAGGTATTAACGAACGAAATGTTAACACTAAAAGAGTGGATTGAAAATATCTAGCTCCTTTTCATAGAAAACATGTGAAGCCCCGATTTGTGCTTAGAAAGAGATTTGGCTGCTCCTGAGCCTTTTCTATTATGAATTGTCTCGCATAACTAGCAGCCTCCAAAGGAGGTATATCTCATTAATCAGGGACGGGCTCATGAATATAGATGGCGCACCTACGGAGCGCTGATACCTTTTGGAACATATTGTCTATAGAGGTTGGACTCCTCCGGAGCCTGACGAGATTGCTATCTCTGTTGATGCGCAGAAGCCGCCTCCTCAGGAGGCTTATCTTTGTAACCAGTCCACAACGAAATGCCAAGAGCTCCGGAGGAGCGAAATCTCTATCCAATATCCCAAACACGATCAACGTAAAAAAAATCATGAATATAGATGGCGCACCTACGGAGCGCTAATGCCTACGGTTCTATTTTTGTCTATAGAGATTGGACTCCTCCGGAGCCTGACGATGCCAATCTATTCGTAGATTTATGAATAAAGATTGTGCACCTACAGAACGCTGATGCTTTTGGGATTGTATTTGTCTATAGAGGTTGGACTCCTCCGGAGCCTGACGATGCCAATCTATTCGTAGATTTATGAATAAAGATTGTGCACCTACAGAACGCTGATGCTTTTGGGATTGTATTTGTCTACAGAGGTTGGGCTCCTCCGGAGCCCTTTTCAAAGAATTTCAAAGGATAATATGGGAATCATCTCGTATGACCAACAGCCTCCGGAGGAGGCAAACCTCTATAGCCCATTTATGAACGAAATGCCCGGAGCTCCGGAGGAGCGAAACCTATATTATGGATATCTACCAACAATATATCTGACAAAAAAAAATCGCATAAAAAAAGCTCCACAATGTATTGTGAAGCCCGGATTTGTGCTGCGAAAGAGACTCGAACTCTTACACCTAACGGCACCACCCCCTCAAGATGGCGTGTCTACCAATTCCACCACCGCAGCGGGTATCGCTGAATTAAGCAGCTCTTTTTGTGTTGTTATTTTTAGACTTCAACACACGTTTGTTACGGCTTTTTCCAAATGAACCATTTTTCATTTTACCTTTTTTAGATCTTACGTCTCCTTTTCCCATGATTGATATTATATTTTAGGGTGGCGAAGATAGGACTTTTCCGAAAACCAAAAAATCTATTTACGGGTCTTTTTTATTTTATTTGAAGCAATGGAAAACGATATCCTGAAAATCAACATCACCCACAAAGGTGCTGAACTGCAACAAATCACCCACAAAAGCAGCGGTTATGATTTTTTGTGGCAGGCCGACCCAACAATCTGGGGCCGCCACGCACCGGTGCTTTTCCCTGTTGTGGGCAAACTCAAAAACAACCAGTTGCTGATTGACGGAACCGCCTACCCTATGAGCCAGCATGGTTTTGCACGCGATGCCGCTTTTACCTGCATCAAACATACCGACACCTCTGCGCTGTTTGAATTGAAGGCCAATGAAACATCTCTGCATGTTTTTCCATATCACTTCACCCTGCAACTGGGATACGAACTCACGGGTAATACACTTACCTGCTCCTATTTGGTAAAAAACACAGATGATAAACCTATGTATTTCAGCATTGGCGCACATCCCGGGTTTAACCTTCCCACCGCAAAACTGACGGATTACGTGTTGTTGTTTAACCAACCTGAACAACCCGAAAGACATCTATTAAACACCGGTTTGTTTAATGGCATCAGCAAAGCCGTATTTAGCCGTGCGGGAGAAATAGACCTTAACAAGGTTTTGTTTGATGATGATGCCATTGTGTTTAAAAACATAACAGCCAAACAGGTGGAATTAAAACAACTCTCTGGCAATTTTTCTATTGGCTTGACGTATGATGGATTTCCGGATTTAGGAATCTGGACCCAAAAGGATTGCGAACAGTATATTTGCTTAGAGCCCTGGTGCGGCCATGCCGACCCCATTGACGGGCATGATGATATCAGCGCCAAACCGGGTATCAACACATTGCAACCGGGCGAACAGTTTAACAGAAGTTATACCCTGACCTTCTCTTGTCCTTAACCTTCTTTGTTTATCAAATTTCCATACCTTTGATTGCACACATGACCAACCTGAAACAACGCATACAGGCATTAGCCAAAGAAAATCACGAGTACGTGGTTGCGCTTCGCAGACATATTCACCAACATCCTGAACTTTCGTTTCAGGAATACAACACACAGGCTTTTGTAGAGGCTAAGCTCCGCGAAATGGGTATCACCCAAATTGAACACAAAGCCACAACCGGTTTGGTTGCCTTGATTGAAGGAAAAAATCCCGGCTGCAAAACCATTGCGCTGCGTGCTGATATGGATGCATTGCCGATCATCGAACAAAATGATGTTTCATATAAATCGCAAAACGAAGGCGTGATGCACGCTTGCGGACATGATGTGCACACAAGTTCGTTATTGGGTGCGGCCATGATTTTGCATACCTTAAAAGATGAATTTGATGGAACCATTAAATTGATTTTTCAACCCGGAGAAGAAAAACTACCGGGTGGCGCTTCGCTGATGATTGCCGATGGAGCCCTCGAATCACCCACTGCCACCTCGATTATCGGGCAACATGTGATGCCGTTGTTACCCGCGGGAACCATCGGGTTCCGCGAAGGTTTGTATATGGCTTCAACCGATGAATTGTATGTAACCGTTAAAGGCAAAGGTGGACATGGAGCCATGCCTCACCTGTGTATCGACCCTGTACTCATTACGGCACATATCATTACCGGCCTGCAAAGTATCGTGAGCCGCAGGGCCAATCCTATTATTCCTTCGGTACTTTCGTTTGGTAAAGTAATTGCCAACGGAGCCACCAATGTGATTCCGGATGAAGTGAAACTGGAAGGAACCTTTAGAACCCTGGATGAAAACTGGAGAGCCGAAGCGCATAAACTGATGGTGCAAACCGCCACACAAATTGCAACCAGCATGGGTGGAACCTGTGAGTTTGAAGTACGCAAAGGATATCCGTATCTTAAAAACGATATAACCGTAACCCGCAGAGCAAAAGCTGCAGCCATTGAATATGTAGGAGCTGATAAGGTTGTTGATTTGGATATTTGGATGGCAGCCGAAGATTTTGCCTATTACTCGCAACAGATGCCGGCTTGTTTTTACCGCTTAGGCACACGCAATGAAGCCAGGGGTATTGTTTCAGGTGTACACACTCCTACGTTTAATATTGACGAAAGTGCATTGGAGTTGGGAGCAGGATTGATGGCGTGGTTGGCGTTGCAGGAGTTGGGGAGTTAGACGTAATGTAAAGACGAATGACACAGAAATACTTTATTGACAGATCTAGACACATGAAGACCTTAAAAACTTCCTTGGTTTTTGGTTTAGGATGCCTGGCTGTTTTGATTTTGACCAATATTATCTTTTACAATTTTTCCGGACTCATTATTGCCTCGGCATTCCTTGGTGGAGCGGTTTTAATATCTGTAATTTCTCTATACCGAACAATATTTCTTTTAAAACGCCCTTTGATAACTATTGATGATAATTCCATTCGTTATTTTAATGTCTTGTGGTATAACAATCACAAGTGGGACAAATTCGAGTTGGCTTATTTTAACACAGACAATCTTTCAATTTCCATTGGCTTGACAAATGGAAGAATCTTCGACAAATTTCTTCTTGATTCATTGTCGCAAAAAGACATCGAGAATATTAAAAATTGTTTTATAACAAGAGATAAACTCATTGGTTAACAGTACGCCAAACGCAGTATCAAACTATTAGCACTAACTTAAGAACCTCAAAACACCTCCGTTATCTGAAAATACAATCCGCCATTCCCTCCTAGTCCGCGGGCATAATCCATTCGGATATTGATTCGGTTTTCGACATTAAGCATAAACCGCACACCTGTTCCTGCTGCGGGATTTAGGTATTTAATTCCACCGCTGGGTTCGCTCACCGTATGCACATTGGTAAACACAACATACCCCCCAACGCCTAAAAACTTGTTTACGGTATTCCAATTCACCACTGATATAGGTCTTGCCTCTGTATCGCCCTTGAACATACCCACGTGTTGCATAATACCTTCCCGGCATGGGTGTAATCATATATGGAACATCACCCGTGGCTTGTTCGGCTAAAATACGGGTAGCAATGAGGTTTCCTTTTTTACCTTTAAACGAATGATACCAACGTAAATCTGTTCGGATATTCATCCATTGCTGGGTGCTTCCCAACCATTTGAAATTGGGATTCAGAGCCATCTCAAAATATAAACCTTTGTAAGCATTCTGAACATTATCGCGGCTATCGTGTACATAATGCAATCCGATTCCCGAAGCCACAAAACCGGTATTGCCAATGGCTTTTTGTTTGTAGAAACTCACACTATCGGGTTGATCAGATGACGTATTCCATTGCGTAAATAGTCGATATTGCGGTCCGATGAAATTATGCCCACCAATTTTCCAAAGCAAACGTTCTTCAAATTCGATGGCCTGATAGGAAATCAATTCTTTGACCGGAGCCTGATTATCGGTACGAGCTCCCAGTTGATAGGTGTATTCGGGCCAGTCCAGAAACTGAAGTTTACCCTGCCACATCAGTTTTTCATGTTCAAAAAACATCTGGTGATTTCCCTGAACCGTTGTCTGATTGCGGGTGGTATGCATGGCCAAAACCTGTGCATTCGATACACGTGTGGTAGCCGAATCACCCAGTAAAAAATTGGCATTCACCAAGGCTCCGTAACCCAAACCTGTGTAGGGATCGAATAAAATAATGGGTAAAGGCGTAAAGCTTACTTTTTTCTTCCCGGGTTCATCTTGTGCATTCAGAAGAAAACAATAAAAAGATAAGATCAAGAGTAGTGTGTGACGATTCATGGCTATTAAATTATCAGGTACCAAGGTAAGCGAAACCTGATAAACACCATATCTTCTTTCGATTAATCTCTATTAAACAACTATCGGGAAAGTATTCATGCTCTATTTGTGATTCTTGGAGTCTTCAATATTTGTCAATGTAAATCTAGCCACCAAGGCACTAACACTCCAAGTTACACCAAGTATTGTCTAAAATTAAGCATCTCTTTTATTCTTGCATTTTTCTTGGTGTTGCTTTGTGGCCTAGAGTCTCCTATGTTTGCCGATGCGAATCTAACCACCAAGTCACCAAGACTCTAAGTTTCACAAAGTATTGTTGAACAATAAATATATCGTTTAGTGGAGTCTCTTCTTCGGTTTGAGGCTTGGCGCAGGCGGGGATTTTTACCACAAAACTTCCTACGAAGCCGAATACTTCAAATTTACGAAAAACTGTCAACCGAAGTACTGAACCCCCGCTTGCGCCAAGCCGCTGTTAGCGGTAGGTGTTTTGTCAGTCGTTACGATAGTAATTGTTTTAAAGTGTCAAACTCTTGTTCGGTCAAAGCGTCATTATATAGCTCGTTTACTTGCCAAAGTCCGCTAGCTTTTATTTTGTCTTTTGTCGAATTGTTGCCTAACCATTTTTTTGAAGGGTTTAGTTCGTTTGATTTTGCAAGTGTCGAAACAATTTTGCTTTCCCAAAAAAGTCTTTGTTCTTTAGTGTCAACTTGGAAAACGCAAAATGAAAGATTGTTTTGTATGTAGTTACTAATTCTTTTTTCGGTCTTTTTTTCAAAGTCAAGGTCAAGCAGTTTTAAATTCATTTCCTTTTCCGCTTTTGATGTTATATCAAGTTCCCATAATGGCAGATATGGACTTTGGTCTTTATTTAAAATGCAACGACCAATATTTTTTCTAAAAATGCTTCTATTCTTATTTTCTTTTACAAAGTGTTGGTTAAGCCGAGAACGAAGTTGCTTTTCACCTGTATGAGTTCCAACCCGAACAATTCTGTCTATGTCGTGAAACGTTTCTTCATTTTCAAAAATTATGTAAATGCCGTTTCGGGGAATTTCGTTTTCTCTTTGTTTGAAAGGAAACTTGAAACGCTCTTGTTCATTAAATAATTTATGAAGTCTATAAGTCAGTGTTGTCATTTCAATTTGCTTGTTAAAAATTTAACTCGCTCACCTTGTTTAGTGGCTCTACGATATTGGTTAGCTCTTTTTGTATTGGTTTAATATAAGATTGTCCTGCCAAAATAATGAACGTGTCTTTTTTGATGTCTGCCACTTTGACTAATTGTTCGATAACCTTTTGTCCCCATAATTTTGCTTCTGCTTTTGTAAGAACTTTCAGATTTGGGTTTTTAGCTTTTTTGTTTGGTGACACGTAACTTAAAGTAACGTCATAAGGTTCAATTTCTTTGTCAAGGTCAAGCAAGTTGTGAAGAGCTGAGAGAATAAATATTTTATCAGGTTTTAAAGAAATACCGTAAGCCAAACTGTTTGTAAATAGAGGTCCTTTATACAAGTCTTTCGCTTTCGCTTTGGTCGTTCCTTTTCTGGAAACACAAGATATTAATACTATTCGTTTCATTGTCGTGATGTCGTCCGTTACACTTACCGCTAACGTGTTTCTTGGTGCCCTGGTGGCTTGGTGGCGAAAACTTCTTACCAAAAATACTGGAAGGATCAAGGGTTCACTAAGTTTGATTTTCTTCAGATAAGCTTTCGGATATACATAATAATTTCTATTAAACAGCATTAGAAGGCTCAACGAGTAGCACTTCTTCCTTCTCAACGATTACCTGTCCGGGTACCGAACCTTTGGGTTTGCGCACAAATTTTCGTGGTGTATACGATACCGGAACAAGGTTGCTCCCTTTCAGTTTTGAATAGTAAGCCGCTATGGATGCCGCATGTTTGATAACGCTCACCGGGTACTCTTTTCCCGGCCTCCATTTAATCAATACATGTGACCCCGATACATCTTTTGCGTGCAACCACAAATCGTTTTTATGCGCATGTCGCATTGTAAGTTCATCGTTTGCTGCCGCGCTCTTTCCTACCCAAATCAAAAATCCTTCGCATTCAAATTGACGGTATGGAACAGCTACTTGAACAGACTTTTCTTTGGGTATATAGGAACGCAATTGTTTCATCGAAACAGCAGCTTCAATAACTTCACAATCGTGTTTAAGGGTGGTAATTCTCTTTTGTGCCTGCTCCATCTTTTGCTTCAACTGCTGCGCTTCGATAGAACTGTTTTTATGTTTGCGGTAATAATAAGCCGCATTCTGCTGGGCATTCAAATCCTTCTTTAACTTTACCAACACTTGTTTGTTGTGGTAAAAATCAAACAACTCAACAGTGGTTGTGCCCGGTTGAATAAGATGCATATTGGCCATGATCAAATGACCGATTTGTTCATTGGAGACGGTGTCCCTCTTACTGATTAAAGATTGTTCAGCCGCATTCAAAGACGCTTCAAGCTTTTTCAACTCAGCACGCCTTGACGTTAATAATTTTTGTTGGGCATGAAAAAACTTAAGATGTGAAAGTGCTAAACGACTAAATGTTTCGAGAACATCCAGAATATCATCAGAAGTAAAAACCAATTCATCTGCACTCTCAATCAAACTAAAATAATAAGGATACTGTGCATGATTACGCTTGTACACATAACCTTTCACAGCGCTGGAAGTGTTCAGCGAAACCTCCGTCAACGGTTTCAAATCAAAGTCCCAGTCGTTTTCAATTCGCTTGCGAAACAAATCCGTCACCTCATCACCTTCAACCAATAACACATTCACAAGTGCATCGTAACATTTAAAAACCAATTGTACCGACTTGAGTTTAAACACAAAAGACCTGTTGTTTTCATGCATCACAATATCATCCACTCCTTGCCCGGAAACCGATTCAAAACAAGGTTGAGCATTGGATGGCTTAGAAGGCTTATCATTTCCAAACCACCAAAAACAGGTTTGGTACTCCTGCACAATTTTTACCACAAACCACGATTGATTAGCTTTAGAAAAAACCAGAACCAGTTCATTCAAACTTAATGTATAGGCCTCTGTTAAAACGGAGGATAATAGATGTACCCTAAGCCTTTGAGCTATTGCGACTATGGTTTCGTATTGCTGATGTTGTGACTGGGGAATGCTCATCTTAGCATTCTATTTGCAATTCATCATAAGCTATAAATACATTTTCGGGAAGCTCTTTTTGAACCTCTTCGTGCAAACCCATTTGATGGCTTATATGCGTAAGATAAGCCCGTTTAGGAGCAATTTCTTTGATAACAGACAAAGCCTCTTCGAGGTTGTAATGAGAAATATGTGTTTCGCGCCTGAGGGCGTTTAACACCAGTACATCGCATCCTTTGATCTTTTCTTTTTCGTGTTCGCTGATATAATTTGCATCAGTGATGTATACAAATGATCCAAACCTAAAACCCAATACCGGTAATTTGTAATGCAATACCTCAACCGGTTGAATAACCATTCCTTTTACATCAAACCTTGCTTCGGGATGAATGCGGTGCAGGTTTAAATCGGGGATACCCGGATACTTATGTTCACTAAAAATATAATGAAACTCCCTGCGCATCTGCTCCTCAACAATATCGGTACAATACACATCAACAGCTGTTCTCATGGAAAAATTAAACCCGCGAATATCATCCATCCCGGCAATATGATCCTTGTGGGCATGCGTAAACAACAAGGCATCCAGCTTCTCTAAACCCGCCCTCAGCATTTGTTGTCTGAAATCAGGACCGGAATCCACCACGATATCCAAATCATCATGCTGTACGAGAATGGATGTTCTTAAACGTTTATCCTTGATATCCTTTGATTGACAAACGATACAGCGACAAGCGATGAGAGGCACACCCTGAGAGGTTCCGGTTCCGAGAAAGGTAATTCGCATCGGGCTAAAATACCCTTTAGAATCTAATTAAGAAAATATGACTATCGGAAAGATGTTAACTAATAATAACACGAGTTAGTTGTTCCCGCAGATTTCGCGGATTTACCGCAGAATTAATCTGTGTATTCTCATCTGTGGCGAAATAAAAAAGATGCCTCTGATGAATACTGATTGAATACAACATTACAGAATACTCTCCTATTTCAGTTTCATTCGTTTTTTTGTTTGATGTAAAACAACATCCAAAGCCAGCATCCCAATCCCAATACAAAGGTAAGCAGAAGCTGTGCTCCATGAATGATAAACGCCATTGCATTGCCCATTAACAAACTGACCCCAAACAAAGTAAATGCGTTGCTCACCAAAAAATGATAGGCTCCCATCCCGCCTCCATGCACCGGAACGGAACGCCCAACACTTCCGATGGCCATAATGACAAGGGCTTCCTTTAAGCCCAATACAGCGGTTTCGGCAAACATGTAAAACCATAGGTATGTCATCAAAAAATAACAAAACCAAATACCCAATGTATATGTAAAAAACAGCCCCTTTTGCTTGAGTCTAATCACATTTTGAACCGATTCTATTGCTCTTTCCGTAAAACGCTTCAATCGATTATTCGCCTTCAGTTGTTTAAATGTCCAGTAACCTCCTCCTCCCAGCGCAACAACAGCTGGCAGCAACCACTCAATGGGCAATTGATTCCATTTACTGAGTAATGGATCTACAATATTGGAAACCATAAAAAAATGTACAGGTCCGTAACTCAAAACCAAAGCAAATAACAACACCGAAAACAAACAGATAAAATCAACAATCCGCTCAACCACCACACTGATCACTGATTGTGTTACCTGAATAGAATCTGTTTTAACAAGCACCATACATCTTACTATCTCCCCCAACCGGGGAGTCACAATATTAACGGCATAGCCTATGCCTAATGACGAGAACAAATGAGTAGTCTTAACAGTTTGTCCCATTGAATACATAATGATGCGCCAGCGCATGGAACGGATCCAATACCCGATTACGGAAACCATAAATACCGGTAACACAACTACATAGTTGGCTCCCTTAATGGTATCTGCCAATGCTTTAAATTCAATCTTTCGAACCGACAGATACACCAGCATACCTCCGAGAATAAAAACAAGCAGAAACCGGATATCCCTCTTCATTTTTGACATTTTGCAAGAACAAGTATACATCATTTCGTATTAGGATTCCTTGCATTAATATCAGCACAAATGAACTCTATATAGTTTTGTTGATTATCAAAATTAAATTCTTCAACTTAGAAACCTATTCTATTCACAAACCATTAAAAAAGCTACCTATGACTAATTTTACTACACATTCCCGAAAATTTCTGACCGCCACCGCATTGTCTCTTTGTCTGAGTCAGGCACAAGCGCAAGGAGAGTCAGCAGCCTTGCTTCGTGCAGGAACAGAAGATGCCAACAAACTTTTTAACGCCTATTTATCACCGGCCCTTACAGCCTTTGGCGTAGGTATGAATGGTGGATGGTTCAACACTGCAAAACCTCATGGTTTGGGCGGATTTGACATCACCATCAGTGCCAATGCGCCTTTTGCACCTTCAAACTTTCAAAGTTTTGATGTAAATGCTTTGGGCCTCAAAAACACCGTTGTGATACCAAGTCCGAGTGGTTCAAGCGGAGTGAGTCCTACCATTTTTGGAGATGCTACACCAGGATCTCAAGTTGCAATTAGTGCACCCAATCCAGCATACGGTTATCCCGGACAACCCCAAACCATTAATATCGACACGTTTGAATTACCTCAGGGAATGGGTGTAAATTTTGTTCCGGTTCCTACCACCCAACTTGCCGTAGGTGTTGGTTTTGGCACGGAGGTGGCCGTTCGGTTTGTTCCTGATTTGAACTTTGGCGGATTTGGCATCGGCTTGTTTGGCTTCGCGGTTAAACATGATATCAAGCAGTGGATTCCGGTGGTGAAAGAGATGCCTTTCGATATGTCGGCCATGTTCGGATACACATCAATGAAAACAGGTATCAGCTTTACGGGTGAGAGCCAATTAACACCTGAAAGCGGTTCGGACATCTACGATCCGAATCCTAATAAAAACTACACAGGACAAAAAGCCGAGTTTAACTCAAAATCATGGACAGCGAATTTATTAATTTCTAAAAAACTGGGCCCCCTCACTCCTTATTTGGGTTTAGGATACCAAAACTCAACAACTGATTTAAACCTGAGCGGTGATTACCCTATTACCTTTGTGAATGATGCCTATGACCCTACAGCAGCTCCGGGTACCCCTCAATCAAAAACTAAAAAAATTGAGGTACTGACCGATCCTATTAAACTCTCAGGGGGCAGTTCATCCTTCAGAACTACTGTGGGATTACGCCTCAAACTTGCTATTTTGACCATTCATGGTGATTACACATTTGCTGAGTACAATATGGCTTCTGCTGGTATTGGATTAAACCTCCAATCAATCGTTCCATTTAAAATGTAATTAAACTCACGATCATACTTCAAAAGGACAGGCCATCCGGCTTGTCCTTTTTTAATGGGTAAACTTTTACACCATTTTACTGTTAAAATTCAAGGAAACATATCATACGTATACATAATGGTAATCGCAACAACAGACGAGGATTTTAGATCTCTGATTCAACAACACGAAAAGGTGGTGGTGACCTATTTTGCCAACTGGTGCGGAGCCTGCCGTTTATTTGCACCTAAGTATAAAAAAATCAGCGACAAGGAAGCCTTTCAAGGGATTACCTTTTTGGTGATTAATGCCGAAGAAAACCCTGAATCGCGCAAGCTGGCCGGAGTTAGCAACCTACCCTATTTTGCTGTATTTAAAAACGGACAGTTAGTAGCAACCGATGCCACATCCAAAGAAGAGGTTGTTGAGAATCTTATTCGGAAACTTTATAAATAAGCATCTCAACAACTCAGCTCTAACAATTCTTAACAATTGAATTTGAGCCCACTGACACCATACTCAAACGTTATTCAGGCCTCTTCTCCTGCCAAGGATATTCAATAGAAAAATGACCTTCCTCATGAATCCCTTCCCCCGTTTTTGTTGGTAATTTCATATTGCATAATCAATTAATTATGTAAGTTTGCCGCCTGTATAAACGCACATTTTTGGTATGTCAAACCCGATCGATTACATCGCCATTTTTATCCAGTTTTTAGTTGCCACCGGCTTTATTGTTACGACAATGGTTGTAACGCACTTAGTTGGACCTAAACGCAACAGTGACAAAAAGCTCGAAAACTTCGAGTGTGGTATCGACAGCCAGGGCAATGCCCGCCTTCCTTTTTCCATTAAATATTTTCTGACAGCCATCCTCTTCGTGATGTTTGACGTGGAGGTGATATTCATGTATCCCTGGGCCGTTAACTTCAAACAACTCGGAACATTTGGGTTTGTTGAAATGTTATTATTTACATCTACGCTTCTGTTGGGCTTTTTCTATATCATCAAAAAAGGCGCCCTCAAATGGGAATAATGCCATTTAAGATGTGTGATTTGTGATGTGTGATTTAAGCGTTTAAATTGTAAATAGGTAGATTATAACACCAGTATGTCAACAGATATTAAAATAGTACAAGCACCTGCAGGCGTTGAGGGTCCGGGCTTTTTCGCCACCTCTCTCGATAAGATGATTGGGTTGGCCCGCGCCAATTCGCTTTGGCCTTTGCCTTTTGCAACATCTTGCTGCGGTATTGAGTTTATGGCCACCATGGGCTCCAACTACGATTTGGCCCGTTTCGGATCTGAGCGTATCAGCTTCTCGCCCCGTCAGGCCGATGTATTGCTGGTAGCAGGAACCATCGCTAAAAAAATGGGACCGGTATTGAAACAAGTTTACCTGCAAATGGCTGAACCACGTTGGGTGATTGCCATTGGCGCCTGTGCCAGTTCGGGAGGAATATTTGACACCTACTCGGTACTTCAGGGTATCGATAAAATTATACCGGTGGATGTATACGTTCCCGGCTGTCCTCCCCGCCCCGAGCAAATTATTGACGGAGTGATGAAGGTTCAGGAACTCGCTAAAAACGAGGCTAGCGGACGCAGAAACTCTCCCGAATACAAAGCATTATTGGCCTCATACGGAATTGACTAAATCATGAGCGAAATTACAAACGAACATTTATTAAGCAGACTGAGAGCCCAGTTCGGGGAATTCATCTACAATGAATCGACTCCGTATGAACTGGCTACAATCGTATTGCATAAAGATAAAATTGTGGAAGTACTCACCTGGTTGTACAACGACCCTGAGTTTAAATTCCAGTTTTTAACCGATGTATGCGGCATTCATTTTCCGGAAGCCAAGGGCGCAGAGTTGGGAGTGATATACCATGTACACAGTTTAACCAACAACTTGCGTTTGCGCATTAAATGTTTTATGCCTGTTGACAATCCGAGCATTAGCAGCATTACATCTGTTTTCCCAGCTGCCAACTGGCAGGAGCGCGAAACATTCGACTTTTATGGAATTTTGTTTGAAGGACATCCAAATTTGAAACGTATATTAAACGTTGACGAAATGGATTATTCGCCAATGCGCAAAGAGTTTCCATTGGAAGATGGAACCCGCACCGATAAAGAAGATCAATATTTTGGAAGATAAGGAATAGACCCATGAGCAACATCACCGAAATAAAAAACGAGTTTGATAAACCGAAAAGTCTTCCAGACTTATCTAAGGTAGAGCACCATTCAACGCTTGCTAACCAAAGCACTGAAGAGGATTATAATATCTTAAACCTCGGTCCTACCCATCCTGCAACACATGGAATTTTCCAGAATGTGCTTAAGATGGATGGGGAGATCATTAAGGATGCAGAACAAACCATCGGGTATATTCACCGTGCATTCGAAAAAATTGCGGAACACCGTCCGTTTTACCAAATCACACCGTTGACCGACCGGATGAACTACTGCTCATCTCCTATCAACAATATAGGATGGCACATGACGGTTGAAAAACTGATTGGTGCCGAGATTCCAAAACGTGCCCAGTACATGCGTGTAATCATTATGGAGCTGGCACGTATTGCCGACCATATTATTTGCAATACCATTATTGGTGCCGATACCGGAGCCTTAACCGGCTTTACATATATGTTCCAGTGGCGTGAAAAGATTTACGATATCTACGAACAGATTTGTGGAGCCCGTTTAACAACAAACATCGGTCGTATTGGAGGTTTGGAGCGCGATTTCAACGATGAGGTATACAAAAAAATCAAAGAATTTTTGCGCGACTTCCCTAAAGTATTCCGCGAATTTACAGCCCTCCTTGAACGCAACCGTATTTTTATGGATCGTGTAGTAAACGTAGGTGGCATCAGCGGAGAAAGAGCCTTGGCTTATGGTTTTACCGGACCAAACTTACGTGCAGCGGGTATTGATTACGATGTGCGTGTGATGAACCCATATAGTTCGTATGAAGATTTTGACTTTGCTGTTCCGATTGGTGTGAATGGTGATACTTACGACCGTTTCCGTGTTCGTCAGGAAGAGATTTGGGAAAGTATGAAAATCATTCAGCAGGCGTTGGACAATATGCCTCAGGGCAAACACTTTGCTGATATTCCTGAGTTTTACCTGCCTCCAAAAGAGGAAGTATACCGCAGCATGGAAGCGTTGATCTGGCACTTTAAAATTGTGATGGGCGAAACCGATGTTCCTAAGGGCGAAGTATACCACAGTGTTGAAGGTGGAAATGGTGAATTAGGGTTTTACCTTGTAAGTGATGGCGGACGTGCTCCGTACCGTTTGCATTTCCGCAGACCTTGCTTCATTTACTATCAGGCATACCCCGAAATGATTAAAGGACAAATGTTAAGTGATGCGATCCTCACCATGAGCAGTATGAATGTGATTGCGGGAGAGCTTGATGCATAAGAAGTAGGCAAATAAGAGAATATGCAGTAGGCAGTTGAAGAATACAGGTGATTAATAAATTCGAATATTAAAGCCCGAAATTCGAAAAGAAGAAAGACTGTTAGGAGCAATGTCCTGCTGAGTTTATCGAAGCAAGACCTCTGGTAGATTTGAAGTAATTAAGAAAAAGGGAAAAGAGACTATTAGAAATCTCCAATCCGAAATATAAAAGGTATGAGTAATACTGAAATAAAATTTAATGCAGAAGCAATGGCTACGGTTCAAAAGATCATAACCCGTTACCCTGCAGGTAAAGAAAAGTCGGCTTTGTTGCCGATCTTACATGTGGCACAAGCCGAGTTTGACGGTTGGCTGAGCCCTCAGGTAATGGATTATGTTGCTTCCATTCTCAAAATCCAACCGATAGAAGTATATGAGGTAGCATCATTTTACACGATGTATAACTTAAAGCCTGTTGGTAAATGTTTACTGGAAGTATGCCGTACCAGCAGTTGCTGGATCCGTGGTGCCGAAGATGTAGTGAAACATATCGAAAAACGTTTGGGCATCAAAGAAGGTGAAACATCTGCTGACGGAATGTTTACCCTTAAAACGGTTGAATGTTTGGGATCATGCGGTACTGCACCTATGTTGATGTGTGGTTCACAATTCCACGAAAACCTTACCTTGGAAAAAGTAGATAATCTATTGGATTCTTTGAAAAAAGAAAACAAGCGTAAAACGTATTTTGATGACGTAACGATAGAAAGTTATTAGTTATTAAGTTAATTGTTAATAGAAAAACCAATAACTAAATAACGAATAACCCAATAACTAATAAAGATGGGAAAGAAATTACTAACAGAACACATAGACGTACCGGGTATTCAGGGTTACGAGGTATACCGCAAAATGGGTGGTTATGCTTCGGTTGAAAAAGCTATCAAAACCATGAAACCCGAGGATGTGGTGGAAGAGGTTAAGAAATCAGGCCTTCGCGGACGTGGTGGTGCGGGTTTCCCTACCGGAATGAAATGGAGCTTTTTGGCCAAACCCGAAGGTGTTGCACGCTATTTAGTATGTAATGCTGACGAATCGGAGCCGGGTACGTTTAAAGACCGCTATCTGATGTCGCGCATCCCCCACCTGCTCATTGAAGGAATGATCACTTCAAGTTATGCATTGGGAGCAAATACCTCATATATTTATGTACGTGGTGAATACTACTATATCATTGCCATTTTAGAAAAAGCCATTGCCGAAGCATACACTGCCGGTTGGTTGGGTAAAAATATTCAAGGTTCGGGATACGATTTAGATCTATATGTTCAACCGGGAGGTGGTGCTTATATCTGTGGTGAAGAAACTGCTTTATTGGAATCACTCGAAGGTAAACGAGGCAATCCTCGCATCAAACCACCATTCCCTGCAATTGCAGGATTGTATGGCTGCCCGACTGTAGTGAATAATGTTGAAACCATTGCCGCTGTTGTTCCGATTGTGAATCAGGGTGGTGATGCTTATGCATCTGTAGGTATTGGCAAATCAACCGGAACCAAACTTATTTCGGCATCGGGACATATCAATAAGCCGGGTATTTATGAAATCGAAATGGGAATTACCGTTGAAGATTTTATTTACAGCGATGAATATTGCGGTGGTATTTTGAATGGCAAAAAGATGAAGGCTGTAATTGCCGGAGGTTCTTCCGTTCCGATTTTACCAACCGAATTGATCCTCAAAACGGCTGCGGGCGAACCGCGTATCATGAGTTACGAAGGGTTAGCAGATGGTGGATTTGCAACCGGAACCATGTTGGGTTCGGGCGGATTTATTGTGATGGATGAAACGGTGAGCATTCCGAAAAACCTTTGGAACTTAACCCGTTTTTACCACCACGAAAGCTGCGGACAATGCAGCCCTTGCCGTGAAGGAACCGGATGGATGGAAAAAATATTGCACAAAATTGTAGATGGACACGGAACAGTAGCCGATATTGATTTGTTGTGGGACCTGCAAAGCAAGATTGAAGGAAATACCATTTGCCCGCTGGGTGATGCGGCTGCATGGCCGGTGGCAAGCGCCATTCGTCATTTCCGTGCCGAGTTTGAAGAGTACGTAAAACATGGCGATAAGATCAAGGATGTGAAGTATTACTTCCACACCCATAATATGGATCCGGCTGCGGCTTATAGTAGCTTGTAATATTTGATGTGAAGATGAATCTCATAAACCAACATATCAACCAAATTAGCATTTTGTGTAGCAAGCACAAGGTGAAAGAACTATATGCTTTTGGCTCTGTATTAGATGAAAAAAAATTTAGCCCAGATAGTGATGTGGATTTGTTGGTTGATTTTGAAAACGTCCCTTTGCTGGAGTACGCAGATAATTTTTTTGATCTGGCAGATGAATTAGAAAGTTTATTGAAGAGAAAAGTAGATTTACTTACTATAAAATCATTAACGAATAAGTATTTTATAGAAAATGTCAACAGCACCAAAAAGATAGTGTATGAAGCTTAGACTAAAAGCACATCTTAATGATATACTTGAGGCAATAAATGATATTGATTCGTTTATTGGTGAACAGAAAATATTTGAGCAGTTTGTTAACAACAAGCTCATCAATAGTGCAGTTGAAAGGAAATTTGAAATTATTGGAAAGGCAATGAATAGACTAAAGCGTGATGCTCCCGAAATGGTAATTGAGAATCAAAGAGCAATTATTAGTTTTCGAAACAGAGTTATTCATGCTTACGACAGCATAGACAAGGAAGTAATTTGGGCAATTGTTATAAATCACCTTCCTAAATTAAAAGCCGAAGTCGAAACATTGTTGAAAAATTTAAGTAACGAAAAAGGTTAAAAGCAGATGGCAAAAGTAACCATAGATGGAATTACAATTGAGGTAGCAGATGGAACAACCATTCTGAATGCTGCCCGTGCGATTGGAAAAGAGGTAGCCCCTCCTACCATGTGTTATTACAGCAAACTCAAAACCAGCGGAGGCTATTGCCGTACCTGCCTGGTTGAGGTGAGCAAAGGTTCCGAAAAAGATCCTCGCCCGATGCCAAAGCTGGTTGCCAGCTGCCGCACAACGGTAATGGACGGTATGGAAGTAAAAAACACCACCAGCCCTAAAGTACTGGAAGCGCGTAAAGGTGTTGTTGAGTTTTTATTGGCCAACCACCCACTCGACTGCCCTATTTGCGATCAGGCAGGTGAATGCCATTTACAGGATTTGAGCTATGAGCATGGTTCGGCTAAAACCCGTTATGAGTTTGAGCGCAGGACCTTTGATAAGATTAATATCGGAGAAAAAATACAATTGCACATGACCCGCTGTATCCTTTGTTACCGCTGCGTAAAAACAGCCGAGCAAATCACAGACGGACGTGTTCACGGTGTATTGAACCGTGGTGATGTTTCTGAAATCTCAACTTATATCGAACAGGCTATCGACAATGATTTCTCAGGAAACGTGATTGATGTTTGTCCGGTTGGAGCTTTAACTGATAAAACCTTCCGCTTTAAAAGCCGTGTATGGTTCACCAAACCTGTGGATGCACACCGAAACTGTGAAAATGAAAAATGTAAAGGTGAAGTGGTATTGTGGTATAAAGGCGAAGATGTATTGCGTGTTACAGGGCGTAAAGACCAATGGGGCGAAGTGGAAGAGTTTATTTGCAATACCTGCCGCTTCGATAAAAAGAAAACCAGCGACTGGACCATTGAAGGCCCGAGAGAGATCGACCATACTTCGGTAATCTCTGCCAACCATTATGCCCGCACCCTGGTTAAACCAAACGAATTTAAGTTGAACGAGATAAACCCAATTTCTGAATAATGATTTTAGCTATCCTCTTTAAAACCATTCTTATCTTCATCATCTTTATGGTGAGTTTGGGTATTGCCGCCTACAGCACCTACGCGGAGCGTAAAGTGGCTGCCATCATGCAGGACCGTGTGGGTCCCGACAGAGCCGGACCTTTTGGTTTATTGCAACCGCTTGCCGATGGTGTAAAAATGTTTACCAAGGAAGAGATCATTCCCAATGCTTCCGACCGTTTGCTGTTTATCCTCGGCCCTTGTGTATTCATGCTTACCTCTTTAATGATGAGCGCGGTGATTCCCTGGGGAAAATCATTTGAGATTGGTGGTATGGAGTTTAGCATGCAGGTTGCTGATATCAATATTGGTATCTTGTATATCATGGCCATTGCCAGTATTGGTGTGTATGGTATCATGATCGGTGGTTGGGCTTCCAACAATAAGTATTCATTGCTGGGCGCTATTCGTGCCTCATCGCAAATGATTAGTTACGAGTTGGCTATGGGTATGTCGATTGTTGCCATTATTTTGATGACAGGTTCATTGAGCCTGCGCGAAATTGTAGACGGGCAACAGTATGGTCACTGGAATGTGTTTTACCAACCCCTTGGCTTTTTGATTTTCTTAATCTGTGCCTTTGCCGAAGCCAACCGTGCTCCTTTTGATTTGGCCGAATGTGAAACCGAATTGATTGGTGGATACCATACCGAGTTCAGTTCCATGAAACTGGGTTTATACCTGTTTGCCGAATATATCAGCATGTTCATTTCATCGGCTGTTATCGCCTGCTTGTACTTTGGCGGTTACCATTTCCCGGGACTGGATAGTTTAGACCTTCCACAAAATATTGCGGCCATGGTAAGTGTGGCTGTATTGTTTGCCAAAACCTTCTTCTTCATTTTCTTCTTCATGTGGGTTCGCTGGACCGTCCCGCGGTTCCGCTATGATCAGTTGATGAAACTCGGATGGCAGATTTTGATTCCTCTCTCTATCCTGAACATTTTGGCTACGGGAGCGTGGATAACGTTTATGAAGTAAGAGGAAAGAGAGAGAAGAAAGAGAAAAGAAATTAAGAATTAATAATTAAGAATAGAGACCTAATCAACTGAATTACTCTATCAACTTAATCAACTATAACATGCAATTAACAAACAGATCGAAAGTAGTTGTCAAAAGAGAAATGAGTTGGGCTGAGAAGCTCTACTTACCTGCCATCTTTGGCGGTATGGCTATTACCTTTAAGCACATGTTTAAAAAAGCGGCTACGGTAAAGTACCCTGAACAAACCCGTGAGGTTGCTCCTGTGTACCGTGGTGTGCATGTGTTGAAACGCGATGAGCAGGGCCGTGAAAACTGTACCGCCTGTGGTTTATGTGCCGTAAGTTGTCCGGCCGAGGCCATCACCATGGAAGCTGCCGAGCGCCAAAAAGGAGAAGAAAGCCTGTACCGTGAAGAGAAATATGCCGCCAAATACGAAATCAATATGCTGCGTTGCATCTTCTGCGGATTGTGTGAAGAGGCTTGTCCGAAAGATGCTATTTACCTTACCGACCGTATCATCGACTCGAAATATACCCGCAGTGGATTTATTTACGGTAAAGACAAACTGGTAGAAGGAGTAAAACCTGAAGAGCGCGTGGATATTGGCAAACGCAAAAAGAAATACCAGTTTTCATAAATTTTAACCGAATAATTATACTTGCGACCCACATCGCTTTAATCCATAAGAAATGACTCAATATTTGTTTTATCTGTTAGCTGCCCTCTCTGTCATCAGTGCTTTGCTGGTGGTGTTTTCAAGGGTTCCTGTATACAGCGTATTGTGGCTGGTGGTTTGTTTTTTCACCATTGCCGGACATTATATCTTGCTCAATGCACAGTTCCTGGCCATCGTACACATAATAGTGTATGCCGGAGCCATCATGGTATTGTTCCTGTTTGTGGTGATGTTGCTCAACCTCAATAAAGAAAACGAACAACACAAAGTGAACAAGGTGAAGTTTGCAGCCGTAATCTCGGGTGGAATTTTATTCCTGACCCTGATTGCTGCCATGCGCTCTACAACTCTTGGTCCATATACGTTGCCACCAACAAGCAATACCGGAATGGTTCAACAAGTGGGTATGAAGTTGTTTACCGACTTCGTTCTTCCATTTGAAATCTCTTCTGTCCTGTTCCTTTCGGCCATGATTGGCGCTGTTGTGTTGGCGAAGAAGGAGAAGAATTAGGAAGCAAGAGGAAAGTAGGCAGTAAGCAAAAGAATGAATAATGAGAAATAAATAATGAAGAATAGTCTGTTCCAACGAAAAGAATTAAAGTCCACGAATGAAATACCGAACGACTCGGCCTTCGTGCTCTTTCTTAACTTAAACCTTCGTGTTCTTCGTGTACGTATTTAAATAAATAAACCGCAATAATTAACTCGTAATTAAAGATATGAACGAAACAATTGGACAAGCTATTCCGCAAAACTGGTACTTATTGCTCAGCACCTTTTTGTTTTGCATTGGTGTGATCGGAGTGCTTTTCCGCAGGAACGCCATCATCATTTTAATGTGTGTGGAGCTGATGCTGAATGCCGTGAACCTGTTATTGGTATCGTTCTCGGCCTATAATGGCAATAGTGACGGGCAGGTATTCGTATTTTTCATTATGGTGGTAGCAGCAGCCGAAGTAGCTGTTGGACTAGCCCTGCTGGTAAGCATTTACCGCAATGTGATGAGTACCGATATCAATGTATTGAGTAAATTAAAAGGTTAAAGAGAAAGAAAATTCGAATATCAAAATCAGAAATTCGAAAAAAGAAGAAAGAAATGCCACAAAGGCTCCAAGACACAAAGAAACACTAAGAGAAAACGCCTTAGTGAAACTTAGAGTCCTTGTGGCTTAGTGGCGAAAAAAAAAAATGCCACAAAGGCACTAAGACACAAAGGAACACCAAGCATTGTTCGAGAGGAGAAACCTTAGTGAAACTTAGAGTCTTAGTGGCTAAACAAAAAGCTAATGGCTAAAGGCCAAAAGCTCCACATAAAAATAACACAACGTGACTGATCAAATTTTGAAAGATTCACTTTTCGTATTGCCGGGTATGTTAATCCCGCTGTTTCCGTTAATTGGTTTTATCATCAACGGAGTATTCGGTAAAAATTTACCCAAAGCCGCAACCGGATGGTTGGCTACGCTGGCCATCTTAGCATCATTCATCACATCAGTGTATGTGTTTATGAAACTCAATGCCGGAGACACTATTACCATCGACTTATTTCAATGGATCAGCTACTCCAATATCAATATCGGCTTCTCTCTCCTGCTCGACCCACTGACCATGGTGATGTTACTGGTGGTAACCGGAATCGGTTTCCTTATCCACCTGTACTCCGTTGGGTATATGCACGATGATGAAGGATTCACCCGCTTTTTCACGTACCTCAACCTGTTTATTTTCTTCATGTTGTTACTCGTAATGGGAAGCAATTACCTCGTGATGTTTATCGGATGGGAAGGTGTTGGTTTGTGTTCATACTTATTGATTGGCTTCTGGTTTAAAAACGATGCCTATAATGATGCGGCTAAAAAAGCATTCATCATGAACCGTATCGGTGACCTTGGATTTTTACTGGGAATGTTCTTTATCCTGTTCAACTTTGGAACATTGGAATTTGGTGCAGTAGCTAAACAAGCAGCCGTGTTAACGCCTAACAGTACATTGCTCGTTTCCATCACACTGTTATTGTTTATTGGTGCCATGGGTAAATCGGCTCAGTTGCCATTATACACTTGGTTGCCTGATGCAATGGCCGGACCAACTCCTGTATCAGCATTGATTCACGCGGCTACCATGGTTACGGCCGGTATCTATATGGTGGTTCGTTCAAACGTATTATTTGCCATGGCTCCATGTACGCTTGATGTAATCTTATGTGTGGGTGTGGCCACCTCTGTTTTTGCAGCCGTCATCGGCTTGATGCAAAACGATATCAAAAAAGTGCTGGCTTATTCAACCGTGTCGCAATTGGGTTTAATGTTTGCCGCGCTTGGCCTTGGTGCTTTCGAAAGCGGAATGTTCCATGTGGTAACACACGCGTTTTTCAAAGCTTGCTTGTTCTTAGGTTCAGGTAGTGTGATTCATGCGTTGCATGGAGAACAGGATATCCGTAAAATGGGTGGATTGAAAAAACTCATCCCTATTACCTTCATCACATTTTTCATTGCGTCATTGGCCATTTCTGGATTCCCGTTATTATCAGGTTTCTTCTCTAAAGATGAAATTCTGGCGCATGCCTTCGAACAAAACAAATTGATCTGGGCTATCCTTTCCATTAGCTCAATGATGACAGCCTTCTATATGTTCCGCTTGGTATACTTAACGTTCTATGGAAACTTCCGCGGCAGCGATGAAACAAAAAAACATATTCATGAGTCACCATTGACCATTACCCTTCCGTTGATTGTATTGTGTATTTTATCGGTTGCGGGTGGTATCCTTGGTTTACCAGCAGTATTCCACGTTACGCATTTGTTTAGCACGTATCTTTCATCAGTTACCGAACCATCTAAAGCATTTTTACATGCACACGAAGCTGTTTCACATTCAAGTGAAATCCTGTTGATGAGTTTTGCCGGGCTGGCTGCCATTGCTGCCATTGCCTTTGCTTACAGCAAGTATGTTAAAAAAGGTGAGTTACCTGAGGATGAAGCTTCGTTAACCGGGCTCAATAAATGGATCTCCAACAAGTTTTATGTAGATGAGTTCTACAATGCTGTTATCGTAAAACCTTTAACAGTTGTATCTGATTTGTTGATGGTGGTGGTTGATAAATTAATCATCGACCTTGCCGTGAATACCGTGGCCTGGGCGGTTGGATTGTTTGGTCGTTTGTTGCGTTTGGTACAAACCGGAAATACCGGTTTCTACATCTTCGCAATGGTTTTAAGTATGGTTGTACTCTTTGTAATTAGGTTGTTCGCATAATGATAACATTACTCATTTTAGGTTTTCCTTTAGTAGCCTCCCTTTTGGTGCTGGCTGCCGGCAATAAACTGGCTTCTAAACTGGCATTATTGCTTTCGGTTGTCCAACTGGGCATCACAGCTTATGCTTATTGTATCTTTAAACAATCGGGTGCCGATTCGTTTTTTGTGTACCGGGAATGGATCAGCAGTCCCAAAATCAGTCTGCACTTAGGTTTAGATGGATTGAGTTTGCTGATGGTGATTCTCACCAACTTCCTCACCCCATTGATTATCCTCTCGGCCTTTAACCGCACCATCGAAAAAGCTGCCGGGTATTTCTCCCTTATCCTGCTCATGCAATTTGCGCTCAATGGCGTATTCATGGCATTGGATGGGATGGTATACTATATCTTCTGGGAGCTTGCCCTTATTCCTATTTATTTTATTGCCTTGCGCTGGGGCGGACCAAACCGCGTTCCGGTTACGCTTAAGTTTTTCATCTATACCCTTGCAGGTAGTTTGCTGATGCTGTTCGGGTTTATTGCCATGTACTGGCTGAGTCCTAAAAACACATTCGACCTGCGCGACCTTATTGGAAGTATCTGTTCATGCAATCAGGGTTGGTTGTTCTGGACGTTCTTCTTAGCCTTTGCTATCAAAATTCCAATCGTTCCTTTCCATACCTGGCAGGCCGACACCTACAAAGAGGCTCCAACCCAAGGAACCATGTTGCTTTCAGGTATCATGCTTAAAATGGGAACCTATAGTTTATTGCGCTGGTTATTGCCTGTATTGCCTGCGGGTGTTGCCGAGTGGGGGCCATTGGCCATTACGCTTTGTGTGATTGGTATTGTGTATGCATCCATCATTGCAATCATGCAACGCGATTTGAAAAAGCTCCTCGCCTACTCATCAGTTGCCCACGTGGGATTGATCAGTGCCGGGATTTTTGCATTGAACATGCAAGGATTGCAAGGCAGCGTGGTGCAAATGTTAGCGCATGGTGTTAATGTAGTTGGTTTGTTCTTCTGTGCCGATATCATCTTTAACCGTACCAATACCTTGAATATTGACAGCCTAGGCGGTATCCGCAACCTGGCACCAAAGTTCACCACCTTGTTTATGATTGTGGTATTGGGCTCTGTGGCCTTGCCATTGACCAATGGGTTTATCGGAGAATTCCTCTTATTGTTTGGTGTATACGAATACAATACATGGTTATCGGTATTTGCCGGGTTGACCATCATATTAGGTGCGGTGTATATGTTGCGCATGTTCCAACGTACCATGTTGGGTAACGTAAACGAAAACATAACCGCCTTCCCTGATTTGATGTGGAATGAAAAAATTGTATTGGGTGCAATTGCCGCTGTGATTATTGTTTTGGGTATCTATCCTAAACCAATAATGGAAATGGCCGAACCTGCATTGCAATTGATATTGGATCAATCGGTAATACGGTAACGATAATTGGTACCGGATTGTGGAGACGCATAATTATGCGTCTCTACGGAAACGGAAACAAAAAAACAATACGATATAGGTAAAGACGCATAATTATGCGTCTCTACACAAAAAACAACATTATGAACACATTAATATATACCTCTTGTCTTGGATTGTTCTGCATGGTGGCCGAAATGCTAAACCTGCGTAAACTGTTAACCCCATTGGTGGTTGTTGGTATGATTGCCATCTTTGGCCTCAACTATACCGAATGGAACCAAACCGGTAGCTTTTACAACGACATGATTCGTGTCGACCATTTTTCGGTAGCCTTCAGTGCATTGTTGCTCATCATCGGAATGTTGATTTTTGTATTGTCGGCCGACTATTATAAAAACGAACAACACCATATCAGCGACTATCTGGCCATCCTTATCTTCACCATCTGTGGTGGATTGATCATGCTTTCATACGCCAATATGGCGATGTTGTTTTTGGGAATCGAAATCCTTTCAATCTCCCTATACATCATGGCCGGCAGCAAACGTTTTGATACCAAATCAAACGAGGCCGGATTCAAATACTTTTTGATGGGGGCCTTTGCATCAGGCTTTTTGTTGTTTGGTATTGCCCTCATCTTTGGCGTAACTAACAGCTTCAACCTTGAGGTGATTGGCAATTATGTAATGAACCATGATGCGCATACCATCAGTCCGCTGTTTTATGCGGGTATGTTTTTGATGTTGATGGCTATGTTGTTTAAAGTAGCTGCCGCTCCTTTCCATTTCTGGAGTCCTGATGTGTACGAAGGTTCGCCTGCGCTCATCACAGCCTTTATGAGCACATTGGTTAAGATTGCTGCGTTCGGTGCGTTGTACCGTTTGTTTGCCACCTGCTTTGCAGGCGCTTTACCTTATGTTGAAACAACCTTAGCCATTGCAACCATTGCTTCGTTGGTAATTGGAAACTTTACCGCCTTACACCAAACCAATTTCAAACGACTGATGGCTTACTCAGGTATCTCGCATGCCGGATACATGTTGTTGGGTATTATCAGCTTGTATGCCGGAACAGCTTCTGCCCTCTTCTACTATTCGGCAGGATATGCCGTAGCAACCATTGGTGCTTTTGCCATTGCTATTCCGGTATTCCACAGCCAGCAAAACGAAGGCATTGATGCCTTTAATGGTTTGGGTAAAAAGAACCCATTGCTGGCAGCTTTGTTAACCATGAGCATGTTATCATTGGCGGGTATTCCTCCGTTTGCAGGCTTTTTAGGTAAATACTATATCTTTAGTAAAGCCTTCCAGGCCGGACATTTTTACCTGACCCTCACCGCTATTTTTGCTTCGATGATTGGTGCTTACTACTACCTTAAAGTGGTTTTGGCCATGTATACCAAAGAAGGCAATGATACCGAAGTAGAGATTTCCCCTTTGTATGTAATGGTTGCGGTGTTCTGTGTAACGATGAGCTTGGCGTTGGGTTTGTTTCCTGATATGTTGATGAATTTGATTTAACGATAAATTCGAATATCAAAATTCGAAATACGAAAACGCTGCTCTATGATTGGGTGGCGTTTTTTTGTTACCTAAAATTCCTCAAAAAAATCAGCCAGTTTTAAATCGTAATAATCGCACAACTGGCTTATTGTTGATATTGACAGATTAGTTTTTGCCGTTTCAATTCTCCCAATATGCAACCCTGTATCAAAAAAGACAACTTCCTGAGTAAGTCCTTTACTCTCTCTAATAGCCTTAAACTTAATGCCAATGCTATGTAGTAATTTTTGATTTCGGACCTGACTCATTAAGAAGCCAATGTGGAACTTATCTGAAATCTTATTAATGACACACTTGTCATTAATAAGATTTTTACTTTCTTTGTTTAAAAAAGTTCAATATTCAATAGCCCATTACATGCAAAAAGTCCTCATAAAAAAGACTTTCCAAGGGAAGATTATTGTTAGCATATCAATCCTCCCCCAATACCAATCATATTTAACCTAAATATAGAAAATACCGTTTAGGCAGCAAGTCTCGGACAGAAGTTGAACGCTGGAAAACACAAGATATTAAATAACTATTACATTGCCCGATGAGAATATTACTAACCCTTGCAGTGCTGGCTATGGTAGCCGGTTGCAAAAAAGACAACCCGTCTTCCGACCCCACACCCGCCACGCCTACCCCTGCTCCTGTGGTTATTACACCTAAGCCTGAGCCAGATTATTGTAATGTTCTCGATCGTCTTCCGCTTCGTGGTGATTCATCTGTACGTGTCAATAATACATGCATTGAATTGCTTGATGATTATTGGGTTGGTGTTCGCTTTAAAACTGATTCAAATTGTGTAGTTACTATTCATCTATACCCTGACAGTACATCAGAATGCTCTGTTCAAGAAATATGGGTATTCGCAGATATGGCCGGGTATGTTACATATCCGACAACCTTTAAGGCTGGGAAAGAATCATTGATAACTTTTCCCCTAAAAGGGAAAGCAGGTGATAAGTTTAGGTTTCGGATTCAAGGTTATAGGTATGATTGGCCTTATTCAAAGAACTGGCTTGAGATAAACTAAAATAAAATTTGGTGGTCTCCCCCTGTTCACGAGAGCGTCCCGCTCGTGTGCCTTAGTCATATTTACCTCTTCGGCCACTTTTCAGGATTCATTGAGGTATGAATAACTTGCCAAAACAATAATTGAGTTGGTCAGGAGGTCTTGCTTCGATAAACTCAGCATGACAACCATTCGTGTGGCCGCCCATTCATCTTTTCATAATTCCTTGCGGACGTATATCCCAGATGAAACAAGATAAAAAGATTGAGCTCCTCCGGAGCTCCCGGGCATTATGCTCATCAATTGGCTACAAAGCTTCGCCTCCTCCGGAGGCTATAGTCTCGTTGCAATATTTTGTGTATTAATTCTGCGCAGCAGAATCTTTGCATTCGTTACTTGTATTTTCGTTTCGGACTTTGCGGTTAACACTTCGATAAACTCAATGTAACACTGATTCCTTCGTTCTGCAAAGCAGAACCCCTGCGCTGCGGTTAAACCCTTTCGAATAAATCCATTAGCTTCGTATTGTTATGAAACTCTATATCAAAAACATGGTTTGCCAGCGCTGTATCAGCAGTGTACAACAACTGTTTCAAAAACTGAATTTCACCTTTAACAGTGTACTTTTAGGCGAAGTCGACACCAGCCAAACACTCACCGACACCGACAAATTATTGCTGAATGACGAATTGCAAAAACTCGGATTTGAACTGATCGATACGCGTAAAAATCAGCTCATCGACAAAGTAAAAAAGGAAATTTTAGCCTACCTGCTCACCATTGAGCAACACAAAGAACAGCGTCAAAATCTTTCTGTATTCCTGACCGAACGTATCCCGTATGAATACTCCTACCTGAGCGATTTGTTCTCTTCCATTGAAGGACTCACCATCGAAACCTATTTTATACAGTTGCGCATTGAGCGCGCCAAAGAGTGGATTGTGTACAACGATAAATCATTCACCGAAATTGCTCACTTGCTCGGATATAGCAGCGTGCATCATCTTTCGTCTCAGTTTAAAAAACATACCGGACTTACCCCTTCATACTTCAAAAAGCTGGGGGCATCCAAACGCAAAGGACTGTGATTGTCCATCCAAAAATATTGTACATTTTACCCCGTAAACTGTAACATACACCCGGTTGTGTCAGGCTAATTTTGTACTGTTAAATCAAAACAGAGATGAAACCAGACACACAACCTATAGTGGTTCTCAAGGAGAATAGCTGTAATTGCAACTCAAGCACCTGTAACTGTACCGACTGTTCATGCGGAGATTCTTGTCCCGGAACAGGATGCAACTGCGGTTGCGACTGCTGCAAGTAAAACAAAACGCCCGATTGCAAGCAATCGGGCGTTTTTCTTAATCTCTCTATATTCCACTACTGAGGCTTCGATCATCCCTGTGGGATTTTACCTCGTCTGATAAACTCAGCCACCTTTAGTGCTCAAATATTCCTCGTTCTGCAGCCCAGAATCTGCGTTCATCCGCGCTATCTGCGGGAACCCATCTTCACATTCGCTGCGTTATTCCTCATTCTGTGAAACCTTAGCGTAGCAGAATCGCGGTGTCCGCTGCGGTTAATCCCTCCTGCGTTTAGTCCAACTCATAATAATTCAAATCCTTCGAAAATGACTCACCCACATACCATACACCCGCAAATGCCAGTGCTAAACAAATACCTCCAACCGTTGCAGCCGCACCCATAATGCCCAGAATAGGTAACAGAGCTTTAAAACCAAGTGTGATGGGAACTACCGCTCCCCGAACAAAATTAGGAACCGTATTGGTCACCGTAGAACGGATATTGGTTCCGAACTGCTCGGAAGCAATGGTCACAAACAAGGCCCAATAGCCCGTTGCTGCTCCCAGTAAAAAGCTCATGATATTAAAATATCCCGGAAACACATGGATATTGTACACATATACAATCAGTAAAACGGCTGTGATAACAAGGTATAAAAACACCACTTTTCTGCGGCTCCTGAGCCATTGGCTTAACAAACCACTTAGCAAATCTCCAAACGACAAACCTAAATAAGCATACATCACACTGTCGGCCACATCCACTTCCACACCCAAATTGGTTCCAAAACGGTTGGAAAGATTGATGAGCACACCAATCACAAACCAAATGGGCAAGCCCATTACAATACAAGCCAGATATTTCAGCAGATTCTGTTTGTTAGCCAATAAGGTGAGTAAACTTCCGTGTTTAATATCCGATTGTTGTTTGCTTTGCTCAAACATGCCGCTTTCAAAGGCTCCGGCACGGAGCAATAACAAGGTCAGTCCCATGCAGCCACCCACAATATAGGTGGTTTGCCACCCGAATGATTTGCCCACCAGCGAAGCCACCACAGCTCCCAAAGCGCCAAAGGTCACAATAATCATCGTTCCATAACCACGTTTTTCCTTGTGCATGGTTTCGCTCACAAGTGTAATACCTGCTCCCAGTTCTCCTGCCAAACCCAGTCCGGCCATCAGACGCCAAAAAGCATATCCATCAATAGTTGTCACAAAGGCATTGGCAATATTGGCCGCTGAGTACAATAAAATAGAACCGAACAATACAGATACACGCCCTTTTTTGTCACCCAAAATCCCCCACAGAATACCGCCCAGCAACATGCCCGTCATTTGCACATTAAACAGATATATCTCGTTGTTTTTTAGTTCATCACCCGAAAACCCCAACGATAGCAGGCTTTCATTCTTCACCACATTAAAAACAATCAGGTCATAAATATCTACGAAATAGCCCAGAGCCGCTACAATAATCAGCGGTATAACTTTTTTATTTGATTCCATTCGGGCAGGAAATTAAGAAAGTACAGGGAAAGTCAATCCACAAATCACAACAACGTAGCCACAAAATCACACAGATGTTTTTAGGTATTGTTGGTCGACTGTACAGCAGTGCGCACTACATCCAATAAGCCACTATTGCTCCGTTTTTAACAGTGGGTACAACAATTTCGGAAAGAGAAACCGATACAATTCACTCGGGAACAACGATGGTTTGTTGTTGTTCCCTGCTGCTGCCTGATTCGGTTAAATAAAAAGTCCGCACCGGGCGGACTTCACATTGTAGCGGGAAGCAGAATCGAACTGCAGTCCGCCTCAGGCGGATATGAATCCTACACTTTTCATCAATGGAAGAATTTCCTCCCGAATCCATTTTCGACCTTGCCCTCCTTTCAAGGACAGCTCACGCTTCATGGCCTCCGTTTTAGTCTCGTAACACTCTATATGAATTACCTTCCATGGACGATACTTAATCGTATCACCTTTGGTTGCCAGAAATTGATGCGACTTGAAACGATTGATTAAATCAGAAGTATAACCGACATAAAGGCGATCGTGGTTTTCGGAATATAATACGTAAACGGTAAACATGGCTATAAAACAAAAAGCCCCGGCCGACTGACCGAGGCTTGGGTAGCGGGAAGCAGAATCGAACTGCAGTCCGCCTCAGGCGGATATGAATCCTACA
>CAYMRD010000013.1:83675-83904 GCA_964392775.1 uncultured Bifidobacteriaceae bacterium
AAAAGCCCCGGCCGACTGACCGAGGCTTGGGTAGCGGGAAGCAGAATCGAACTGCCGACCTTAGGGTTATGAATCCTACGCTCTAACCATCTGAGCTATCCCGCCATATTTTTTATAAAGAACAAATTTACTACTCCTTCCCCTCTTATCGAACTACAGTCCGCCTCAGGCGGATATGAATCCTACGCTCTAACCATCTGAGCTATCCCGCCATATTTTTTATAAAGAA
>CAYMRD010000014.1:0-19632 GCA_964392775.1 uncultured Bifidobacteriaceae bacterium
GCCGTAATCTTTTAAAAACCTCCACATGAAAATGTTGGAGGTTTTTTCGTTTTACCGGAATGCCATTTCATACCACCTTTCAACCCTTTTCGTTATCATTGAACCTATGATAAGCCTTACCCGAAAAGATATTTTTCCTCTATTTGTATTATCGTGTTATCTGCTATCTCTCTTTTTTCATGAGTTGGGAAAAGCGGCAATGAGCATGAGCATGTTCTTGTTATTGCTTTTACCATTTGTTGTATCCGGAGCTAAGAAAACAATGATACAATATGTTTCAAACTATTATTTCCCGGCATTAAGTATCTGCGTTGCGTATTTATTCCTGTACTATTTTAACTCATCCAACCATGAGTATTTTTGGAACCGAATGGTAATGAAAGGCCCTTTACTTGCTTTGCCTTTAGTGGCTGCAGGCATGTGGGGAGCATTGTCACAAAATGTATACAGAGTGCTTTTAAGATTATTTGTACTCATGTGTTTATTGGGAAGTTTTTATTCCCTGTATTATTACGTGACCGATTATGCTTTTGTAACGGAAAACTACTTACGGGCGCAGGTTATGCCAACCATTGTTAACCATGTACGATTTAGCATTATGGTGGCCATGGCTTGCTATATTGCCTATTATTTTGTTCAGCATGAATGGGAATCGCCCAACCGGATTAAACGCTGGGTATGGATAGGTATACTGTTATTTCTTATTGTTTTTCTTCACCTGTTCTCGGTACGCAGTGGTCTGATCGCTTTCTACGGTGCTGTTGTTGCCGAATTGTTTTTAAATGTAAAGGAGAGAGTGGGCCTGCGAAAGCTGCTTCTTATCCTTACCGGATTAATACTTTTCCTTTTTGCATCCATTCGGTTTATTCCTACACTCAATAATAAATGGGTAAACACTATTGCGGATGTACAGGTATACCAAAACAAAGGATATGCAAATTTCAATTCTCTCACCACTCGTTTTATTTCTTATGAAGCAGCGTTTTCCATATTTAAAGAAAACCCTTTGATAGGTTGTGGTTTGGGAGATGTGAAGGACCAAACGGATTTTTATTTCAAACAATATTATCCGGATGTGGAAACTCCTATACTTCCGCATAATCAATTCTTGTTTATGCTTGCTGCCACAGGATTGATTGGGATGAGCCTGTTTATTTTTCTGTTTTACAGTCCGCTTTTGTACAAGAGCAACCGAAGGAATCAGATATTGGTTATTCACTACGTGATGCTGACCTTGTCGTTTATGACAGAACCTATGCTTGAAACCCAGTTGGGAATGGGGTATTCAATGTTCTTCATAATCCTTCCATTGATGATGAAACAACCGGAGAGCGATTAGTTTTTTTGAAGCTTATGCAGTTTTTTGTATTTCAGGAATACTTCCGATGCAATGATACGGGCAATCACAAAACCATAATACCCATCTAAGAATCCGAGTTTAAAAATATAGTCGCGCACAAAGCGAAACAGAGGACTCATGTATATTTTGAACAACGAACTTCGTTTTCCGTTTTTTAGATAAGCTTTGGCTGCGATGTCTGAAAAGTAATCTGCCTTTTTACGATGCTCTTCTATGGTTTGATATGAGTAGTGCAATAAATCACCGGGGAGGTGGGTAATCACGGCATTGCTGTCCATTTCATAACGATCATGAGGATTGGTTCCTGTCCAACGTCCTTTGCGACTGTCCCACAAACGCAGTTTGATGTCGGGATACCAGGCTCCATGGCGAATCCATTGACCACAGTAATTGTTCAGGCGATTGACTGAATATCCATCCGACACCCAATTTGCTTTAACGATTCTGATTTGTTTGAGAAAAACCTCATCAGGCATTTCATCGGCATCAAGAGATAAGATATGAGGATAAGAAGCCTGTGTTATCGCGTAGTTTTTTTGTTCGATATGCCCACCAAACGGATGCTGAACAACGGATGCTCCAAGTGTTTTGCAAATGCTCACCGTATTATCTGTAGAAAAGGAATCGACCACAATAATTTCATCAGCAATAGATTGAACTGATTCAATACAACGTTTAATATTACGTTCCTCGTTGTAGGTAATGATCACTACACTCAGTTTTACAGCACTGCTCATCAGGGTTGAATGTATTTTACGATGATGCGGTTTTGTCCGACAGACATTCCCAATTGTGTTAATGTTTTTTCGTCTAAACCAATCACACAATCATTGGCAAGAGGCTGTTGTTGGCTAATGGTTATCAGAGTTTGTTGCTGATTGTCGGGATTGATACACAACACAACAGTTCCAACAGGTAGAGTGGGGTGACTGCAAAATGGTGTTGTTTGCACCCATCCCGATTCTTCGATAAAGTTGTTGGAGGATGAAAGAATATGCTCCGGTTTTGCCGGTTTAGCAGTCAACGAGTTAGGCAGATTCCATTTTTCATAGGGTTTGATATTGGTTGAACCCGAAACATATAATTCCTGTCCAATCTGAATGGTATTGTTTTGCAAGCCATTCCATTTGGCAATTTGCGCTACCGATACTTTGTATTTAGCAGCTATTTTATTGAGATTATCTCCCGGTTGTACTGTATGTTTTTTTACTCTGGAAGCGTCTTTACTATCAGCATTTGCATGCGATTCGTCAACCGTTATAACAACAGAATCAGTTCGGTTTTTGGCTGCCTGAGCAGGTTTTTCCTGAATGGGAATTTTAATTTTCTGTCCCACTTTAATTTCTTTCAGATTCTTGTTACACTTTTTGATATCGTCAATCGAACATCCGTATTTTCTGCTTAACGAAGAGAAGGTTTCACCTTTGGTAACCTGATGGAGTATATACGTTTTGTCCTTGTCTTTGATGAGGCCAATTGAATCAGCAGGAGTATAGGCCTGCATTACACCGGAGGTGAATACAAACAAAAGCAATAAGCAGGATGTCAGCAATCTCATTTTACGGTTTCAATTACAGTAGTGCTCCAGGCAACCGGTTTATCACTAAACAACGCACGTGTGGCGGCCCATGTTGTTTTAAACAATTCCGACTTACGGTATCGTTGCAGGCTATCGTCATCAAACCAGAGAGAGTAGGTGTAAAAAATATTTTTATCGGTTTCATCACGTAACAATTTAAGTCCATGGTTGCCCGGAAACGAAGCAATATGTTCTTTAGAGTTGTTGAAGATTTCGATGAATGCATCAACGTTCTCAGGAACAAACGTAAGGCGTACAATTCTGTTAATCATAAAATTCGATATTAATGGGTGCACCGGTTTTAAGTCCGAGCAATTGCCCGGCATTGCCCGCATTCAGGGCTATTTCCAAATGTCCGCTTTCGTTAAACAATGCGAGTTCATTTCCCGAAACCACATCGCTGTAGTTCTTGCTGATATAACCAATGGATAGTTTACGGCTGAAAAAAATCTTAAAGGCCGATTTGCCGCTAAGTTTATGTTCAAATACATCACGGGTAATATTGGTGATGGCGTTATCGAACCCATCTACAAATACAATATTGCCGCGTATGAGGTTGTCTTCAATTACAGGTGTAAGTGATTGTTTGATGTTCAGGATTTCTCCGGGCATTGCGAATTGTGCAACAGGAGTGCCGTTTGACAGTTGAACAGCTAAAAAGGCAAACAGGTTTTTTTCCGGAAACAAATCATTGGCTTGTGCCAGTTCCGGTTTAACTATATAAAACTTTGCAGGATTTTTTTCAAACAACAGGGAGAAAATCCCATTGTCGGCACCGATAAAATATTGTCCGTCACATTCGGCAATGATATACTGTTTGTTGGCTGCAAGATTGGTATCTACGCAAATCAGATGAACGGAATGCAAAGGATAATGCCATACAACCTGTTTGAGCAAATATGCAGCTTGCAGCACATTGTACGGCCCCACGGCATGGGAGATGTCTACCACCAGTGCTGTTGGGAGCTGGGTGTAAATAGCACCCTTAACAGCCGCTGCATAAGGACTGTTGTTTCCGTAATCACTGGTGAGTGTAAAAAATGCCACTTTTGGGTATGTATATTATAGTGCAAATAATTATTTTCGATGCAAAACGACACCTAAAGTGCCTTACCTTTGTCCATGCGAAAATACCATTCGTAAACGAGTTTAAATAGCTAAAATTAACACAAGCTTGGTTAACAAAGAGATTATTATTGAACACATCGAACCTGCTGAGTTGCTGGGCGTAAATAACAAATACCTTAAACTGGCTAAGCAGCATTTTCCAAAACTTAAGATTATATCAAGAGGGCATCAGCTTTATGTGAGTGGTGCGCTCAGGGAGATTGAGCAGTTTGAAAATAAACTCGAGGCCATTACCAAACAGCTCAAACAATATGGTAATCTTACCGAAGGACAGGTTGAAAGCATTTTAGGACGAGAAGAGAAAGAATCGGTATTAGAGGATGACGAAATCGTTTTGGGTATACCCAACGAAGGCGATGTAATCTTATATGGCAACGGAGGTAAAGTCATCAGAGCCAAAACTCCCAACCAGCGTAAGATGGTGGAGTTGGTGAAAAACAACGATATATTATTTGCACTAGGGCCGGCCGGAACAGGAAAAACCTATACGGCTGTTGCCTTAGCTGTAAAAGCACTTAAAAATAAAGAAATCAAACGAATCATCTTGGCCCGTCCGGCTGTTGAGGCCGGAGAAAATCTGGGTTTTTTGCCGGGTGACCTGAAAGAAAAAATTGACCCGTACCTGCGTCCGTTGTATGATGCATTGGATGATATGATTCAACCGGAGAAATTGCGTCAGCATCTTGAAAACAGGGTGATTGAAATTGCTCCGATGGCGTTTATGCGGGGCCGTACACTCGACAATGCTTATGTTATTTTGGATGAGGCTCAAAACGCAACGGATCTTCAGCTCAAAATGTTTTTAACGCGCATGGGTCCTCATGCAAAATTTATTGTAACCGGAGATTTAACACAGATTGACCTTCCCAAAAAACAACAATCGGGTTTGGTAAAAGCTGCTCAAATACTGAAAGATATTGACGGTATCAGCTTTGCGTACCTTACCTATGAAGATGTTGTGAGGCATAAACTGGTGAAAGATATCATCAAAGCTTATGATAAAGACGCGGGATAGTTTAATATCGCATATTCAATTTTAAGTATCTAAATATAATATGGAACAAGCGCTTATATCAACACAGTATTTTTTCAAGAACCAAAAGTCGTTTTACAGAGGCAAGGTTCGTGATGTTTACAATATTAACAATGAACTCTTGGTGATGGTTGCCTGCGACCGCATCTCTGCATTTGATGTAGTTTTAAAGAGAGCCATTCCATACAAAGGTCAGGTGCTCAATCAAATTGCATCTCATTTTTTGGACATGGCATCTGCGGTTGTTCCGAATTGGAAAATAGCCAGTCCGGATGAGAACGTAACGGTTGGTGTATGCTGTAAGCCTTACAAAGTGGAGATGGTTATCAGAGGTTATTTGGCCGGGCATGCCTGGCGCGAATACAAAGCAGGGAAGAGAATGATTTGCGGAGTACCTATGCCCGATGGATTGAGAGAGAATGACCGTTTTCCTGAACCTATCATCACACCTACAATCAAAGCATCACAAGGACATGATGAAGATATTTCGAGAGCTGATATCATTGCTCAAGGTTTAGTTTCTGAAGAAGAGTATGCTCAATTGGAAGACTATACCCGTAAGTTGTATGCGTTGGGTACTGAAGCGGCAGCCAAACAAAATCTTATTTTGGTGGATACCAAGTATGAGTTTGGTAAAAGCAATGACCAGATTTTATTGATTGATGAGATTCACACTCCCGATTCATCTCGTTACTTTTATAAAGAAACCTACGAAGCCATTCAGGCCAAAGACCAGCAACAACGCCAGCTATCAAAGGAGTTTGTGCGCCAGTGGTTGATTGAAAACGGTTTTCAGGGATTGGAAGGCCAGGTACAACCGGATATGAGTGATGAGTTTGTAAACAGCGTAACCAACCGTTATATCGAATTGTTTGAGCAGATTACCGGCAAATCATTTGTGAAAGGTGATTATAGCAGCATTGACGACCGTATTGAACGCAATGTGAATGCGTTTTTAGAATCCCGTTAACGGTATCCTATAAATTGCAGCGACTGAAAAGTTGCAAAGGTTGTTTGTCCTTTTTTAATGGGAAACTGAAACGCGGTTATCTCTTCTGTCAGCTTGGATTTTGTTGTGAGTTTAAAGTTGCAAATGCCCTCGGGAACAGATACGCGAGCATAATTAATGGAGTAGGGCAGGAATTGCCAGTTACGTGTATCGGCTTGTTCGGTAATGGCATTGATTAAACTTAATGCAGCCCCCAATCCTTCATTTTCTTTACGTGCCTGTTCGGCTGTCAGTTGTTTGATAGCCAGGCGAAGCAAAGCTTCACTCATCTCTTTTAGCATTCTGTCTTGCAGCGAGCGATATGCTATCGCATCAATGTTTTCGCCCATATTAAATACAACTGTTGTGTTCAGGGAATCAACAGTTCCCACAGCGCTATTATACAGAGGCACTCTGCTTATGTATTTTGGGAAAGCTACACGTATAAACCGCAAACCTGCCAGATTGGAAGATTGCTTTTGATCACCTACATAAAAAGGAATACTCAAACCGAGTTCGGCATTAACGAAACTAACGTAACCATTACCCATTGGAATAATGGCAAAGGTGATGCTTTGTTCTTGTTTTACGGGGCCTAAGCCGTTGTTCCAAAAGAATAAAAGCGTACCGTTGGCCGAACTATCCGGTTTATACGTAATCTTAAAACGATCTTCATATTGTTTTTGTTCGTCATAAAATCCGGTAAGATGTGCGGTGCGAATGATATCGGATTTAAGTTGTTCAGGCGTATTAACATTTAGCATTCGGGTATAATCAGCTTCGTATATTTCCAATGCATTGCGATAGGCAATAAATGCATTGTTGTAATCGCCCTGCGCATCGTAAATCATGCCAAGCAGGTTATGGGCAAAGGCATCCCGCTTGTATTTGTTGTTGCCGTTATAGTAATCGGTAATCTTGGTTAGCTTTATCATCATCCGTTTGCACTCCACTAAGGCAGCGTCTAAATCGCCCTTTTGCGCATAGTTCAACGTTGTATAATAATGCAGCATAATCTGCTCAAACCCTTCACCTCCATAAGGTTCAACTTTAGGGTTGCTAATCATGCTCAAGGCCTGGGCTCCCCTGTTTCTTTTATAATCTTCAATATAAAAGTCGGCTTTTTGAAAATAGGTATTGCTTGAGTCCCAATCGCCCTTCATCCAATACACACTTCCTCTGTTCAGGTAATAGAGCAGAATATCTTTGCGTGGTGTCCTTTCTTCAGATTTACTCAGTATGGTACTCGCGAGATCCAGTTTTCCATTGTATACTGCTTCCATCAACTGCTCGTTTTTTTGGTAATACGAAGCACATGATGAAATAAATGCCACCAGCAGCAGACATACGAATAACTGTTGTCTTTTAAGGAAAGGCATTGAGGGAGGTGGTTTTAAGGTTTTGCGGCTTTAAGGTTTTATGTAATGAGAATAATACATACATAATTAAAGCCGCAAAACCATAACTACAAAATTAGTTCTTAATGTATTTTTTAATTTCTTTTTCTCCCAACCAAACCTTCTCGTTGGTTTCAAGGTTGGTGAGTTCAAGCGTTACCTGATAGGCAACTGTTTTCTGGTTTTTGTATTGGTCTACAACGGAAACAATCACACCGTTGAGCATAAAGTCGGCACCTTTTTCTTTGCCCCATTTCTTTTTACTTTCTTCGCTGGCAAACACCTGCTGGTCGTTACGTTCATCACGAGCTTCTTTACGTTCGTCACCCGATTGAACTACACCCACCACACCTGAATTGATAAAGGCCTTTTCTAAATCTTTTGTGAAAGTAAGTGGGTCAATTTGTTCGGTGCTTTTGTTGCGAATAGAACCGATGATAACAACCGGTTTACGGTCGTTTTTAATTTCAAAGTTGCTGCGCCACGGGCGTTCAAGTACATCTTTAGTCATTTCATTGGCAACCAGCTTTGAGTCGCTGTCATTCCAGCGGCCGCTTAAATCTGTTTGAGTGTTAGGGTCAATTCGGGTTACTTTACGGTTGGCACATGAGCCCATAACCAGTATTGTAACAATCATCGGAGCAATCAGTAAACGTTTCATATTTGTTTAAAAGTTAATGTGGTGTAAAATTATTCTATGAAATAAAAATAGTGCCAAACCCTCTATAAGACAAAAATAGGGGCTTCAGCCCCTATTTCATAAGTAAATTATTTGCCGAAAACTCCTTTAAGTCTTCGTTTGGCATCTTCCTCAGCTTGCTTTTTCAACCGGTCTTGTTCGGCCTTGGCTTTAGCGTCCGCTTCTTTTTTCAGTCGGTCGGCTTCTGCCTGAGCCTTTGCTTTGGCTTTGGCGGCCTCATCATCCACTTGTTTTTTTAGTTTGTCTTGTTCAGCTTTAGCTCTTGCTTCGGCTTCTTTTTTCATCTTGTCGGCCTCTGCTTTTGCTTGGGCTTCCAGTTCTTTTTTCTTTTTATCCGCTTCGGCTTTCAGTTGGTCTTTAACAGAGTTGGCCTCATCTTTTGCAAGATCACTCAAGTTGGTTGTGATTTTAGGATCGGTAAAGGTTCCTCCAATACCCAGACCAATGGCAATATTGTCGCTCAGTTTTACATCCGTTCCGGCTTTGGCATTTGCAGCAGCCAACAGGCTATTCACTGCGTCATTCCCGGAGCCCAGAGATGATCTTGGAATCATGGTGATGCCTTTATAGTCGAGAGATTCATCTAAACCGGACGAACCTGATAAGGTTAATTTTTGTCCTGCAACAGATACGTCAAACGGTTCGGTGTAGATGCGTCCTTTTTCGACTTTAAACTTGATGTTTACATTGGTTAAAGCCGGGTCTTTGAGCTTATCATTTTTTAGGACCTCGGCAGCTTTGTTAAACACTTTTACATCAGTGAATCCAGCTTTAGGTATTGCTAAAAATCCTTGTGCAAAGAGTTGCTCATACACTGGATTCAAATGTTGGTCGAGTGCCGTTTGCATGGTGAACTTTGAAGAGAACATTCCAGTCATATTCTCGGCCACGGGAGCTAGCTTTTTAACAGTGTTAAATGTTTCAAATGCCTTTTTGAACTCCAGATTGCTGATGCCAAAGTCCATTGCCATTGTAGGTTTTTTAGGGTTCGATGTTTCATAATAACCATCCATCGTAAAGGCAGCGCCAAGCGTGTTGAGTGCCATTTTACGGAATGATAATTTCGAATCGGCAACGGTAACTGCTCCATTAAATTGTTCGATTACCATATTCGTGTACAGCATTTTTCCGATGCTTGCATTCAGTATGAAATCAATATTGTCAGGAATTTCAGGAGCTGTTAATGTGGTAGTGTCGGTGGTTTCCGGTGTTTGCTCTGTTGTTGCAGAAGGCGATAAAAACTCATTGGCATCAACCTGATTAGAGCGGAAGTTGAGTTTTCCTTTTAAGATTCCTTTTCCGAATGTATAAGCAAAGAAGTTCGATAACTCTCCATTCATGTGCATATCGGTATTTCCGATGCTTGCATCAAAGTTGTTCAACGTAACAACTTTAGGAGAGAAGTTCATTGAGGCTGATTCGATAAGGTAAGGTTTCGGAAGGTCGTTGCTGGCAAACATAAACTTGGTCAGGCTGATGTTTCCTTTGGCATCAAACTGTTCGTATTGTTCTTTTTCAATTGTGCTCATGCTGCCTTTGGCTGTCATGTCGGCAACCATGAGTCCACTAATCTTCATCCCTTCTTCAAGAGGCATTATTTTCGAAACATTATCCAAGTTGATGGATCCTTTCATAAAGGCATCAACAGCCGGATCTTTCATCACGTTTGACGCTTTGAGTCCCATGTCAAACTTGTCATCCATCAGTTCAAAGTGGAATTTCGAAAGATCAATCAGCGTATGGTCTAAATTTCCATCAGGATTGGTTGCCGCAAATCTGATATTGATATTGGCAACCGGGGCAGGCAACTCAGGATAGCGGAAACTTGCATTATCAACCAATAAATTAAAGGCAAAAGCAGGAAGCGAATGTTCATTGTAAGTTCCTTTGGCAAACCCGTTAAAGGCAAGTTTTCCGGTAGTTTGAACCTTGTCAAAATCGTTTGCATAAATAGCAGGAACCAGCGACAGGAAGTTTTTAAACTCGGCTTGTTTTGCATCGTATTTTATATCCATGTCGATATCATCCTTAGGCATGGCAACCCATCCGTCAAATCCAAAGGCAAGGGCATTCAATGTAAATGTATTGTCTTTAAATGTGAATTTCATTTCCTTCATGTCGGCATCAATTTCTGCATCCACAGTGCTGTTAACTTTCGACAGGTATGCAATGCCATCCATTTTATAGGTAAGCTTGTCACATGTAGCTTTAATTTTCATCAGGAAGTTATCCTGCGTAAAGTCACCTGTCAATGTGTGGTTCAGATTTTCTAAACAGGCATACATATTACCTTGCTTATCATCATAGATAATATTTGTATGGGTAATTTCAAGTTTGCTCAATGCGATGTTGAACTTGCTTTCTGATGTATCTGACGGAACAGTTGATGTATCTGTAGATGGTTTTGTGATATCCCAGTTTGTGAAACCATCTTTGTTAATGATGGCATTGATACGGCCATTATCAAGTACAATGGCTTTCACTCTTATTTCTTCTCCTTTGATAACGCTTATTATATCCAGTGTTGCGCTGAAGTGTCCTAGGTAGAGGAGGGTGTCACCTTCAAAAGCTCCGGTGTTTGCAACGCTCAGGTTGTTAATCCCCAGAGTGAAGTTCGGAAAGTTGCGAATCAGGCTGAGTTCAATATCATTGTCAAAGTCGACCACAGCCGTTAATTGTCCGTTGGCTTGTTCCTTTATGAGTTGAACAATTTTGTCTTTAAAGAAATAAGGAATTAGAATCAGTGCTCCAATAATAAGGACAAGAAAAGATGATAGGATGAGAATGAATTTTTTCATGGGTTTGAGATAAATAACTTAGGAAATTAATAATCTAAGAATATGCTCTTTTGATAGCGGTTTTGTTATCATAGCAGACACTAACGGATTGTTATTGGCTCTTGATATATCGTATTGGTTTGTGGATGAAGATAAAATAAATATTTTGGAATGGGTTTTTAAATCTTCTTCAAGATGGTTGAAAATATCCAAAAACTGAAATCCATCCATTAACGGCATTTTAATATCGAGCAGGATGATGTAGGATTCAGGTTGTTCAATGCTTTTTAAATAGTCGAGAGCCTGCTCGCCATTGGTAAAGCTACTGATAGGTGTATTGGGTGAAGCCAGTTCAATAATTTTATGGTGTAGTAATAAGTCAATATCGTTGTCGTCAATTAAAATAAAATGGTATGTGTTAGAATGACTCATGTGTTATTTAGTTGGAAGAGTTACCGTAAAAACAGAACCTTCGTTAGGGGCAGATGCTACCGAAATGGTACCGTCAAGTTTAGTAACAGCATCTTTTACGTTGTATAAACCAAATCCTGATCCGGGAGCAACAGTTGTGGCTCTGTAAAACATATCAAAAATGGAGTCGATATATTGTGGGGCAATCCCAATGCCATTGTCCGAGATTACAATGGTTGCCAATTCGCTATTTGCGGTAATGTCGATAGTTATTTTTCCCGGAACATCAACCCTGCGGAATTTAAAGGCATTGCTTATCAGGTTGTTTAAAATAATTTTGAATTTAGTTGCATCGCTTCTGAATATCTTATTCTGTTCAACTTTAATGTTAAAGAATATATCGTATAACTTCGACTCAACAGCATAAAGTTCATTGTAATAGGCGGCCAGTTCATTAAAGTCAATATCTTCAATTGATAATTCACCCTGGTTTAAGCGGTAATAATCAAACATACTATCAACAAACGACTCCAGTTTAGCAGCCGAAGAAATTGTCATATTCAGCAAGTCACGGGTTTTACCTTCTTTAACGTCTTCGGCTATGATGCGCAGAGCGCCTTGTATGCTTGTAACGGGGCCTTTAAAATCGTGAGCAACGCTATAGGCAAATTTTGTGAGTTCGTTGTATGCTTTTTGTAAAGAGGCGTTGGTTTCGGCAAGCATAGATGTTGCCATGTAAAATTTAAACGCTTCTTCAATGGCCGATTTGATATCAAGTTCAATCCAGGGCTTTTTAATATACCTGAAAATATGTCCACGGTTTACGGCTTCAATAACAGATTCGATATCACTGAAACCTGTAATTAACAGGCGAACACATTGAGGATGACTCTGACGGATTTTTTCAAAGAATTCGGTTCCGGTCACTTCCGGCATCCTTTGGTCGCTTAGCACTACTTTGATTTTATTATCCGGATTATTGAGGAGGGCCTCAGCCTCTTCGTGATTATTTGCCAGCAACACATTATAGTCAAACCTGAAGGTTGCCTTAAATGAGTTGAGGTTATTCATTTCATCATCTAAATAGAGTACGGTTATTTTTTCCTTTATTTCCACAGGAGCGAAATTAACTGTTTGGGTGAATTATTGGAATTTCGAGTGTAAAAGAAGTACCCTGATTAAGTGCGCTTTGAACATCAATTGTTCCAAAATGCTTTTTGATGGTATTATAAGAGATGGATAAGCCAAGTCCTGTGCCTTCTCCAACCGGTTTAGTGGTAAAGAAAGGTTCAAATAATTTTTTCAGGGTCGACTCGTTCATTCCGCTTCCGTTGTCACTTATGGTAATGGTCACAGTTTGCTCATTAGTTTCCGTTTTTATAATTATTTCTCCACCGGGTTCTCCATTAAATTTAGTGTTAACGGCATATATAGCATTTGAAATCAGGTTTAAAAATACCTGATTCAACTTTCCGGGATAACATTCAACCAATGGAATATTTCCATATTGTTTATTGATAACTATTTTGCCATTGAGGAGGTTATTGATAATAATAATGGTGGAATCCAGTCCCTCGTTGAGGTCAGCTTTTTTCAAATCATCTTCATCCACCCTTGAGAAGATTCGCAATCCCTTTACAATTTCGGCAGTACGGGTTGATCCCTCGTTGATTCCTTTGAGTAAAAAAGCAATTTCTTCATGCAGGTAATCAAAGTCGAATTCTGTTTTTAAGGAATTGATTTTTTTCTGTTTGTCGGCAACTTGAATGTCTGAAAGAGCAATAGCTTCAATCCGTTGAATCATATCAAGCAACATATCTACATCACGCTTCAACGGTTTTACATTGGAGGTAACAAAATTAATCGGGTTGTTAATTTCGTGCGCAATACCAGCAGTAAGCTGACCTAAAGAAGCCATCTTTTCCGACTCAACCAATTGTGATTGGGTTTCTTTCAAATCACTCAACGTTTGGTTCAACTCGGTATTGGCTACTTTCAGTTCTTTTGTTCGTTCATCTACCTGATGCTCCAAAATCATATTCTGCTCCCGGATGATACGTGCGTTTTCTTTGGCCGCCTCCAGAGCTTCGGCTTGTGAGGCCTCTTTTTCTTTTTTCAGGATATTGATACGGTCGGCAAGGGCAAATGAGAGTAGGAGAGCCTCGGTTGCCGAACCCCATTGCAATGCGGCATTGCTAAACAGTGTGTTGGCGATAACACCATAACTTTTCATGATGAATACAACCAAACTGAATATAAAAAACGACCATGCAATGAGAAAGAACTTACCGGGACGGTATTGTTTAAAAATGGCAACATACACTGAAAATACCAACGCGTATAAGCTCACAAATAATCCAACCGCATCTAATGTTTGGAATGCCACCAGGTGCTTGCCACTTATGTACGCCACAAGAATGAAGACATAGCCTACATAAAAAACAATCAACCCTTTATTGAGTTTAGGAGAGAAGATTGAAAGCATTAAAAACTTGGAAGCGAATTTAATGGCGCAAATGCCAGATATTACGGATGATATTATTATGATGTCGGTATTGTGTAAAGCATTGGGCAGGAAGTATCGAATTAAAAAACCGGATAGTCCCAGTTGCGCCACCATGATAAACAGTACATACCAAACATAATACAGGTAGTTCCGGTCGCGTACCGAGATAAATACAAACAAGTTGTACAGGAAAATGCAAAGCATTAAACCCATATAAACCGATAGCACAATATTGGTGTATTCCTGATAGCGCATATAGGTTGTTTGTGCTTCAATCTGTAACGGCATACTCAAAACCAGCTCGGCTTTGGCTTTGATGTATATCTCTATCGAATCATCGGGATGAAGCCCGGCCAGTTTAAACGTAAAAAACTGCGAAGGAAGTTGCCGGTCAGCTATTGTTGAGTTGAGGTTAACAGAAAAGCTATCCCAAGGATTGTTGTTCACCCTCTGATAGCATACAATATCATCAATCAGCGGGTAGTTGATGGAAAGAACTGCATTGTTAATCTCTTGTTTGGACCGCAATGAAAAGTGGACCCAGGCATCGTTTTGCTGATAGGTAAGATTAAGCGTTTTATCTCCGTAAACCGAAAAAGAGTCGGAAGCAGCTTGTATCTGAAAAAATGTATGTTCTTGTTGAGGCAGGAATAGAGATACGGGTGAGAGTTGGTTGAACATCTCATCGTTGTATGCGATAATATGCCCTGCGCTTGCCTTGTCAAATGGCAGAAAGCACAACATGATAACACACCATATACGAGGTGTGTTAAATGGTAGCCACAATCTTAAATTCATCGGGGGTTGCATCTAAAATTTCCAATCGGTAAGCAAGCTCAACTTGTTTGGTTGGATGATCGGGAACGGTTTCCAGAACATCCTGAGTTAAATTTTTGCGCAATTGAGCCACACGTTCAATCTCAAACGGATCGGCTGTTTGCATATTAATCGAGTCGCGCATCAGCACTGCTGTTGCCAACAAATCAATTTTGGGATAATAAAAAGTTCCATTATTCCCCAGTTCACTTACAATTTCGCATCCAACTCTTTGTGAGTACTTCACCGTATAAGGTGCACATAAAGCCCAAATAGAAGTTAGTCCCAGCTGTTGCGAGATGGTAACACCAACACGTGTGGCGAAAAATGCACCCACCCCATAACCCGATACGCGTCTTGAGTTCCACGACCCACAGAGTTCACCGGTTCCGGTTTCGGCCATCTTGGCCACCATTTTATAAATATTGGGATCCATGTCGCCTGTTGCAGTTTCAATAGGTAAAGGAACAATACCATCGGCAGCCTGCAAGCGTGCTCCTCCGTATACAGTTTCACCATCCATCGACTCCACACAAATCACAAAAGTGCCCCGATGGTATTTCCAATCATCATTGGATGATGTTACTTGTTTTACTCCAACCGTTTCCAATACATGCCGATGACCTGCAATAAATTTTTCACAGGTCTCCAAGTCAGTTGGCGCACGAAAAGCTCTAATTTTAAATTGCATTAACCAATCAATTGTCCAAAGTCGATATAATAACGTCCGGATTGAACGGGGTGGTTCAATAAAATCCGCCTGCAAGTATCCGTAGTGGCTGCTCCTCCCAACATCACCGAAGAAGCAAGTTGTGGCCATGATGAAATGGTTTTACCCATTTCAGGCACAGATAATTTTAAGCGTTCGGATATGTTCTCATACGATACAAGTTTCATGAGCAATTGCAAGCGTTGTTCAGGGCTCAAATTAGCAATAATTATGTCTTCATCAATAAATCCGTGTAATAACTTTCTCACAGGTTCAAGGTCGTAGCGTTCAATATCAATCATGCCTTTGTCATTTGTATCCATGATAACGGGTATTTGCTTGCTGCGTGCAGCTTTACGGGCTTTTATTTTGGTGTCTAATCCGTCACACACCTCAACCAGAATATCAATTTTGGAGTCTCCGTTCCCTAAAAATGTATCCAGATTGTCATCGGTAATCCCTTCGGAATACACAGATACCCTCAGATAGGGATCTATTTCGGCTATTTCGCGGGCTGCAATAATTGTTTTGTGAAGTCCGATTTGATGTACTCCGGCTCTGAGTCGATTGAGGTTACTTAAATCAATGGTGTCAAAATCGGCAAGTCTCAATTCACCACAGGTGCGCTCAATGGCCATGGTTAACGCCACGCTCTGTCCAACCGACAAACCAATAATTCCAACCTTTTTTGTAGCTAATACATCTTGTTCTTCCTGTGTTATCTTAAGTTTATTGCGGTTGGTTCTAACGGTAATAAATTCTTGTTCGGGTAAAAGATGCACGAGTAAATTACTCCACGGATAAAAAATCCAGTTGCCATAATTGTCAATAGTCTGGTTCCCTAAAATATCTTTCATAAAGGCCTCCTTACTGTGTTCATCTAGTGGTATGCCTATGTTTTGAATGGATATCAGTTCAAGCAATTGTTGATGTATTGAATCTATAATGCTCACACCGGGTTGGGTTCTTATGCTTTCAAGTCGTTTGTTATCAATGGAGTTTCCCGGGCTTAGGATAGTTGGTCTGTATTCTTGCATGGCAGGTTTTAGCGTGTTTAGATATTTAAAAATCCTTGCAAAAGGTATAGTTTTCTGGATTATCAACAAATAATAATTTTTATCAATTCGTCTATTTGTTTTAAATTCCGGCTGTTTATAAGAATAAAATGACTGATAAAATCAAAGTTTTATACGTTGATGATGAAGAAAACAACCTGTTTTCGTTCAAAGCAACTTTTCGGTTAAAGTATCAGGTTTTTACGGCAATAAGTGGCAGTGATGCAATCGCTGTATTAAATCAAAATCCGAATATAGAAGTGATTTTGACAGACCAACGCATGCCTGAAATGACGGGGGTGGAATTTCTTAAATCTATATTGTCCATTCATCCGGACCCGATTCGGATTCTGCTCACGGGGTATGCAGATTTGCAGGCTTCGATTGACGCAGTGAATGAAGGAAAAATTTTTCATTACCTGAGCAAACCCTGGAACGAGGAGGAGGTGGATATGACGATTCAAAAGGCTCACCAAGTGTATTTGCACTATCAAAATGAACGTGAGATGAAGAAAAAGTTGATTCAAACAGCCGATCAAATGGAGTTTTTGTTGCGCCAGAGTTTACTTTCCTAAATAACTGTTGCTAATCGTTTGCCCAGGGCAAATTTCCGATATGGTGCATAAAACGTTGAATGACGTTGGCTTTCCGGTTGATGTATGCCGAGGGTTTGTCGGCTTTCCACCTGCGCGGGTTGGGTAAACATGCAGCAATCAGTGCCGACTCACGGGAGGTGAGTTTAGCGGCCGGTTTGTTAAAATAATGGTGGGAGGCTGCCTCCACACCGTAAATGCCATCGCCCATTTCGATGATGTTGATGTATACCTCCATGATTCGTTTTTTTGTCCACAACAGTTCAAGGGTTACTGTTATAATTACCTCAGGCACTTTTCGAATCCAACTGCGTTTGGGTGTAAAAAAAAGGTTTTTAGCTGTTTGTTGAGATATGGTACTTGCACCCCGCAATTTTTTGCCTCTCTTGAATCCGCGCTCAATGGAGTTTTTGATTTGCTCGAAATCAAACCCATAATGCTGAATGAACTTAACATCTTCGGCTGTGATAACGGCTAAGCAAAACTTGTCCGACACATAATCAATGCTTTTCCAGTCTTTCGACAGTTTCATCGGTTTGCCATCTCGGAGTTGTTCGTATACTCTTACCAAGTGAAGAGGTGTAACCGGAACCGGCATAACCCTGTACAGAATAATAAAAAACATGGTGAGCTGAAAACCAAGGAGTATCAGCATAAGCAGGTTTTGCCATCCTTTTTTGAGTAGGTTAACGATTTTGTTGCTTCCAGCTTTTTTTGCCATTCTGTTCGCAAGTATACTAAATGCTTATGAATGATGGCATGCCTAAAATGGAAGAGGCTGTACAATAAAATAAAAACTGACTATCGGAAAGATGTCAACTTGCTCTCGCGCACCCCTGCCCCTGGCGGGGACCAACCGCACACTTTCTAAAAGACTTGTGCAGGGGATATCCCGAGAGTCAATAAATAAAAAAGGAACGACAGTGTCTCTTCCCATTTGGATTCTACGTTTCCGAAACACATCTTTACCGCACAAACAATTATGAACTGGCATACCTTCTGGCAAAGTCGATCCAAGCAACAAAACCCACTCTTGCAGGTTGGGCGTACAGGTGGTTATGTTACCAATCAGGCTGATTTTTTAGAAACCTATGCTGCGTATGTTGCCCAACAAATTGGACTTACACCCGATGATGTATTGCTGGACGTATGTTGTGGCAATGGCCTGTTGACTTCATATCTGGCCAAACATTGCAAGGCTGTTTTAGGTGTTGATTTTTCGGAAAATCTTATTGCTCAGGCAAGTCAGATTCATTCATCATCAACCGTGTCGTTTATATGTGCGGATGCTTTATCACTCCGGCAACTTGAGCTAAAACACCCGACCGTTCATCAGCCATTCACCAAATCAACCCTTTGTTTTTCGTTTCAGTATTTTGAAAGTGTGGCTTTGGGCAAGCAGGTGGTCGATGGTATTTTTCGACAAGGGCCATCTGTTTTGTTTTTGGGCGATGTGCCCGACCGCGACCGTTTTTTTAACTACTACAAATCGGTTAAGGATATGGCCCGCTTGCTTAAACAAATGCTGCTGCAACGCAATGATATGGGCAAATTTTGGAGTCGGGAAGAATTGTTGTTTATTGCCAAATCGCTTGGTAAACAAGGCCAAAAGCTGCTTCAGCCACCCTCGTTTCCATACTCGCATTACCGCATGGATTTTCTGATAAACTCTTGATAGCAACTCGGTCCGTTATAGCCCTTTTATACAGCCTTTGAGGTCTATATTTTGTGGGCAATATTGGCATAAAAACTTTATCTTGCGCAACTCATGGAATCAATAATAGACGTAGAATACAATACCCAACGCGAGCATTTACTTATTTCGGAATATGGCCGCAATATTCAGAAGATGGTCAATTTTGCGATGGCGGAAACCAATCGCGAGCGCAGAACCGTATTGGCCAATGCTCTGATTGCCCTAATGGGCAGCCTGAACCCGCAGTTGCGTGATGTGGCTGATTACAAACACAAATTGTGGGATCACTTATTTATCATCTCCGATTTTAAGCTGGATGTGGATTGCCCGTACCCATTGCCAACGCGGGAGAGTGTGTTCCGCAAGCCGGATTTGATGGATTATCCTCAGAACAAAATCCGTTTCCGATTTTACGGCAAAAACATTGTTAAGATGATTGAAGCTGCAACCGAGATGGAAGAAGGGGCGATGAAAACAACTTTCATCAACCTCATCGGTTCATTCATGAAAAATGCATGTAAAAGCTGGAATGCCGAAACCTTATCGGATGAAGAAATATTAGCTCATCTGGAGATGTTGAGCGATGGCAAGATAAGAATGGTTGACAATGAAAATGTAGAATTCAGAACTGCAAACTTCAATACCAATCCGAACAGCAGTGTCAATAAAAACAACCGTAACTTTAAGAACCGCAACTTCAAAAACCGTAACAATAACAACGGTGGCGGAAACCGCAATGCTGGAGGCAGTAATCGTAATTTCAGGAATAACAATAACAACAAGAATAGAGGATAGAAGTTGGATGATGGATGTTAGATGATGGATGTTGGAAGATAGAAGATAGAAGATAGAAGATAGAAGATAGAAGATAGAAGATAGAAGAT
>CAYMRD010000014.1:19732-79843 GCA_964392775.1 uncultured Bifidobacteriaceae bacterium
GAAGATAGAAGATAGAAGATAGAAGATAGAAGATAGAAGATAGAAGATAGAAGATGGAAGATAGAAGATGGAAGATGGAAGATGGAAGATAGAAGATAGAAGATAGAAGATAGAAGTTGTCTACTCAATAACGTATTAACTCAATAACTTCTCTACTCATTTGGACGCATGAAAGAGTATAACTTTACAGAAATTGAACAGAAGTGGCAGGATTACTGGAGAGCCAATAACACTTATAAAGTAGCCGAGAATACGGTCAAACCTAAATGCTATGTGCTGGATATGTTTCCGTATCCGAGTGGTGCGGGGTTGCATGTGGGGCATCCGTTGGGGTATATTGCATCTGATATTTACGCGCGGTTTAAACGATTGACCGGATACAACGTTTTGCATCCGATGGGATATGATTCGTTTGGATTACCGGCTGAGCAATATGCCATTCAAACCGGTCAACATCCGGCTATTACCACCGGACAAAATATAGCACGTTACCGCGAGCAACTGGATAAGCTGGGCTTCAGCTACGACTGGAGCCGTGAGGTGCGTACCTCTGATCCATCGTATTACAAATGGACACAATGGATTTTTATTCAACTCTACAATTCGTGGTATAATCCCGCAACCGATAAAGCCGAACCGATTGAATCGCTGGTGAAACTGTTCGAAACCAAAGGGTTTTCGGGCGTTGATGATTCGGTATTAACCGGAGGCATTGAACTGGATTTTCCTTCGTTTACTGCCGCCAACTGGAAGTCATTTTCGGAAGAAGAGAAACAAAAAATATTACTTGGATTCAGGTTGGCTTACCTGAGTGAGGCTTATGTAAACTGGTGTCCGCAACTGGGAACAGTTCTGAGCAATGATGAAGTGAAAGATGGCGTGAGCGAACGTGGCGGGTATCCGGTAGAACGTAAGCTGATGAACCAATGGAGCATGCGCATCACGGCTTATGCCAGCCGTTTGTTAAACGATTTGGAAGGATTGGACTGGCCTGAGAGTTTGAAAGAAACACAACGTAACTGGATTGGAAAATCACAGGGCGCGAGTGTGAATTTTAAAATACAGGACCGTCAGTTTGATATTGAAGTATTCACCACCCGTCCCGATACAATTTTTGGCGTTAGTTTTATTGCCATTGCACCCGAGTATGAGTTCATTGATGATTTGATGCATCCTGCATACTTAGACGATATTCAATCGTATATAGAGCAGGCTAAAAACCGCAGCGAACGCGAGCGTATGGCCGATGTCAAACGTATATCAGGAGTGTTTACCGGTATGTATGCCTTGCATCCGTTTACGGGACAAGAAGTTCCTATTTGGGTGGCCGACTATGTTTTGGCAGGATATGGAACCGGAGCGGTGATGGGCGTTCCGGCACACGACTCGCGTGATTTTGCTTTTGCCCGCTATTTTAATCTGCCTGTTGTTCCGGTTGTGGCTGTTCCCGAAGGGCACGACCTCAGCATCGAATCATACGATGCCAAGGAAGGAATCATGATCAATTCTGATTTCTTAAATGGCATTGATGTGAAGAAGGCCATGAAAAAGGCAATCGAGTTTATTGAAAAAGCAGGTTTTGGAAAAGGAAAAACCAATTACCGTTTGCGGGATGCCATTTTTGGTCGCCAGCGGTATTGGGGCGAACCAATTCCTGTATATTACAAAAACAATATTCCGTATTGTTTGCCTGAAAGTGCTTTGCCTTTGGAATTACCGGCCATTGATTCATTTTTACCTACTGCCGAAGGCGAACCTCCATTGGCGCGTGCCGGTAAGTGGATGTGGAATGAGGAGAAACAATGTGTAGATACGGAAGGTTACCCGATAGAAATTACAACTATGCCGGGATGGGCGGGTTCATCGTGGTATTTTCTGCGGTATATGGATCCCGGCAATACAACTGCATTTGCCGACAGCAAAATGGTGAACTATTGGAAAGGTGTAGATCTATACTTGGGTGGTAGCGAACATGCCACCGGGCATTTATTGTACGTGCGTTTCTGGACCAAGTTTTTATACGACCGTGGTTTGATTCCGGTTAGAGAACCTGCTAAAAAGCTCATCAACCAGGGGATGATTCAGGGCAGGAGCAATTTTGTATACCGCGTTAAAGACTCCAATAAGTTTGTATCGTATGGGTTGAAAGCAACCTACGACACAACGGCCATTCATGTTGATGTAAACATTGTAAAAAATGATGAATTAGATATTGATGCATTTAGAGCATGGCGCGAAGATTTTAAAAATGCCGAGTTCATTTTAGAAGACGGCAAATACATCTGCGGCAGCGAAGTGGAGAAAATGAGCAAGTCGAAACACAATGTGGTGACACCTGATAATATTGTGGTTGACTACGGAGCCGATACCCTGCGTTTGTATGAAATGTTTTTAGGTCCGCTTGAACAAAGCAAACCCTGGAGCACACAAGGGATTGAAGGTGTATTGCGCTTCCTGAAAAAACTGTGGAAATTGTTTTACAATGCCGAAGGACAACTGTTGGTTTCCGATGAACCTGCCAGCAAAAAAGAATTGAAGGTATTGCATAAACTCATCAAAAAAGTTGCTGAGGATATCGAGAACTTCTCGTTCAATACTTCAGTGCCGGCCTTTATGATTTGTGTAAACGAACTCACTGAGTTAAAATCGAGCAAGAAAGAAATTTTAGAGAAGCTGGTGATTTGTTTAAGCCCGTATGCTCCGCATATTGCCGAAGAATTGTGGCAAACACTGGGCAATCAAACCAGTGTGGTGGATGCTGTTTATCCTGAGTTTAAACCAGAATACCTGATTGAAGATTCTTTCAGTTATCCAATTTCTATCAACGGTAAACACCGCATGAATATGGAATTTAGCTTAACGATGCCTCAGGCAGAAGTGGAGCAAGCTGTTTTGGCTGATGAGTCGGTGCAGAAATGGCTCGAAGGCAAAACACCTAAGAAAATTGTGTTTGTAAAAGGTAAGATTCTGAATATGGTTGTGTGAGGAAAGTTCATAGTTGATAGATCATGGTTCATAGCAGTAGGTCCATCAACATTATTAATACATTAAGTAACTAAGTAATTGAGTAGTTAAGTAATTAGGTAAATACGTATTAGAATGTGATTTACTTAACCAACTTAATTACTTAATCCACCAAGTATAATAATATTGAATAGAAGACGAGTTTCTACTCAATTAACATTATTAACCAATCAACATCCAACATCATTAACACACTCAACACAATTAACACTCCTTTTGCATTCGATTTCGAACAAGGTGTCGTTATGCTTATTGATAAGCAGCTGGAGTGGACTTCGTTTGATGCAGTGAACAAAATGAAGTATGCGTTGCTGGGATACTTGCGCAAAGAGATTGAAGCCGGGCGACATACGCTTGTGCATGGACAAAAACTGCGCATCAAAATTGGTCATGCCGGAACCCTTGACCCGCTGGCCAGTGGATTGCTGATTGTATGCATCGGCAAACAAACCAAAAATATTGATTCGTATATGGGGCGTGATAAGGAGTATACCGGAAGTTTTTTTCTGGGTGCTACAACTCCTTCCTTTGATCTGGAAACGGAAGTTCAAGCTGCGGGTTCAATTGAATCCATCACTCCCGAACACATTCATCAAACAGCATTGCGGTTTACAGGTGAACAGCAACAGTTTCCTCCGGTGTATTCGGCCATCAAAAAAGATGGGAAACGTTTGTATGAATCGGCTAGAGCGGGTAAAGAAGTTGAACTGGAATCACGCACAGTTGTGATACATGAATTTGAAATTACGAAGATTGAATTGCCATTGGTGTATTTCCGAATTGTATGTGGCAAAGGAACCTATATCCGTTCTGTTGCCAACGATTTTGGTGCGGCACTCGGATGTGGAGCTTACCTCAACAGCTTGCGCAGAACAAAAATTGGGGAGTTTGATGTGAAGGATGCTATTACCGTTGAGCAGTTTAATGATTGGGTGAAAGCGGGGGAGTAGTTGGGGATGTTAATTGTGTTGATTGGTTAATTGTGTAGGCATTTGTTTCCAATTCGTCATTGACTGTTTGATGTTCGAGGTTTGATGTTCGAAGTTTTATTCTAAAATCAGTATTCTGAATTCATTATTCGTTATTCATCATTGAATGTCGGCAGTTAGAATCTACTTAAATTAGATATTTTGCGCAAGGGTTTCCTTTAGGGTTAGGGGTGCGGCAGGAATTTGCACACTGCTTACTTTCCTTTTGCCTACTTGATTCAGTTCTCGATACAAGCTCCATACACAAATCTATCCCAAGGCTTACTCGAACTGACTACGTCTTCAGCGTCACAATACTCACACCATCACCGCCCATCTCAATATGTTCGTGTTTGAAGCTTACCACAAACGGACTGCTTTGCAAAAACTCTTTCACCAGCTTGCGCAAAATGCCATAGCCTTGTCCGTGTACAATACGCACTTCTTTAAACCCAAGCAAATAGGCATCATCAATAAACTCCTGAACCTGACGCATAGCGTCTTCTCCTCGGGTACCGATGATGTTCAACTCGGTTTGGAAATGCTGCATCTTGCTGTTTAAATCAACACCCTGTGTTTGCTTTCGCTGCTCTTCCTTTTTAGGAGCTTTAACGGTTTGCAGTTTTTTTAGGTCCACCCAGCTGCGCAATTCGCCAAAGGCTACAAGCGCTTTGTTTTTGTTGAGCTCAACCACTTCTCCTGTATTGGTTTGACCAACGATTTGCACATGAGAACCCACTTCAACAGGACCTGAGTGCAATACAGTTGTTGCGATGGGTTGTGGTTTAGGAGCATCCACTTTGCTTTTTGTTTTGAGCTCATCCACCTCTTGTTTGATTTCGGAGCGAACCTTTCGGATGGTTTCGGTATCGGCTTTTTTCTCCCGGATTTCGCGAATGGTATTTTCAATTCTACTATTGGCTTCCGAGATAATGGATAACGCTTCCTGCCGGGCATCCGTTAACAATTTTCTGCGGTTGGTATCAAGGTCGGTTTTGAGTTTGGTATACTCGTCAATAAGCTGTTTCGATTTTTCTTCTTTCTCGGCAAAACGTTTTTTGAGTTCGTGCACATGGGCTTTTTCTTTCTCGAGGTCGATTAATAAATCATCAACACGTTTTTGTTTATCGCCCACCTTGCCTTTGGCATATTCAATGATTGGTTGCGAGAGTCCCGTTTTCTGCGCAATCTCAAAGGCATACGAGCTTCCGGGTTTGCCAATCTCCAACACATACAACGGTTGCATTTTGCTGTTGTCGAACAACATGCACGCGTTTTCCAATCCTTTGGCATTGGATGCAAAGTTTTTAAGGTTGCTGTAATGGGTTGTTACCACACCAAAAGCATGTTTCTCATTCAACCGGTTGAGGATGGCTTCGGCCAACGGACCGCCAAACTGAGGGTCGGTTCCGGTTCCAAACTCATCAATCAGAAACAAGGTTTTGCTATCGGCAAACTCCGTAAAATATTTCATGTGCAGCAAGTGAGAGCTGTACGTACTCAAATCATTTTCGATGGACTGTTCATCACCAATATCAACCAGCATATCCGAAAACAATCCCACTTCCGAGTGACTTTTGCAAGGCACCAATAAGCCGCATTGCAACATGTATTGCAGGAGTCCGATGGTTTTAAGACATACGGATTTTCCTCCGGCATTGGGTCCCGATATTACCAATATTCTTTTTTCGCGGGTGAGCACAGCCGTCAGCGGAACCACCGGTAATCCTGCTTTTTGGTGGTTGAGTTTGAGCAGCGGATGATAGGCATCTACCCAATGCGCTTGTGCGTATTTATGAAGGATGGGCATATCAGCATCCAGTTCAATGGCCAGTAATGCTTTGGCCCGGATAAAATCAACCAGACCTAAACGTTGCAGGTAGCTTGACAGCTCAGGCAAATCGGGACGAATGCGGCTGGTCAATTCTATGAGGATTCGTTCCTTCTCACGCTTATAGGCGATTTGCAGTTCGCGAATCACATTATTGGTTTCAAATACTTCAGTCGGTTCGAGGTAAATGGTTTGTCCGGTTGACGATTCATCATGCACCAATCCCGGAATTTTACGTTTGTGTTCGGCCAGTACCGGCAACACCAAACGGCCGTCACGCACCGAAATACCCGAGTCCGCCAGCCAGCCTTCTTTATTGGCTTTGTCGAATAAGTTGTTTAACCGTCTGCGAACTTCTTTTTCTTTTTCGTTGATGGCTGATGATAATTTAGAGAGTTCGGGTGAAGCATTGGGACGCATATCACCTTTATCATCTATGATTTTTTCGATGCTTTTGCCCAGCGACTGGTTAAACCGGATGCCTCCGAACAAGGCTGCCAGTTGGGCATAACGGTCAGTACGTTGTTCGAAGTATTTGCAGATATTGCCAAACGTATTGAGCAATAAACGCAGTTGGTGAAATTCGCTTTCGGTTAAAAAAGTTCCTTCAATCGAAGCTTTTTGCAAATACCCTTCAATATTGTAATAGTGTTCGGCAGGGAAGGGAGTATCTTCAATCAGTATGGTTTTAAATTCCTTCACCTGAAGCAATAAACGCTCGAGGACATCATAGCGGTTGACAAACCGTATTTTGCCAACATACTGTTGACCCATTTCGGAGATACACTTGTTTAACAGCAGTTGTTTGAGTTGGTCGAACTCAAGTTTTTGTTCTATATGTTTGGGATAAGGCAAGGGGGAAGAGTTGAGAGGTGAGAATTGAGAGTAAAGAATTAAGAATTGAGAGAAAAGAGTAAAGAATTAAGAGTAAAGAGGGCTTATTTACCGAGGTACTGGGTTTCGGTGCTGCTGAGTTTGGTGATTACTTCGGCATATACCGAGTCGAGTTGTTCGGGGTTTTGTTTGTAGAACTCAAGACTTGCAGTAAATTGTTGTTTGTTGGTATTGTGCTTTTTTAAGATAAACTCCCTGTAACTAATGGCTTCCTGATTGGCACTATCAGGTAGTAAAGCTTTGCTGGTGGTAATGGCATCAGCAATATGCATATCGGCAATAATACCGCTCATTTGCGATTGGGTTAATAAATCGGAGGGGGCTTTGGGTTTATCTGGAGCACAGCCCACAAATACCCATAATAATATGAACAGATAAGAATATTTTTGCACCTTGTATAACGGTTATGATTAGCGCAAATATCCATAAAATATTAGAAGAAATACCTGCCGGTGTAAAATTGGTGGCAGTGAGCAAAACCAAGCCTGCTGAGGCTGTTCTGGAGGCATATCAGGCCGGGCAACGTGCATTTGGCGAAAATAAGGTGCAGGAGATGGTAGGCAAATACGAGCAGTTACCTAAAGATATCGAATGGCATTTGATCGGTCATTTGCAAAGCAATAAGGTGAAGTATATGGCTTCGTTTGTACATCTTATTCATTCAGTGGATTCACTGAAATTGCTGGAAGTGATTAATAAGGAAGGCGCCAAGCACAACCGAGTAATCAACTGCCTGCTGCAGTTTCATATCGCACAGGAGGAAACCAAGTTTGGTTTGGACTTAGATGAAGCACGCGCTTTGCTTAATAGCGATTCGTTCAAACAAATGAAAAATATCTCCATACAGGGAGTAATGGGAATGGCGAGTTTTACGGATAATGAATACCAAGTTCGCAAAGAGTTTCGCTCTCTGGTTTCCATCTTCGAATCACTCAAGTCTCAAGTCTTTCCTCTTTCTTCTCATCTCTCTCCTCTTACATCTCACTTCTCAATTCTTTCCTTCGGCATGAGCGGAGACTATAAGCTTGCCATCGAAGAAGGCTCGAATATGATCAGGGTGGGGAGCTCTATTTTTGGAGGACGGTAAAGCAATCATCAAAGAAATATCGTATTTATGCATATACTCTGATTGGAAATGAATCGTATTGGCATTATTGTTTGTGTTTTGATGTGGGTGTCTGTTGCAGAGGCTCAGCATAAACCCTATGTTAAACCGGAGGCAAACGAAACAGATTTCAGGTATGTCATCAAAGCCAATATACTGAGTCCGTTTGTGGGCACAGCAACATTTCATTTCGAGGTCAATCAGAATCCCAACAGCAGCTCACAGTTTGAGGTGTTTTATTTTGGCGGGCAATATTTTGGAGAGCCAACAGGAGTTGAAGGGGTAGGTGCTACCTATAATTACCGTTATTACCTTGTGGGTACTTTTCCAACCGGGGTCTATGTTCAGCCCTATGTACGTTACCAGACGTATTGGGATGCTTCGCAGATAAGTGGCATACCGCCCATTACCAGCAATACAGGCTCCAGCCGGGTCAATGTATATGGCGGAGGAATTGTGTTTGGCTATCAGTGGGTTTTTGCAAAACGATTAGCGTTGGATATATTTCTGGGGCCAAATTATAATAAGACTTATCAGAATGGAGCTCCGGTTCCTGCGGCTGATATTGGTCCGCTATTTTCAGGAGGATTTATCAGAACGGGATGTACTATAGGTTTTGTATTTTAGCAATCGTAAAGATGAAAAATAAAAAAGTGATTATTGGGGTAGCAGGATTATTGCTGTTGCCATGTTTTCAAACACTGGCACAGGAAACTGGAGAGAAGTCAACAACCTTATTGGCCCGCAAAGAGCATACACAAGCTGTTAAGATTAATCTGCTATCGCCCTTTTATAGCACGGTGAATCTGGCCTGGCAAAAGGTATTAAGCCCCGAAGCCAGTTTTCAGCTTACCGCTTCGTATACCGATTTTGATTCGTATGGAAGTACAACGGATGAAAGTCCTGATCCGTATAGTCACTCCTCGACTGTTACAAGCGGTGTGAATACTATCAATATAAGCATATACAGTGCGGTGAAAAGTCAACGCACACAAGGTTTTACGGTGATGCCTGAGTATCGGTATAATTTAAACGGCAGGGGACTTAGCGGATTTTACATTGCCCCCTTTATGCGGTATATGTATTATGAATACAGCCGACAGCTTGATAAGAGGGTTGAAGTATCGGTTATGGATAATCAAACGGGAATGCAAGTAAATTATACCCGCTATCGCGAGAAGGGTTCCGATTTATACACCTACCATTCTCTTGGCTTTGGAGCTACGGTAGGCAAACAAACCATCTTTAAAAACAAGGTTGCTCTCGACCTGTTTGTTGGGCCTTGTTATTCGTTTGTACTCGCTTCAAATATTGATGTCAAATCCACCTCCGATATAATCATCGGTTCGGGTATTCCCAATTTATATTTAAGAGGGTACGGGCTTCGTGCCGGATTTACAATCGGTTTGGCCTATTAACTTTTACGCCATTTGATGGTGCAACCAATCGCCTTTGTGTTATTGGTGGTTATAGGTTTTCCGTTCAACAACGCATCAATGGCATTGCTTAAATAAGCTTCTTTAACGGCTGATGCTTCTTCACTGTTATCATCAATAGCTCCAATATATTCAACCTTATTGCCGGCTTTGGTTTTGCTCAATAAAAACACATGAGGTGTGCGGGTTGCTCCATAGCTTTTGGCAATTTCCTGCGTTTCATCGTACACATAGGCAAACGGATATTGTTTGTCTTTGGCGCGGGTCACCATATTCTCATACGAATCTTCCGGTGAACGGGTTTTATCATTCGGGTTAATGGCTATAACCGGAAATCCCTGAGAAGCGTATTTGTTATGCAGTTGAATAATACGTTGCTCGTAAGCTTGTGCAAACGGACAATGGTTGCAGGTAAATACCACGATATAACCTTTGGCCTTTTGGTAGTCGGCTAACGAAACCATTTTGCCATCTACATTTTTGAGGGAGAAGTCGCGGGCCATATCACCCACTTTATAACCTGTGGTTGGGTCGGTAGAAGTAAAGGCGCTGCTTAAAATAACAGTAACGGTAAGCATTAAAGCAATTAATTTTTTCATGGTGTTATTGGGTTAAGGGTTTAACAATAGAGTCAAGTTCTTTATAATTGGTTTCGCCTTCTTTAAAAAAGCGAAAATCTTTTTTGCCATTGATGATGAGTGTTGCCGGAATGGCTCCGGTAAATTTGCTGTCCACACGTTCAATCCAGCTATTGGGATCACTCTCATTCATTAACACCACTTTTGAACGAATGTTTTTATCAGCCAAAAAAGGAATCACACGGCTATCAAGCTGCTTGCGAAAATCACAGCTTACCAGAATCACCATTACTTTTTTGTCTTTGTATTGCGCATTTATCTTTTCAAAGTCGGGTAATTCTTCTACACAGGGTTTACACCAGGTAGCCCAAAAATTGATGATATACGTGGTGTCGCTGTTGTTCTGGCTCATGTGGTTTATCCAGTTACGGTCCACCATCTGTACCCTTTGTGCCAGTACGGGATAGATACCGGAGGAAATCATCAGCAAACAGAAACAGAGTATTCTCATCGCTGCAAGGTAAGATATTATCAGCAACGGTTTTGTCAGTTTTGGTTTAGATTTTTTCGCCAAAGCTCAAATCACCGGCATCACCTAATCCCGGCACAATATACCCGGCATCATTCAAGGTGTCGTCCATATCGGCCAGCCAAAGAGTCGCTTCCGGCAGTTTGTCTTTGATGTAATTCACTCCATCGAGGCTGCCAAGTAAACTTACAATATGAAGTTTTTTAGGTGTGCCGCGTTGCAAAATGGCCTTGTAGGTCAGTTCAATGGACTGGCCTGTGGCCAGCATGGGGTCGATGAGCAACAGTGTTTTGCCGTTGATATCAGGGCTGGCAAGGTATTCAACCACAATGTCAAAATCGTGAGCGTTTTCATGGTGTTTGCGGTAGGCCGAAATAAAAGCACAATCAGCATGGTCGAAAAAACTTAATAAACCGTGGTGCATGGAGAGTCCTGCCCGTAAAATGGTTGCTAATACAGGCTGTTCGGCCAGTTGTGAAGAGGTATGGGAACCCAATGGAGTGGTAATCTCCACATCTTTCCACTCCAGCACCTTGCTGATTTCATAAGCCATAATCTGGCCGATGCGTTCAATGTTTTTTCGAAACCGTGCGCGGTCTGTTTGGATGCTGGTGTCGCGCAGTTCGGCTACATATTGGTGCAGCAGGGAGTGGTGTTTGTTGAGCAAATGTATATCCATGGTACACGAAAATAGGATATAGGTTTGATTTGTAACGGGATTAGTGGATTTTTGCGCGCATCTTTACCGGGTTGTGCGGTGTGCACAATCGTTTAAAAAGGGACTTTGGACAGATAATGAAATTAACGTTTTGGGGCGCAGCGCGTCAGGTAACAGGTAGCATGCACATGCTTACGCTGGATAATGGGTATAATATTTTGGTGGATTGTGGGATGAACTACGAGCAGAAGCGGGAGCTGCACGAAGAAGCTTTTGATTTTCCGTTTCGGCCTCAGGATATTGACCTGGTGATTTTGACTCATGCCCATATCGACCATTCGGGAAATCTGCCGGCACTGGTAGACAGGGGATATCAGGGCAAAATTATCTGTACGCCTGCTACAGCCGAGCTCACCAGATTTTTATTGTTTGACAGCGCCAATATTCAGTTGCAGGAATATAAAAGCAAACTGGGCAGGGCGCGTATGCAAAAACGCCATCTTGTTCCCAAGCCTATTTATTTCGACCGTCAGGTAGAATTGATGACCGACCGCATGGTTACGTGGAATTTTGATAAGCCCTTCGTGGTGAATGAAAATTTGTCGGTGGAGCTGGTTGAAGCCGGACATTTATTGGGTGCTGCCAGTGTGGTGTTTAATGTAAAAGAAGGTGGTGTCGTTAAACGTGTTGGTTTTACAGGCGATTTAGGACGTAGCAATGCCGAGTTGATTTGTGTACCGCAGCCCATGAACAACCTCGATTATCTGATTACCGAAACCACTTATGGAGCGCGTACACATACCTGTACCGATACAGCCGATGATGAGCTGATGAAGTATATTGAGGAAACGATTGTGAAGTTTCGCGGACGGTTAATCATACCGGCCTTTAGCGTAGGCCGGACCCAATCTATTATACATGTGTTGAACCGGTTGGAGAAAGCCGGAAAACTTGAGGGTATCAAAGTTTTTGTAGACAGTCCGCTGGCCATTAAAACCACGCATGTATACCAAAACCACCCAGAGCTGCTCAATGAAGATGCTACCCGTTTTGTGGCCCAACACAAATCGTTGTTCGATTTTGAAGGTCTGCACTGGATTGACAATTACAACGAACATGAGCAACTGCTCAATTATACCGACTCCTGCATTATTGTTTCGGCAGCGGGCATGGTTGAAGGCGGACGTATACAGGAGCATGTAAAAAACAATATTCAAAATCCGTTCAGCATGATTTTAATTGCCGGTTATTGTGCCGAAGGAACCCTTGGCTACAGGTTGCTGCAAGGACAACGCAGCATTAGTATCAAAGGGCGAGATTATCCGATTTATGCCAAGATTGCCTCTACCGATGTGTTCAGCTCGCACCCGGGCCGCGAAGAAATTTTGAATTACCTCGATGCCACCAAAGCCCGCGATGTGAAGAAAGTATTTTTGGTGCATGGAGATGAAAAGAATCTATTGGCCATGCAAAGCCAACTCCAAGAAATGGGATATAACAATATAGAAGTGCCGTTTGAAACGCAGGTGTTTGAGTTGGGGTAAGGAAGGAAATCCGAATAATAAATATGTATATCAAATGCATGGCTTTGTGTATTCTTTGAAACTTCGTGTGTGGCGAGAACTCTTTGCCACTAAGCCACCAGGACACAAGGATACACTAAGGTTAAATACTACTGGTACGCTTGCGGATATACATTAATGTTATGTATTAGTAAAGTGTTGTTTTTTAGCAATCAGTCAGGTCGAGTAGCAATTGCTGAGGATTTGTAGAGCATTGCGTATCGAGACCAAACACTTCTCGATACGGCTTGCAGCCTACTCGAAGTGACTACCAACAACATTACATTAATACATAACCTACATTAATAAATCTCGAAATTCGAAAAGAGGAAGAATATAAACCGTAAAGGTGAGAAGATTAACCACAGCAAAGGAAGAGCCCGCGACAACAGCGCGTACTCTTACGATAACAAAATCTACGTATGCACCATCTGCATCAAATTGCACCTACATTTGCCCACAATGGAAAATAAACTACCTAAAGCATTACAAAATATAGGAATTGAGGCGCTTAAACCCATGCAGGAAGCTGCACATAAAGCGATCTTGAAAGATAAAGCCGTTGTGTTGGTTGCACCTACAGGTTCGGGTAAAACGGTTGGTTTTTTGTATCCATTATTACAATTACTCAATCCAGATATTCAGCAAGTACAATGTTTGATATTGGTTCCTTCGCGCGAACTGGCTTTGCAAATTGAGCAGGTTTGGAAAAAGATGAGTACTGGCTTTAAGGTAAACGTATGTTATGGGGGGCACTCCTCACAAATCGAAACAAAAAACCTGAGCAACCCTCCGGCCTTACTTATAGGAACGCCCGGCAGGATTGCTGATCATATTCATAGAGGCAGCTTTTCATTGGACTCGATTCAAACATTGATTTTGGATGAGTTTGATAAATCTCTGGAGATGGGTTTTCAGGATGATATGGAATACATCTTTGGCGGATTAAAAAACTTGAACAAAAAAGTATTGGTATCGGCTACTCCACTGAATAAGATTCCATCTTTTGCTAAAGTGACTTCACCAACCGAAATAAACTTCACCGCTAAAACTGAAGAGCATATTGATGCATTGAGCATCAAACGTGTTGTATCAGAAGATAGAGATAAACTTGATACGCTTGTGCAACTTTTGTGTTCGATAAACAGTGAACCGGCTATTTTATTTTGTAATCACCGCGAAAGTTGCGAACGAACGTCTGACTATTTTAACAGCAAAGGACTTGTTGCAGGGTTTTACCATGGAGGCATGGATCAGGATGACAGGGAACGTTCGCTTATTAAGTTTAGAAATGGTACGGTGAACTATTTGGTGACAACGGATTTGGCTGCACGTGGATTGGATATTCCGGAAATGAACCACGTTATTCATATTCACTTACCTAAACATGAGCATGAGTTTGTACATCGCAATGGACGAACAGCACGTATGCATGCTACCGGAACTTCGTATGTAGTGGTAAGCAGTGACGAAGAATTACCTGAATATATTGACGATTCAATCGAAACATTGCATTTGAAAGGAAAGGGGAAATTGCCTGCAGCGCCTAAGTTTCAAACCATTTACATTAGTGGAGGTAAAAAGAACAAGCTCAATAAATTTGATATTGTGGGTTCGTTGATGCAAAAGGGAAACCTCGAAAAAGACGATCTGGGTTTAATAGAAGTAAAAGATTTTGGCTCTTTTGCCGCAGTTAAATCAAGCAAGGTAAATGCGCTTTTATCAGCCATGAAAGAGGAGAAGATAAAAGGGAAGAAGTATAAGATTGAGGTGGCGCGGTAGTGTGTAGTCACTTCGAACATTGGGATGGCTTGAGCGTAGGCGTTCGTATCGAGAAGAGGGGATGTTGATTGGTTGATATGTTAATAGGATAGTCACTTCGATTTGAACATTGGGATGGTTGTGGCGTAAGGGTTCGTATCGAGAAGAGGGGATGTTAATTGTGTTAATGATGTTGATTGGTTGATATGTTAATAGGATAGTCACTTCGAATATTGGGGTGGCTTGAGCGTAGGCGTTCGTATCGAGAAGTGGGAATGTTAATTGTGTTTGTTCGTCCCACAGGTTTTAGCATTGATCCCCGTTTTATGTTTAAAAAAGATCTCATTTTTCCCGAAAAGGGGATAAACAAAAAAAGCAACCCGAAGGTTGCTTTTGTGATCCCGCTGGGATTCGAACCCAGGACCCCTACATTAAAAGTGTAATGCTCTACCAGCTGAGCTACGGAATCATGTTAACGCTAATTGCTGTGTGCTTTCTTTGTTAACGAGGGTGCAAATGTATGCAGCTTTTTTTATTTGTCAAATCTTTCCTGAAAAAAAACGTCCTCTTTTATTGGGGTTGTTCATTATGAGGCAATTATTTTTATTAGAGAACTTGAAGATTCACGCCCATGGCGTACATCAGTAAAATAACAGCACCCACTACAATCCGGTACCAACCGAAAAACTTGAACCCATATTTGGTCAGAAAGCTGATAAAACCTTTGATGGCAATCATCGCCACAACAAAAGCAACCACATTGCCTAAAGTTAAAACAACGAGTTCATCACTGCCAAAAGTATTGCCTTCGCTGATGAACTTGTACAACTTGTAAACAGTTGCGGCAAACATGGTGGGAACAGCCAGGAAGAACGAAAACTCGGCAGCGGCTTTGCGTGATAGTTTTTGCTGCATACCGCCAATAATGGTTGCTGCCGACCTGGAAACGCCCGGAATCATGGCAATAACCTGAAACATGCCAATGGTAAGGGCCTTGGGATAGGTGATCTCATCATTTGTCTTTTCGGTGTTGAACCACTTATCTACAAACAACAAAACAATACCACCAAGAAACAGAGTGATGCCAACAACAAGCGCATTTTCCAATAAGGCATCAATCTGATCATTGAATAGTTTGCCGAACACAGCGGCCGGAATAAAGGCCACCACCAGGGTGAGGTAGAAGTTAAAACTTTGCAAAAACTTACGCCAATACAAAACCAACACCGAAAGAATGGCACCGAATTGAATGGCAACAGTAAACATTTTCACAAAGTGATTATCGGCAATACCCATAAGGCTGGATACGATAACCATGTGGCCGGTTGATGAAACCGGCAAAAACTCAGTGATACCCTCTACAATAGCGAGGATAATAGCCTGAAAAATACTCATTGGCTAGTCTTTGGATTTGCGCATAATGGCCACAATCTCGATGGCAAAACCGGCCATCACCATAATTGGTGCAATGGTCAATTTTGTGGTGCTGAAGATATCTTCTTTACCGGCCATCAAAAAGAAGCCAAGCACAATCACAACAAGACCTGTCAGCATAAGCATGTAATTTTCTTTGCCGAATGCAAAACTTAATTGTTCGTGTTTAGGAGCAGCACTTCTTGCGGCTTGTTTTCTTACGGGGGCTTTTTTATCTGCCATGGTTGTTAGTTTTAATAAAGGTCGTCAATTTTTACACGCAGGTATCGGTTTGTACTGATTATGCTGCTGATCATGCTGATGATGATACCCGCAATAATAAGCACAACAAACAATAATGCAAATTGAGATTGATCGTATAAGGTTTGAACATTAGGAATGAAAAACGGTAGCCAATACAATAATCCGCTCAACAGCAGAATGGCTATGATAGCACCATACAAACCGTGCAATAAAGCATTTTTGGCAAAAGGGCGGATAATAAACCAATGCGTAGCACCCACCAGTTGCATGCTTTTGATGATAAACCTGCGGGCATACAAATTCAAACGAATGGTATTGTTGATGAGGGTAATGGCAATCACTAAAAAGATAAGACTGATGGCAATCAGTATCGAACCAATGGTTTTGATGTTTTTATGAATTTCTTCGATAATGGACTGCTGGTATACAATATCCTGAACAGCCTTATGGCTTTTAATATCACGTTCTATTTTCTGAATGGAGTCGGTATTGGCATATTTTGCTTTTACAAACAATTCAACCGAAGGCAACAGGGGATTAAATCCAAGGAAACTCACAAAGTCCTGTCCTGTTTCGGCTGCAAATTGTTTGGCTGCATCCTCTTTGCTTACAAAGATGCTGTTTTTGGTATAGTCACTAACCTCAATCAGGGTTTTTACACTTTTAATTTCAATTTCAGAGGCATCTTCGCGGAAGAAGATGGTTAACTGAAAATTCTCCAGAAAATGATTCGATAACTTATTTCCGTTGATCATAATGATGCCAAACAGGCCCATCATAAACAAAACCAATGCAATGCTGATGATGGACGGCAGATAGGAAACTTTACGTCTTTTTTTGATTTGAGGTTCTTTGTTCACGTCAGAGTATCATTTAACAAAGCGAAAATAAGCAATACCGAGCTATTAACGACCTAATGTATGCACGTATTGTGGGAAACTCAACGGGTATACAACGATATCAATTGTTGCATCAGTTTTTCGGTGTCGAATTGCTGGAGATGTGCAGTGTAATTAGGTTTTATGTAGTCGGGCGACAGCACTTTGTGCATCAATGCAGCTAACTCAACAGGCTTATCGTGTTGGAAATAATGAGCAGCCGGTCCGCCTGCTTCGGGTAAACTGGAGCTATTGGCAGCGAGTACAGGAACCCCGCTACGCAACCCTTCGAGGATGGGTATGCCAAAACCTTCAAACTCGGAGGCGTACACAAATACTTTTGCGAGCTGATATAAAACGGGTAAGTCGGCAGCCGAAATATTTTTGAGGAATACAACTTTGTTTTCCAATTGATGTTCCCGGATATAAGAGTGGAGGCTGTTGGCGTATTCAGTTTCTCGTCCTACAAATACCAATGATATACCTTCAAGCTGTGCAGCATGAAAGGCTTTGAGTACGGTAAGTTGATTTTTACGCTGCTCTATGGTGCCAACACATAATATAAAATTCGGAGGCAGGTTGAGCTTTTGCGACAGGTTTGTTTTTTCTTGTTCGGAGGCTACTTGCTCAAACCTCGCATCGCAATTCTGATGACCGACCTTGATTTTGGAGTCGGGTGTATGCAGGTATTGAATGATATCGGACTTTGTTTGTTTGCTGGCCGCTACAACGATGTCGGCTTTGGCACAAGCGTATTTAAACTTGCGGGTATAAATATACCGGTCGATATTGTTATAGTAGTTGGGGTAACGAAGGAAGATCAAATCATGAATCGTTACCAGTTTTTTTCCTTTAAAGGATTCGATGCCAACAGGCAGTTCGTTGCTCAGTCCATGAAAAACATCCAGCTTCAACTCATTGCACATATCGGCAATGGCATAGGTTCTCCAAAGCGAGGTGAAGGATTTACCCAAAAAAGTATTGGGAGTGATGAGTGTAATATTGGAAGAAGGGGTGTAAAAAAAGGCGTATCGCGAATCAATCTTAGGCGTAAACAGGAAATACTCATGCTCAGGAAACTGTTTCATCAATCCATTGATTACAAACCTCGAATAATTCCCCAGTCCTGTTCCATTATTAAAGGCACGCTTCGCGTCAAGCCCAATGCGGAGGCCCTTTGATGTTGGCGGATGGATGATAGAGGTTAGAGGCATCGTGCTTGTTTTGGCTGGTTCAGTTTTGATGAAGTTTACAGATGGTAAGATGGAGGTTAGAAGTTGGATGTTAGATGATAGAAGTTGGATGTTAGATGTTGGAGGTTTTGTGCTTTATTTAACTGGTCCAGTTTTGATGCAATTTTGTAATCATTTTACTGATACTGTCAATTTTGTCGGTAAGGTCCTTGTGTTCTGTTTCTGAAATGTATTGACATTCTTTAGCAAAATCTAACCAGTTGTATGTCTCTATATTCGATCCTAATGAGTCAATCAGGTGTTGCTTAAATACCTTTTCGAAATGTCTCTTAGCCCAGCCTTCCGTAATATTAGCGGAGACAGAACGTGAAGATCTTACAATTTGACTGGTTAGAGAATAGACTTCTTCTTTCGGAAATTTTCGCGTCAGCCAGAATATTTCCATCGCCAACTCAAATGATAGCTTCCAAACGTCTAAGTCCTTATAAGATTTTATCATATCACAATTTAATTTAAAACTCAATTGTGGCGAGGTAAACTCGCCATCGCGAGCAAAGCCTCGCGATCTCAACTCCAACTTCTATCATCTAACATCCAACTTCTAACCTCCAATCTCTATCTTCCAACCTCCATCATCCAGAAACTCAGGTTCCTTTTATCCTCTGATATCTATCGTTTACCGTACAGCTTCCAACTTCCATCATCCAACCTCTATCTTCTATACTGCAACATTATATTCCCTTAACGCGTCATTCAACGAAGTTTTCGTATCAGTAGATGCTTTACGTTGTCCGATGATCAATGCACAAGGAACCTGATACTCACCGGCAGCAAATTTTTTGGTATAACTACCCGGAATCACTACTGAGCGTGGAGGAACCACACCTTTGTATTCAACAGGTTCATCACCCGTTACGTCAATAATTTTGGTACTCATGGTTAAAGTTACACCTGCGCCCAATACAGCTTCTTTCTCCACTCTTACACCTTCAACCACAATACAACGTGAACCGATAAAACAATTGTCTTCAATAATAACAGGAGCCGCTTGTACAGGCTCCAATACACCGCCAATACCCACACCACCACTCAGGTGAACATGCTTGCCGATTTGAGCGCAACTGCCCACAGTAGCCCAGGTATCCACCATCGTTCCTTCATCAACATAAGCACCAATATTTACATAACTGGGCATCATAATTACGCCACGTTGTAAAAACGCACCATAACGGGCCACAGCATGAGGAACCACGCGCACACCTTGTTCGGCATAGCTGGTCTTTAATTTCATTTTATCATGAAACTCAAACGGTCCCACTTCAATGGTTTCCATTTGCTGAATCGGGAAATATAAAATCACCGCTTTTTTTACCCAGTCGTTAACCTGCCAGCCATTTTCGGTTGGCTCGGCTGTGCGGAGTTTTCCTTTGTCAAGCAGTTCAATAACTTCACGTATCGTCTGTTGCGAAGACGCTTCTTTCAATAATTCGCGGTTGTTCCAAATGTTCTCAATGATTTGCTGCATGGTTCTGTATTCTTTATTTTGCGGCAAACTAAGGCATAATCATCAATTAACGCAAATTGATACCTTTGAAAGATAAATAGCATACCGTGAGTACCAAACCGAATAATATGAAAAGGCGTTCGTCCAAAAAGCCAAAGCTTATTGAGAGGACAGCAGAAAAAAGTGATTTTGATGAAATTATTAAATTGTCAAAAATCTGTTTTCCGGATACCGATCCGTGGACGTATGAAATGCTGGAAAGCCAGTTCAAGCACTTTTCGGATGGGATGCAGGTGATTGAATACGAAGGTGAAATTGTAGGTTCGGCCACCAGCTTAATCATTAGCTGGGATGAGTATGATGATGACCATACGTGGAAAGAGATTTGTGACAACGGATATATCACCAACCACGATAAAGAAGGAGATACCCTGTATGGTATCGAAGTGATGGTGCATCCCGATTATCAGGGATTAAAAATTGGCAGACGTTTGTATGATATGCGCAGGCAGTTGTGTGTAGATAAAAACCTGAAAGCAATATTGATTGGCGGGCGTTTACCCAATTATTACAAGCACTCCAAGGAGTTTGGGGTTCGCGCTTATGTAAAGCGTGTAATTGATAAAAAAATCAAAGATACCGTATTGACCTTCCAGCTAAGTCAGGGGTTTACCATTCAGCGTATCATCAAGGATTATTTGCCTGATGATAAAGAAAGCGAAGGATACGCAACCTTACTTGAGTGGATTAACCTCGATTATATTGCCGAAACCCGCGAGCGCAGCGTGTTGATGAAGAAGGTAAGAGTTTGTTGTATTCAGTATGAACTCAGGAAGATTACTTCGTTCAAACAGTTTGCGCAGCAATGTGAATATTTTACGGATGTGGCCAGTAATTACAAATCGGATTTTGCTTTGTTCCCTGAGCTGTTCACCACGCAATTGTTATCGTTGCATGAGTATAAGAGTATGAGTCCGGAGGACAGTATTCGTAAATTGGACGAGTACACCGAAGATTATATCGCGCTGTTTTCACGCCTTTCACTTGAATACAATATCAATATTATTGCCGGTACACATTTGCAGGTTGAGAATGAAAATTTATACAATATATCATACCTGTTTAAGCGGGATGGTACCTACGAAAAACAATACAAAATTCATATCACCAGCAACGAAGCCAAATGGTGGGGCGTAAAGCCGGGCAACGAAATCAAGGTGTTTAATACGGATTGTGGTAAGGTGGCCATCAATATTTGTTACGATGTGGAGTTTCCCGAAATGACCCGCGTAGCCTGCCAAAAAGGGGCTAAGATATTGTTTGTTCCGTTTAGTACAGACGAAAAACATGGGCATTTACGGGTGAAAATTTGCGCCCAAAGCCGTGCGGTGGAGAACCAGATTTTTGTGGCCACTGCCGGTACCATCGGTAATATTCCTTCAGTTGATAATATGGATATCAACTATGCGCAATCGGGGATTTACACACCGAGTGATTTCTCGTTTCCTCCCGATGCCATAGCAGGGGAGTGCAGTACCAATATTGAAACGGTGGTAATTGCCGACCTCGATTTGGCGGCCATCGAGCGTGCCCGCAATACAGGCACGGTACTCAACTGGAAGGATCGCAGAACCGATATGTATGAAGTGGTTGAAAAGTAAGTTTATTGTTCCCGCAGATTAACGCAGATTATCTGTGCAAATCTGTGTATTCTAAGACTTAGGCAAAATTATTTTGATATAAATTTACATACGGTGTTTGCCTATTGCTAAGCGGTCTTGCGTCAGTTGGGTTATTCCAAAGAAAACGGAACTTGTGACAGAGCAAGACTATTTTGTCAATGAAGAAATTAAATTGTGGGGAGTTGACACTTCAATTTAATCATTGATGAAATTGAAAACATTACAAAAGACCCTCTATCCGGTAAAGATTACAGTGAAATAAGAAAAGGATATTTTCGTTCAAGGGTCAAGTCGCACTTTGTTTTTCTACAGAATCAACGTAAAGAAAAAACAGATTGAGATTATCAGAGTTCTTCATCAGCAAATGGATATTGACTCCCGTTAGGCGACTCGTAGAATATCAGCCCATTTAAGAATCCGGGATTCTAAGGGTTCAGGATTATACTATCCTTGTTGAGATGCAAAATCATCTAAAGAATGAACTACACAAGATCGAGGTTAGGTTTGGAGCCAGTTGCCAGTTACCTTAGCAATGGCACGCAGTCAAGCCCAAAGACTCAAGATACAAAGCAAATCAGGGAACAAGAAACAAAGAGTTTAGAAAGTTTTATTTCTGATAAAGCTCTTTGGATAAGCGATATTGACTTTTCTCAATACGTAAGTGAAGGCGCAGAACAAAGGGTCTTAACAGATAATTGTCCCAACCTCTCATTCCACCCGCTTCCAAACTGTAGTTCTCCCAATCATCGAGATGCCGATAAACCCGCGAATATTCAGCTGGGTATTTCCGTTTTTGGTGATTTTACATTTATAAGTTTTTCCGTTTTCGGGGTCGTATATAGTGCCGTCCTCCCATACATCATGCCCTTTGAATACGAAACCTGCTAATATTTTGGTGCCAATCAAAGGGAGATTTTGTTTGTCGGGGTCAGGATTGTTTTTATCAACCTTAGTTTTTTTCTGTTCGTTCAGGGGTTCTTTGAGCCAGATGATGCGCCCGTAATAGGTATTTCCCGATTTGGATATTTTTACATGGGATCTTCCGTTTTCGGTTTCCCATACCCCCAGAAGATGATCGCCTTCCACTAGCTGCGCCTTTAATAGCTGCGCCTTTAAAGGCGCAGACAATATGACCATAAGAACTAGAATAGACTGTAATGTTTTCATGTGCTTGTAATTACGTAATGTAAATGTATTGTTTTTTTTGTACACGAAAGGGCACAAAAAAGTTAAGGAAAGAAAGACACGAAGCCCCGTCTTCTGCTCCTTCGCGGCTTTCTCATTTCATCACTTTGTGTAAAAGCATTTTACTTTATACACGAATAAGTTAAGGAAAGAAAGACAAGAAGCCCCGTATTCTGGTATTCCGCCTTCGTGGTCTTTCATCTTTCTTCTTTCTTCTTTTTGAGCTTCGTGTACAAAAAATAACTGACTATCGGGATATTGTCCCCCCTGCCCCCTAACTCTAAAGGGAGTTCCGCCCACAAGTCTTTTAGAAAGTGTGCGGCTGGTCCCCGCCAGGGGCAGGGGGCAGGGGGGACAATATCCCGATAATCACTAAAAAAAATTCAATTTTAGGTGTAATAGCTTCAAATACTTGTTGTTAAGTGTTGTGAATACATGCTGTTTTAAGGTGTTTTGAGGCTTTAAATGCCAGCTGGCGAGGTGGTTGAAATATGATAAATATTATAGTATCGAACCATTTGCTCTAAACTTAAATTTAGTAGCTTCGCCCAACTTTTTACACGATACAAATAACACAATATGCAACTGAACGCAAGCTATCAAGACGAATTTATCAAACGTCACATTTCTCCAATCGAGAACGATACGGAGAGTATGCTCAAAACCATTGGTGTTTCGAGTGTGGACCAACTGATTGATGAGACCATTCCGGCTCATATCAGGCTAAAGCAGCGCATGCAATTGCCTGAGCCGATGACTGAGGTTGAATTGTTAACCATGCTGAGCGAGGTTGCGGGTAAAAATAAACTCTATAAAAACTTTATCGGACAAGGGTACTACGGAACCCATACACCGCTGGTGATCCTGCGTAATATTTTGGAAAATCCGGGATGGTATACAGCGTATACGCCTTATCAGGCCGAGATTGCCCAGGGGCGTTTAGAGGCTTTGCTCAACTATCAAACCATGATTATGGATTTGACGGGAATGGAAATTGCCAACGCCAGTTTGCTGGATGAAGCAACTGCTGCTGCCGAAGCGATGCACATGTTGCACTCGGAAGCTAAAAACGATAAAGCAACCAAGTTTTTTGTTTCGGAATTGTGTTTCCCACAAACCATTGATGTGTTGAGAACCCGTACCGCTCCTTTGGGAGTAGAACTGGTGATTGGCGATCACAAAACGGTGACCTTTGATGATACCTATTTTGGTGCGTTGATTCAATATCCCGCAGGTGATGGTGAGGTGTATGATTACAGCGCGTTTATGGCCAATGCCAACGAACATAAAGTATTGGTAGCTGTTGCTGCCGATTTGTTATCGTTGACCATGTTGACACCTCCGGGTGAGTGGGGCGCTGATGTAGTAGTAGGTTCGGCTCAGCGTATGGGTGTGCCTATGGGTTACGGTGGACCACATGCCGGATACTTTGCAACCAAAGATGTTTACAAACGTCAGATGCCGGGCCGTTTAATTGGTGTATCGGTGGATAGCCAGGGAAACAGCGCTTTGCGTATGGCCTTGCAAACCCGCGAGCAACATATCAAACGTGAAAAAGCAACTTCTAATATTTGTACCGCTCAGGTATTGCTTTCAATCATGGCAAGCATGTATGGCGTTTACCATGGTCCGAAAGGATTGCGTGGAATCGCTTCGCGTGTGCATGGTTTAACCAAACAATTAGCTGATGCATTGACATCAGGCGGATTGAAGGTGACAAGCAACAATTATTTTGATACACTAAGCATTGAAGTGAATGATGCTACTGCCATGCAGGTTGCCTGCGAACAGGCAGAAATCAATATCAATAAAGTTTCCAATACTGTTATCCGTGTTTCGATAGATGAAACTCATACACCTGCCGATATCAATTTGCTGGTGCAGGTATTGACAGGTAAAGCGGTTAAAACAGAAACCGGTTCATACCAGTTGAACTGGCCTGCTTCATTGATCCGTAAATCGGATTATATGACACATCCGGTGTTTAATACACACCACAGTGAGCATGAGATGTTGCGTTATATCAAATCACTGGAAGCAAAAGACCTTTCGCTTTGCCACTCGATGATTGCTTTGGGTAGCTGTACCATGAAGCTGAATGCAACTGCCGAAATGATTCCGGTAACCATGCCGGGCTTTGGTTTATTGCATCCGTTTATTCCGCGCAACCAAGCAATCGGATACACTCAAATCTTTAATGAACTTTCGGATTACTTGCAACAAATTACAGGTTTCGCAGGCATGAGCTTGCAGCCTAACTCTGGTGCATCAGGTGAGTATGCAGGTTTGATGGTGATTCGCGAATACCTGAAATCAACCGGGCAGGGACACCGTAATATCGCGTTGATTCCTTCATCCGCTCACGGAACAAACCCTGCAAGTGCGGCTATGGCCGGAATGAAAGTAGTGGTTACAAAAACACTTGAGAATGGTTATGTTGATATTGATGATTTGAGAGCCAAAGCCGAAGAGCATAAAGATAATCTGGCTTGTTTGATGATCACGTATCCGTCAACCTACGGAATTTTTGAAGAAAGAATTACCGAAGTATGTGAGCTGATTCACCAAAACGGTGGACAGGTTTATATGGATGGCGCTAACATGAACGCTCAGGTTGGATTGACCAGTCCGGCTAATATCGGAGCGGATGTTTGCCATTTGAACTTGCATAAAACGTTCTGTATTCCACACGGTGGAGGAGGTCCCGGAATGGGCCCTATCGGTGTGGCTAAACATTTGGTTCCGTTTTTACCGGGTCACTCGGTAGTGGATATGCAGGGTGGCAATCAATCAATGACGGCCGTAAGTGCAGCGCCTTGGGGTAGCGCATCAATCTTGTTGATTTCTTATGCGTATATCCGCATGATGGGAACAGAAGGGTTGGAGCAGGCAACCAAGTATGCAATCTTAAATGCCAACTATATCAAAGCCCGTTTGGAAAAACATTACCAGATTTTGTTTAGTGGAAGCAAAGGCCGTTGTGCGCACGAAATGATTTTGGATACCCGCGTATTCAAAGGAGCAACAGGAGTGGAAGCCGAAGATATCGCCAAACGTTTGATGGATTATGGATTCCACGCGCCAACCATGAGTTTTCCGGTGGCAGGTACCATTATGATTGAGCCAACCGAAAGCGAACCGAAAGCGGAACTGGACCGTTTCTGTGATGCCATGATTGCAATCAGAAATGAAGTAACGGCTATTGAAAACGGAACGGCTGATAAAGCAGATAATGTATTGAAAAATGCTCCGCATACAGCAGGTATGGTAACTGCTGATGAATGGAGTCATGCGTACAGCCGTCAGGAAGCAGCGTTTCCGCTGCCTTATGTTCGTGCCAATAAATTCTGGCCAACGGTAGGTCGTGTAAACAATACGCATGGCGACCGTAACCTGGTTTGTTCGTGCCTGCCGGTTGAGGCGTATGCCGAACAAGCTTCGAGTTAATGCATAATGGGTAATTAAGAATAAAGAGTTAAGAGTTAAGAATGTCCTGTCGCGAGGAATCGTCACGGAGATTCACAGATTATTGATGTAAGAAAAGCGGAGTGTGTACTTCGCTTTTTTTATGCGATAATAAAAAGTTTTGAAAATGCCACCTTTAATTACCCGAAGGTGGCATTTTTGGTTCCAAACCGGCAGGTTTTGTCCTCAGAGGTTGATTGTTTCAGGTTTGTTTTGTGTATAAGTTTGTTTTATAAGGTTCTTATTTATAGTGGATAGTGTTTTAGGGGTACACTTAAACTAAAAGTTTATTTTGTTAATAGTGTGGTAAAGTATACATTGGTATTCCCTTTATGCTTATGAAAGAACATCAAAAAGACAAAAAGATGAATCATGTTTTACTCAAAATGACTTCCGGGCTTAAGCCATATACCCCCCACATTTTAGCAACCTGCAAGCCTTTGCTCGCAATGCTTATATATTCACTTCTGCATTTTTCTCCAATCTGCATTATTTGATATGGGTATCCGAATATTGTCAATATCCTCCGCACTTCCTGACTCTAAAGGATACAGCCCACTTGCTTGCTATGAGTGGACACCCTTTATGATTAGGGTGCGCGGAGGGCCGGGTTGACACTTTCCGATAGTCAGTTTACTTTGAATCTAAAACTTAAAACAATTACCCAATAAATATGAACCCAACAACTACAACCCAAACAAGGAGGAGCATGCGAAGCAGCCTATGGAAGCTGACTCAGGTCCGTGCCCCCAAATGGACAATAGCGGTATTGCTATTGTTTTTGATGACCCGCACCTTTGCACAGGTGGACGTAACAGCCAGCGGAGGAACTATTCCTTCAGCCAGTTACTTAACTTTAAAAGAAGCTTTTGATTCAATTAATTCAGGAGCGCATCAGGGAGTGATTACAATTGGCATTTCCGCCAATACGAGCGAGGCGGCTTCTGCCGTATTAAATGAGAGTGGCGGAACAGCCAGTTACTCCGCCATTACAATCAGTCCCACAGGTGGGGGAGCCCGCACCATTACAGGAGCCATTACTGACGGCCCTCTGGTTGATTTAAACGGAGCAGATAATGTTACGATTGATGGTTTAAACACCGGTGGTAATTCACTCACGATTTCCAATACAGGAGTCGGAGCAACTGCCAGTACAATAAGATTTATTGCTGATGCCTCAACTAATGTTGTAAACAATACTACGGTTACAGGCTCAACAACAGGTTTGGGCGTTGTGTTTTTTAGTACAGGAACAGTAACAGGAAACTATGGAAATAAAATCTCCAACTGTAATATTACAGCAGCGGGATCGAACTATCCGCTTAATGGAGTTTATTCATTAGGTACAAGTGATTTGATTGATAATAGCAATGATTCATTAGATAATAACAATATCTCTGATTATTACAGTGCGGCATCTGCAACATCCGGAATACAATTAGTTGCAACAAATGCAGGAAATTCGGAATGGGTGATTACCAATAACAAATTATTTCAGTCGGAAACAAGACTTTACACAACAGCCAATATCCACAATGGTATTAATATTGGTAGTGGTTCGGGATATACGATAACGGGAAACACAATCGGGTTTGCAAATGCATCGGGAACCGGTACAACCAATTTGGTGGGAAGCAGTGCGATACCTGCCGGATTTCCGGCTTTATATTCGGTGGCAGGAACGCCAAATGCAACAAGATATATTGCAATTAATTGCGCGTTTACAGCCGGTGGCGCAGTATCGTCTGTTCAAAACAATACCATCGGAGGATTTGCCTTGTATACATCAAGCAACGCTAGTACATTCAATGGTATATGGTGCGGTATCAATATTACTTCAGGGAATGCCGATATAGGCACAACCTCAGGGAATACAATCGGTTCTACTTCGGATCGTGGTTCAATTTATACAGCATGTACAGTTACCGGAGGAGCCGTGGTGGGTATTTATGCAACATCGGGCAATACGGTTAATATCCAAAACAACTCAATTGGAGGTATTAACGCATCAGGAACCATACCAACTACAGCGGGAGGATTTGTAGGTATTGATGTAGCGGGAGCAGGAGATTTTTCAATAAAGTATAATACACTTGGTAATGAATTGGACAGTAATATCCGTATAGGTTATTTTACGGACGGAGGGCTGTCAAACACGGGATTAGCAACATCTACAACAGGAACGGCAGCACTGATGGGTATCAGAAGTGCTGCTACCGGCAATACCCTTAGCATCATCAGCAATACATTTAGAGGCATGCAGGTTTCCAGCACTCTTGCAACAGTTACAGGTATAAACTCTTTGGGGGCAATGACAGGAACAGACCCTTCTGTAAGCATAGATACCAACAGTTTGGGTACATCTGCTCAGAATTGGGTTATATATGTATTTCCAAACGGAGGAGTTTTGACCGGAATTGCGCTGTCAAATACGGTAGCCACAACCCATACCATCCGGGCAAATGATATCAGAGGAATTACTTATTCTGTTAGTGGGACCGGTGGTCATACTTATATTAATTTAACGGGTGCAACGGCTGCTGATAATGTTTCAACCATTAGTAATAACACATTTACCAATTTAAGTGTAGGCTCATCGGGAGCAATAACATTCATCTCACATAATTATGCAATAGCTGCAACCGGAACCTTAACCATTGATGGCAACGCCATTGTTACGGCTTTTAACAGAACAGTTGTATCGGGCAGCGCAGTAATAATATCAAACACCTTCACAGCTTCTGTCGCAGGCGCTACCTGTATCTATACAAATAATAATTTCTCTGATATTACACTTTTCGGAGGAGCCGGAGCCCTTACAGGTTTTAGTGGTTCGGGTGCCGTAGCCAGAACGGTTACGGGCAATGTGTTCAGTAACTGGAACCACCAGGGCACAGGGACTGTTATTGGGGTGAATTTAACCGCTTGGGGAGCCGGTATTTCAGATGTTTCAAACAATACTGTTCAGGATATAACAGGAGGCAGTGCAATATCAGCTTTTGTATTGGGTGCTAGCGGAACCGGGACATCTTTAACCGCATCGTTAAATCAGGTATATAATATCAATGGAACAGGAGCATCAGGTAACCTAACGGGTATTTCCATAGGGAATATCGCCACAACTATGAATGTTCATAATAACAGTATCAGAGTGCTCAAAGCCAATGGCGCATCTGCTACCGCTGTGGGAATGGTAGTTACAGGTGCTACCAATACCGGATTTATCACTAATGTGTGGCAAAATGCTGTCGATAGTTTAATCGGATCGGGAGCAACCGCTCCAACAGTGTGGGGAATTCAGGTAAATGGAGGAGCAGATGTTCGTATATACAGGAATAAGATACATACACTCTCTGCTACCGCTGCTGTTGCAAATTTTGCAGTAACCGGGCTGGTATTTACGGGAGCTACAACGATAACGGCATATAATAACCTTATCGGCAATTTAACAGCTCCTGCAGGAAACGGGCCAGATATTATAAGGGGTATTGATATCAGATCAATAGGAGTAGGCAGAACCTATAATATATACAACAATACGGTTTATATAAACGCATCTTCAACCGGATTAAATTTTGGAACGACAGGCATATTTCACGGTAGCCATATAGATCCCACCAACGGAACGCTTAATTTGCGGAACAATATAATTGTAAATACCTCAACGGCTAATGGTACCGGATTTACAGTTGCCTTTAGAAGAAGTGCAGGAGTAGCAAACCAGCTCAATAATTATGGAAGCGCATCCAATAATAATTTGTTTTATGCCGGTACTCCGGGTGCAAGTAATTTGATATACTTTGACGGGGTTTCATCGGCAGAAACCATTGGTGATTATAAGGGTGGAGCATTTACAGCCGGTACCATTGCTCCGAGAGATGCAAGTTCGGTTTCAGAATCAGTTACCTTTTTGAGCACAGATCCTGAGTCTCCAAATTTCCTGCATGTAGACGGATCTATTGCATCACAGACAGAAAGTGGTGGAGAAGAGATTGACGTTGTTGCAGATGACTATGACGGAGATGCAAGAGGACCTTACCCGTTAACCGGAGAGGTAAACGGAGGCGGAATTGCTCCTGATATCGGAGCCGATGAGTTTGATGGTAAGTTTTTGGATTTGAATGCCCCTGTTATCAGTTATTCGGCTTTGTCTGATACAACGGTATCAGCCTCCCGGGTATTAATCGCCACGATTACAGATTTGAGCAAGGTGGACTCTACTGCGAATAAGCCAAGAGTGTATTTTAAAAAATCAACAAATGCCGATGCGTTTGGCACCAACGATAATACTTTTAACGGATGGAAATGGGTAGAGGCAACCAATACAGGAAGTCCGTTCTCATTTACAATGGATTATACGCTGCTTACCGGTGGTGGTGTTTCTGCGGGTACTGTCATTCAGTATTTTGTAGCAGCTCAGGATTTGGTATCGCCAACTCCTAATGTTGGAGCAAGCCCTGCAGCAGGGTTTGAGGGAACATCTGTTTCGGCTGTTTTAAGTGCGCCAACCACACCTGGTCAATTTGCTGTATACGGTTCGTGGTCGGGTGATTACACCATTGGAGGTACCGCAATGGGGCCTGATTCGATAAACGGTTATGTGACCCTTTCGGAAGCATTTGCTGATACCAAAGTTGGGGTTGTTCGCTCAATATATATTACAGATGGAGGAGACGGATACAGTTCAACTCCAACAGTGCAATTTACAGGAGGAGGGGGATCGGGAGCTGCGGCAACTGCAACTATCACAGGAGGCGTTGTTACGCAAATTAAAATGACAAACTATGGAACAGGATATACATCTGCTCCAACAATTGATTTTATCGGAGGAACGCCAGTAACCCCGGCAACTGCAACCGCGAATCTTTCAACAAGCAGAGCATTATCGTCTGCAACTGTTTTAGAGTTCGGGGCCGGTTATAATCCGGATTTAGAGGATGGGTTTCCAATTAACGTTATTGCTATTACAAATGCATCTTCAGACAATACTCTAACCATAAGACCGGCACTTGGAGTAACCACCACTATTACAGGTTCAAGCGCAAGCCCGTTGATTAACTTAGATGGGGCCAATTATGTGATTATTGATGGCAGAGCAGGAGGAACAGGAAGTACAAATGCGCTCACAATAGAGAATACGTCTACTGCTGCTACGGCAAGTACAATTCGATTCATCAATGAGGCTTCAAATGATACCATTAAGTATTGTGACATAAAAGGAGCAAGTACAACAAATAGTACCGGAACGGTTGTGTTTGGTACAACTACCGGAAGCAACGGAAATGATAACAATGTACTTGACTATTGTAATATTTATGATGCTTCAACCGGAACCCCGCAACATGCCATTAATGCAGTCGGTTCAACCACCAATGCTGCTACCTTTAATGACAACTGTACGGTTTCTAACTGTAATATTTATAATTTCTTTACAACAGCAGGCGGGGGTAGCCGGGGGCTGAATATTGGTGTTGGAAATAGTGGCTGGACGGTAACCGGAAACAGTTTCTATCAAACTGCCACCCGTTCAGGTTCTACTTCCGTTGTACAGTTTCTATCGGCTACTCCTTCTAACAATACAGTCGGTTTTACCATTACAAATAATTATTTCGGTGGAACAGAACCTCATGCAGAAGGAGGTATGTGTACATTTACCGCTGGATCTGCTGCTTCAGAGTTAAGAAGCATCATTTTTGTTACAGCAGCAGCTGTTCCTAATAGTTTTCAGGGGAATGTTTTTAAGAATATTTCATTTAGTTCAGCGTATGCTGGCGGAAATGCTCAATGCCTTCTTCAAACAAATGTAGCCAATATGAATATTGGTACAGAATCACCTAATTATTTTGGGGACAGTACCGATGCCGGATCAATTACTGTTTCTGTTAATGGTGCTAATTTTAGTGCCATGGTAGTTGGGTTTGGAGGAGCAGGTACCTTCAATATTCAAAATAATATTATCTCAGGAATCACAATGACGGGTGCAACCGGAGCTTGCCGCGGAATTTCGGTTGGGAATGCCGGAAATTTTGCCTTAACCGCAACCATTAGTGGAAACCAAATTGGGTCAATAACCAATTCCGTTGGTTTAACCTCCAATACAAATGGTGCAGTACAGGGAATATTTTACAATGCAAATAGCAGTACCGCTTTGCAAACCATTACCAATAACAGAATTACAAATTTAACTTCAACCGGTGGTGGCTCGGCAAATACGGTCATCGGAATCAGTTGTACGACTACTACTTGTAGTTATAACATCAGTGGAAATTCTATATCTAATTTATCAACCAACTCTACTGCTACCGCAAATACTGTGATTGGTATTCATTATGCTGCTACAGCAGCAGGAGCCACGGTTTCTCAAAATAAAATTTATAATTTATCGAGTACCGCAACTTCTGCCGCCAGTCAGGTAATGGGAATCCTGTATGCCGGACCCACCACGGGTTCCAATATCATCTCGAAAAACAGAATATACGCCTGTAGTTTTGCTTCTGGCTTAGCAACGGCTAATTTGTATGGTTTGCGCCAGACAGCAGGATCTAACACCACGGTACACAATAATGAGATATCATTGGGAGCAGATGCAAATAATTCATTTATTGCCAATGGAATCATTTATGGAATTTATGAACAAACCGGAGCTAACAGGTATTATTACAATTCAGTTCGTTTAGTAGGTTCGGATGTAGCCAATACAGCAGCTTCTTATGCTTTCTATACTGCACTAACAGGCGGTACGCGTGAATACATAAACAACTCATTCTCAAATGAGCGTTCTTATGCTGTTGCATCTTCAAGCCAAACGATTAAAAACATTGCCGCATATTATGCAGGCGTACCTTCAGCAGGAGCGTTGAGTGGAGCAACCATAAATAACAATTTGTATTATGCTCCCGGTACAGATGGGGTTTTGATTGTAAATAATACAAATGTTAACTATTTAACCCTGCCAGAGTGGACTGCAGTAGCAACTGCCCATGATGCCAATAGTGTATCTGCTGATCCTATGTACAATTCGTATACCTCATTATTGCCATTTGATTCTACAGGATTAATGCAGGGTGCTACGGTGTCTGTTACGGATGATATTGACGGAACTCTGCGTACTCTTCCTCTTATGGGTGCTTATGAAACAACCGGAGACATATCGGCACCAATGATTGCCAGTGATAAACTGACCAATACAACTTTATTGACCAACAGGTCAGTGTCCATAGCTATTTCAGACCATAGCAGCGTTGATACAACTGCCAATGCGCCTCGTGTGTATTATAAAAAATCAACCGATGACAATGTGTTTGGAGGCAATACTTCCGCAGACAACGGTTGGAAATGGGTAGCCACAACGAGCACCAGTTCTCCGTTCTCGTTTACCATTGATTATAGCATCTTAACCGGTGGCAGCGTTGTTTCCGGAGATGTTATTCAATATTTTGTGGTGGCTCAGGATTTGGCCGGCACACCTCATGTTGGTGCTTCTACACCGGTAGGGTTTGCGGGTACTTCTGTAAGTGTTATAAGTGCTGCCCCAACATCGCCTAATTCTTATACTATTCTTCCAATACTTTCATCTCCTCTCAATGTAGGAACAGGTGAAACCTATACTTCCCTCACAGGAAACGGAGGTTTATTTGAGGCCATCAATGGAGCGGCTTTAGGTGGAAATACGGTTGTTAATATTACTTCCGATTTAACAGAAACGGGTGTACATCAGTTAAACCCAACGGGACTTGCAGGTTTTACATTAACCATTCAGCCTGTTGAAGATGAGGTTAAAGTAATTAGCGGGGCTAATTTAGGAGCTGCTATGGTAAGGTTATATGGAGTATCAGGTATTACCATTGACGGCAGATTTGCCGGTAGTGGTAGGTATCTGCGCTTTGTAAATACAAATACTGCTACAGGAAGCGGAACGGCTGTGATTGGGATTGATAACTCGGCAAGTGATATCACCCTTCGCAATTGTGTGATTGAAAGCAATTCATCGTCAACAGGAACGGGTAACGTTTTGGTGGGAAATGCTTCAAATATTACATTGCTGCAAAATACCTTGCGAAATGCAGTGGGAACTCCCGGCACAGCAGGTGTACCTCATAGTTTGCTGAGATTTAATTCATCAAGTGCAACACGTATTTTTATTGGAAGCACAGATCCTGCCGATTCAAATAGTTTTGTCAATTTCACTGCCAGTGCAATTGTTGCTAATAATTTAGCCGTTGGAGACTCAGTGATTGTTTTGAATAATAATTTTTATCAAACAGGAGCACGCACAGGTACTCTGGTGAATATTGCGCTTGGTGGCGGTAACGGACATAATATCAGTAATAACCACTTCTTCCAGCAAAGCGGAGCAATAACCGGTACATATTCGGCTATTAATATTACAACAACTTCAGGTAGCGGTCATACCATTAGTGGAAATACCATTGGTGGTAGTGATACTGAAATGGCAGGTGCAAGCTTATCGGCACAAGCCGGATCAAATATCATTACACTGACTGCTGCTGCAGGTGGATCTCTTAGCACCATTCAGTCAAACCAAATCGGAAACATCTCTATTGCCGGTGGATCAGTTGCCAGTAAAATGCTGAATATGACTGCCGGAAACGTAATGGTAAGCTCTAATACCATAGGAGGTACTCTTATAGCTCCTCAAACGATAACCGTTGCCAATAATGATATTCATGCAATGTCTTATTCAGGAGTCAACAGTATTACGATTGATAACAATCTGATTGGTAATATGGATCATACCACAGTCGCTGCTGCAGCAACAGTTGGGATTATTGTTACAGGTGGTACGCCTAAAATTACAAACAATACGATTCATGATATATCAACCACAAGTACCGGATCAGGATCCTTCGTTTTTGGAGGAGGAAATGCTCAGTGGACTTACGGTATTGGTGTTGGTAATAGCACCACTCCAATTCTCGATACAATTGCCAATAATACGATTTACAATATCAGCCGAAACAATGTGTTAAGTGGAACATACAACATGGCGGGTATTGCGATTCAAAATGCCACCGCTGGTTCTTTAATTCAGGCAAACCGTGTGTACGGTTTTTCAAATGCAACTGTTGGTTCGGCCAGTATGTGGGGTATTTATGCACACTCCGGTTCTGCAAGCTATGTTAACAATCAAATTAGCTTTCCTTCACCTGCTTCCGGTGCTGTTATGACACTGCTGGTTAGAGGAATAGAGGTTAATGCACCAGCAAGCACAACCAATAGCTTTTATTATAACTCGGTAAGCATTGGCGGGTCAATGACCAGTGCGCTTAGTACCTATGCATTTTTCCGTAACGGAACAGGCAGCAATACGCTGGCAGTAAGCAATAATATTTTCTACAACAGGGTAACAGGACTGGGAAATCATTATGCCATAGGTTCAAATTCGGCTAACGTAACAGGATTTACCAATACCAACAACTTGTTTGTTGATAGCTTGCCAACCGCTAAAATTGCAATGATTCCAATCTCAAATCCGGTTTCATTGGATACTTGGAATACAGAAACCGGTGGATCAGCTAATCTTGCAGATTCAACCAAATTGCTAACAGTGGCTGATTTGTTCCCGAATGCTTCAACCGGAGATTTGTCTACCACTCATTGCCGTGTATCAAATGCGGGAGTTGCTTTGGGAGATGTAACAACAGATTATGCAGGAACAACACGTGATGGCTCAACTCCTGATATTGGTTCGGTTGAGTTCGGAAGCGCAACAGGTTATCCTGCTGTAACTGTTCAGCCTGCAGCAACTACAACAGTTTGTGCAGGGGCATCGGTGAGTACAATATCAGTAACAGCAACGGGATCAGGATTAGCATACAGATGGCAGGTAAATGACGGATCGGGATGGGTAAATATTGGTGAGGATACTGCCGTGTATACCGGTTCGGGAAGCGAAGCTTTAACCATTACCAACCCTGATGCAGCATACAGTGGTATGCAATACCGTGTGGTTGTAAGTGGTGTTTGCTCTCCGGCAGATACTTCTGATGCAGACACTTTGACAGTAACACCGGCTGTTACTTCAAATACCATTAGCGGAGATCAGACCATCTGTTCAGGCTCAGCACCAAACATGCTTACAGGCTCAACACCTGTTGGCGGAGATGGTTCATATACTTATTCTTGGCTGGTTTCAACAACATCAGCTACTGCCGGATTCAGTGCGATTCCGTCAACCAATGCGGTAGATTATACTCCGGGTTCATTGACACAAAATACCTGGTATAGAAGAGTTGTAACATCGGGAACCTGCGCTTTTGATACATCTGCGGCAATTGAGATAACCATAAATCAGCCGGTTGCTGACAATACTGCAACCGGAACCCAAACGATTTGTTCAGGTTCATCGCCTTCTGCTTTAACCGGATCAACCCCAACAGGTGGAGATGGTGTAACATATACCTATGCTTGGTTGGCTTCAACAAGTTCAGCCACCTCAGGATTTGCAGCGGCAGGAGGAACAGATAATACCCAGAACTATGCTCCTGGTGTATTGACTCAAAACACATGGTACAAACGTGTTGTTACCTCTGGTGCATGTGCAAATGATACTTCGGCTGCAGTTGCTGTTACAGTAACGCCTGCTATTGCCGCAAATACTCTAAGCAGTGATCAAACAATTGTGAGTGGTACATCAGCGGCTACAATTACCGGATCAGGTCCTTCGGGAGGAACAGGAACTTATGCATACAGCTGGTTGGTTTCTACTACTTCGGCCACAGCCGGATTCAGTGCCATTCCTTCAAGCAATACTCAGGATTATGCTCCGGGTACTTTGTCTCAGAATACCTGGTACAGACGGTTGGTTATCTCGGGAAGCTGTTCTGATACTTCTGCAGCAACGGAAATCAATGTTGTTCCTGCGATTACGCTGAATACTGTTACAGGTGCTCAAACCATTTGTTCGGCTTCTGCAGCTGCTTCCTTAACCGGATCAGCACCTTCAGGCGGAACTGGAACTTATACTTATACATGGTTGATTTCAACAACTTCGGCCACAACCGGATTCAGTGCCATTCCTTCAAGCAATACACAAAACTATGCTCCGGGCACTTTGTCTCAAAACACATGGTACAGAAGATATGTAGTATCAGGACCTGCAGCAGATACATCAGTGGCAGTTTTAGTTACGGTTAATCAACCAATCGCAACCAACAGCATCACAGGCTCTGCTCAAACCATTTGTTCGGGTTCAGTACCTAATTCGATTACCGCTTCAGTTGCAACAGGCGGAGATGGCTCAACCTATACGTATGAGTGGTTGTCTTCTACAACATCTGCAACAACAGGATTTGCTGCTGCAACCGGAACAAACAATACCGTTAATTATTCTCCGGCTACATTAACTCAAACAACGTGGTATAAACGCGTAGTTACTTCGGGTACATGTGCTAAGGATACAACCAGTGCAGTACAGATTACTGTAAACGCTGCCGGAACATGGACAGGCGCAACCAGCTCTGCATGGAATAATACAGCAAACTGGAGCTGTCCGCTGGTTCCAACTTCTGCAACTAATGTAATCATTCCATCAACCGATGTAACCAATATGCCGGTTGTAACAGATGCCCAACAAGTAGCTAACCTAACCATTCAATCGGGTGCTACACTTACTTTAAATGCTTCAGCATCTCAGTTGAGCATTTTTGGAACGATTACCAATAATGGAACATTCAGCAATACCAATGGTAAAGTGGTTCTGTCAGGAAGTGCAACACAAACGGTACCAGCCGGTACGTATGCAAAACTGCAAATCAACAATGCAGCAAACGTAAATCTGGGTGGTGCAGTAATCTTAACCGATTCATTGATATTGGTAAACGGTAAGCTGAACCTGGGAGCAAACAATTTAACCTTAGGTAATGCTTCTTATGCATCATCCGGAACAGCTACAAGTTATGTTGCAACCAACGGAACAGGAAGTGTAACGGTTCAAAATGTAGGATCAACAGGTAAAACAGCAGCAGTTGTATTGCCGGTTGGTAACAGCACCTTCAACCCTGCGGTGTTAACCAATACAGGAACAACCGATTCGTATACAGTATCTGTAATTGACAGTATCACCGAAACGTATTCAGGTTCAACTCCAACAGGATTGAAACTGACATCAGACGTGGTGAACAGAACCTGGATCATCAATGAAGGTGTAGCTGGCGGAAGCAATGCAACGGTAACATTACAGTGGGCCGGAACAGATGAGTTGTCAGGCTTCATCAGATCATCATCATATATTGGTCGCCACAATGGAACCAATTGGGCAAGCAGTGCTGCATCATCGGCATCAGGATCTGATCCATACACCCAAACACTAACAGGTGTAACATCATTCTCTCCATTTGGAGTGGGAAGCGGAAGTGCATTGCCTGTGGAAATGTTAAGCTTCACAGCGGCTAAACACAACGAAACAGTAACCTTAAACTGGGTAACAGCAAGTGAAGTTAACAACGATCATTTTGTTGTACAACGTTCGGTTGATGGTGTTGTGTTTGAAAATATCGGAATGGTTAAAGGACGCGGAACCACTTCAATGGTGTCGAACTATAGCTATATTGATGCAAGCGCAGCTTCGTTGGGTGTGAGTGTGGTATACTACCGCCTGCAACAAGTTGATTACGATAGCCGCAGTGCCCATTCAAAAGTGGTAACAGTGGATATGGGTGCAACAACAAGTGCAATGCAGGTTTCTGTATCGCCAAATCCATTTACAGATTACACAAGTGTATCGGTGAATGCAACAGTAGCATCAAGATCAACACTGAAAGTAACCGATATTCAGGGTCGTTTGGTATTTGAAAAACCAATTGAACTGGAAGCCGGAATGAATACTGTTTTGATTGATGAACTGGCAGCTTCGGCATACTCAGGTATTTACTTTGTAAGTATTGTAACACCAACCGAATCAATCGTTACACGTATTGTAAAAGCGAAATAACCAATAGCTTAAAACAATCGTTTAAAGTAAAAGAGGAGTAAGGAAACTTACTCCTCTTTTTTTATGCGCGGGGTTCATGTTTTGATTCAATCATTTTGAAATAAGTTTTGAATCCTATATTTTGGTTTTTTATATCCCTGTTATGAAAAAACTATTTTTCCTGATTGTTCTGTTTGCTCCGTGTTTCCTGTTTGCTCAAACGTGCAGCGATACCCTGTACATTAAGCGAGACAGGTGTTTTATGAATGGGAAAAAGTTGAGCATTACAGATTTAAACAAGCTTCTTAAAACAAACGACTCCGCATATACTGAAATAAAGATGTATTCGAATGTCTACGTGGCCGATGTGATTGTTTCGGGAGTAGCCGGTTTTGCGTTGGGTTATAGTTTGGGGGCTTTTATTGCAAGTTCTTCTCATGATATCAATACAACACTTTTTTTAAGTTCCGCCTTGATTGGGTTTACAACACTCGCATGGTCAATTCATTTAGGGCGTAGTGTTGAAGTTCATCTTCGCAACGCTGTTGATATTTACAACCGGAAATACTTGTCGGAGTGTTCCGGGAAATAGTTTCTTTGTATTATCTTATGACTATCCGAATATTGTCAACTAAACGTCTTCTATCCTCCGCACACCCTAATTCTAAAGGGAATTCCGCGCACAATACTTTTATGAAGTGTGCGCTTGGTCCCCTTCAGGGCAGGGGAAGCGAGGGCGGGTTGACATCTTTCCAATAGTCAGTTTGTATTATGCAATTCGGTTTTCAACAATGCCCTTATTGTGGCAGCACCTCAGGTTTTGTGTATGTACACGGGCATTACCAGTGCAAATGCTGCCATCAAAATGTGATGCCCTGTTGCGGAGGGGAGCAAAGTGAAGATGTTTCAGATGAGGATATACAGGAGCCATCCGACCCTGAAAATATAGCAGATGTTTAGTTGTTCCCGAAGGAGAGGAGTGTAAGGCCTCTGACGACTTTCCGGAGTTCGTCAGGCTGGGGGGGGCATTTCAGAGAAGATGCTCATTCTACGTTTTAAAATCTTTGATGGTGAGTGTTTTATAAGAGCAATGTGATGCGTTGCAAAACCCGGTAAAAATACCGAGAATAAAGGGGGCGCATTCTGATAGAGAAAACCGGCAACCGTTAAATGGTTGTCGGCTTTTTTTGTGGAAAGAACTTTAAACGAATAGTTTAGACTAATTATAGATAAGTCGTATTCTTGTCGTACATTTGCTCGCAATTTCCCATGACAGAAGAAACAAATATTATAGATCAGGTTGTTAGTCAGGAGTATAAGTATGGCTTTACGACTAATATTGAGATGGATACGGCTCCGAAAGGATTGTCGGAAGACATCGTTCGCTTTATTTCGGCTAAGAAAAACGAGCCGGAATGGATGCTGGAGTATCGCTTGAAAGCCTACCGCCATTGGCTTACGCTGGATGAGCCGGTTTGGCAGAATTTCAAGTATCCACCCATCAACTACCAGGATATCATCTTTTATGCGGCTCCCAAAGAAAAGATTAAGCTTGATAGTCTGGATCAGGTAGACCCCGAATTGCTCAAAACATTTGAGAAATTGGGAATCTCCCTTACCGAACAAAAACGCCTGACAGGTGTTGCGGTAGATGCGGTATTCGACTCGGTCTCAATTGCCACCACATTTAAAGACCAGCTCAAGGAAAAAGGAATCATTTTCTGCTCCATGAGTGAGGCGGTTCACGAGCATCCCGAACTGGTAAAAAAATACCTGAGCTCGGTTGTGCCGTATACCGATAACTTTTTTGCAGCCCTTAACTCGGCTGTGTTTAGTGATGGTTCGTTCGTATACATTCCCAAAGGCGTTCGTTGCCCGATGGAACTCTCGACCTACTTCCGTATCAATGCCGAAAATACAGGACAGTTTGAGCGTACGCTGATTGTGGCTGATGAAGGTTCTTATGTGAGTTACCTCGAAGGTTGTACCGCACCTATGCGCGATGAGAACCAGTTGCATGCCGCAGTGGTTGAACTGGTAGCGTTGGCAAACTCCGAAATCAAATACTCAACCGTTCAAAACTGGTATCCGGGCGATAAAGAGGGTAAAGGCGGTATCTATAATTTTGTAACCAAACGCGGAATTTGTTTGGGCGACCATTCTAAAATTAGCTGGACACAGGTAGAAACGGGTTCGGCCATTACCTGGAAATACCCAAGCTGTATCTTGAAAGGTGATTATTCGGTGGGCGAGTTTTTCTCGGTTGCCGTAACCAATAACCACCAACAAGCCGATACCGGAACCAAAATGATCCATATCGGAAAGAACACACGCAGTCGCATTGTATCCAAAGGAATCTCTGCTGGTAAGTCGCATAACTCGTACCGAGGATTGGTGAAAGTGAACAAAAAAGCTGATCAGTCAAGGAACTATACGCAGTGCGACAGTATGCTGATTGGCGATCGTTGTGGAGCGCATACGTTCCCATACATCGAAATCAACAACCAAACTGCTACCGTTGAACACGAAGCCAGTACCTCCAAAATCGGGGAAGACCAGATTTTTTATTGTAACCAGCGTGGTATCGGAACCGAAGAAGCCATAGGATTAATTGTAAATGGATTTTGCCGCGAGGTATTAAACCAGTTGCCAATGGAATTTGCCGTGGAAGCACAAAAATTATTGGCCGTATCATTAGAAGGCAGCGTGGGTTAACCCCCGTAGAGACGTATAACTATACGTCTCCAATAATTGATCAATTTATTGATCAATCAATTAATAGAATTAATAAAAACGAAATAAAAAGATAAGAGCCGAAAGCCTTACGCCAATAGCTAATAGCTAAAGGCCAACCGCCAACCGCCAACCGCCAGATATGTTAGAAATAAAAGATTTAAAAGCAGAAATTGAAGGAAAGAAAATCCTGAACGGAATTAATTTAGTTGTAAAACCGGGTGAAGTACATGCCATCATGGGACCAAACGGTGCCGGTAAAAGTACCTTGTCATCGGTATTGGCCGGACGTGCAGATTATGCCGTAACCGGAGGCGAGGTTTCGTTCAATGACAAAGACCTGTTGGAGATGTCGCCTGAAGACCGCGCCCGTGAAGGCGTTTTCTTGGCCTTCCAATATCCTGTTGAGATTCCGGGTGTAAGCACCACCAATTTCTTAAAAACCGCTATCAACGAAAAACGCAAATACAACGGATTGGAGCCAATGGAGGCTACCGATTTCCTGAAGTTCATGCGCGAAAAAATGGAGATGATGGAGATGGATAAAGCGTTGACCTCACGTTCGTTAAACGAAGGTTTTAGTGGCGGAGAGAAAAAACGCAATGAAGTTTTCCAAATGGCGATGTTGGAACCTACGTTGGCAATTATGGATGAAACCGATTCGGGTTTGGATATTGACGCCTTGCGTTTGGTATCGGCCGGAGTAAACAAATTAAAAGATGGCAAACGTTCGTTTGTGGTAATTACCCACTACCAACGTTTGTTGGATTATATCGTTCCTGATTTTGTACATGTATTGTACAAAGGCCGCATTGTAAAAAGCGGAGATGCAAGTTTGGCCAAAGAGTTGGAGGTAAAAGGATACGACTGGATTAAAAACGAAGTTGAGGCAGGCGCCAACGTTTAATTAATTATCGGATCAGGTGTAGAGACGCATAACTATGCGTCTGATATAGACGGATGATTAAACTATGCGTCTTTTAAAATTTTAAATAATGTTGTTAGAAACGATAAAACAAGATTTTACCCAATACAAAAACCAGGCGGAAAAAGGTTCATTCCTTACCCTGCGTGAGCAGGCCTTTGCTGAGTTTGAAACATTGGGATTCCCAACCATCAAACACGAGGAGTGGAAATACACCAGTCTGAAAAGTATTGCCGAAAAAACATTTTCGGCTACCTGCGAGGTTGGAGATCATATCAAACCGTTGCTTGATGGTCTGGCTGTTTCGGCTATCAAAGCCAATCACCTTGTATTTGTCAATGGTTCGTATGTGGCAGAGTTAAGCTCTATTCTCGAAACCAATAAGGATATTGTGATTGGTAGTTTGGCAATTGAGCGCCATAATCACAAAGTCATTTTTGATAAACACTTCGGAAAATACGCAGGCATTAAAGGCGAAGCTTTAAATGCTTTGAATACAGCTTTGCTGAGCGATGGGGCATTTGTATATGTACCGGCCGGTAAACGTGTTGAATTCCCGATTGTCATCATCAATATCATTGATGCGGGAGTGATGAATGTACTGGCCCAACCGCGCAATCTCATCATTGCGGAAGCAAACAGTGATGTAACGTTGATTGAAAACTACAGCAGTACGGGCAGCAATGCCTCGTTTACCAATGTGGTAAGTGAGATTTATGCCGGTGAAAATGCTCATGTAGAACATTATAAAATCCAGCAACAAGCCGGAGAAACCTACCATAACAACTATACTCAGATCTTTCAGGAAGCCAATACCAATATCAATCAGGTAACGCTTACACTTGATGGAGCCTGGGTGCGCAACAATCTTCATTTTTACATGAATGGAGCCAATTGCAATAGTTTATTGTATGGTTTGTATATTCCGGATGGCCATCAGCATGTAGATAACCACACCCGTGTGGATCATGCGAGTCCGAACTGTTTTAGTGACGAAAAATATAAAGGTGTGCTGAAAGATCACTCAACAGCGGTGTTTAATGGTAAAATTCATGTGCATTTAGATGCACAGAAAACCAATGCCTACCAACGCAATCAAAATGTATTGTTGAGCAATGATGCGACCATCAATACCAAACCACAGCTCGAAATTTTTGCCGATGATGTAAAATGTACGCATGGAGCCACCATCGGACAATTGGATGAAGAGCAGATGTTTTACTTGCGCAGTCGCGGTATTCCTGAAAATACTGCACGTAAAATATTGCTCAACGCCTTTGCGGATGATATTGCAGAGAAGATCAAAATACCTGAATTGGTTCAGGTATTGGAGCAAGAGATAGAGAGGAAGATTTAACCGCAAAGGTCGCAAAGAAGGCGCTATGAACGTAAAGGAATACGATATTGAAGAGTTGGCTAGCACAACTATCGGTTGTGCAATTAAGGTTCATTCAGCTTTGGGGCCGGGACTGTTAGAGTCAGCTTAATAAAGAGTGTTTATACTACGAATTGTTTAAACATGATTTGTTTGTTGAGAAGGAAAAGCCAATGCCATTAATATATGAAGAAGTAAAATTGGAGGTTGGTTATAGAATGGATTTACTTGTCAATCATCAATTGGTGATTGAAATTAAGTCGAAGGAATCGTTAACGGATGTTGATTTAGCTCAAACGCTTACCTATATGAAGTTAGGTGATTACAGGTTAGGTCTTCTCATTAACTTTAATGTTTCCTTATTAAAAAGGGGATTAAAAAGAGTAGTCAATAAATTATAGAAGGACTTAGCGAACTTAGCGTTAATCAGAGTATTCACTCTTCGCGCTTAAACAACAAATGACAAACACAGCATTCGATATTGAATCTATTCGCAAAGAATTTCCCATCCTGCACCAGCAGGTGAACGGGAAACCTTTGATATACTTTGACAATGCAGCCACCACGCAAAAACCGGTTCGTGTAATCAATGCTTTAAAACATTATTACGAAACCGATAATGCTAATATTCACCGTGCAGCCCATACATTGGCTGCTCGTTCCACCGAATATTTCGAAAACACCCGCAAAACCATTCAGCAGTTTATCAATGCGCGCGAAGCCGAAGAATGTATTTTCACCAAAGGTGTTACCGAAGGCATAAACCTTGTTGCCCAAACTTGGGGACGCCAGTTCTTACAAGCAGGCGATGAGGTATTGATAACTACTATGGAACACCATAGTAATATTGTACCGTGGCAAATGATTTGTGCCGAGAAAGGCGCCATTCTTAAAGTTGTTCCTGTAACGGAAGCAGGGGAGTTGGATATGACGGCTTTTGATTCGTTGTTATCATCCAAAACCAAAATGGTAGCCTGTGTATGGGCCAGCAATGCGCTGGGAACCATCAATCCTGTTCAGGAAATAGTGACCAAGGCACATGCCGTTGGTGCTAAAGTGCTGTTGGATGGAGCGCAGGCCTGTTCTCATTTGGAAGTGGATGTGCAGGCAATTGATTGTGATTTTCTCACTATCTCATCACATAAACTATACGGACCAACCGGAGTGGGTGTATTATATGGCAAACGTGAGTTGCTGGAGTTGATGCCACCTTACCAGGGTGGAGGCGAAATGATCAAAGAGGTTTCCTTTGAAGAAACAACCTATAACGATATTCCCTATAAGTTTGAAGCTGGAACGCCCAATATTGGCGATGTGATTGCCTTTAAAGAGGCTCTGGATTTTGTGACAGAGCTGGGTAAAACAAATATTGCAACACATGAACGTAATTTGTTAACCCATTTTGTTGAGGGTGTAAAGACGCATAATTATGCGTCTCTGCCAAATGCCCCAATAACCTTAATAGGAACTGCATCAAACAAAGTTTCCGTACAATCCTTCAACATCAACGGTATGCATCCTTTTGATGTAGGTATGATGCTGGATGCAAAAGGGATTGCTGTTCGCACCGGACATCATTGCACACAACCTCTGATGAAACGATACGAGCTTGAAGGAACCGTGAGAGCTTCGTTTGCAGTATACAATACCATTGAAGAGGTGGATGTATTGCTTGAAGCTCTCAAATCTATTATTAAATTCAGTCAACGCTAACACTGCAAATAAAAGTGGCACTTACTACAACAGATATACAAAACGAAATTATCGAAAATTTTTCGCTGTTTGACGGGGATATGGAGAGTACCTTGTTTTACCTGATGGATTTGGGTAAGAAGTTGCCGGCCATGCCCGAAGAGCATAAAACAGAAGAATATATTGTTAAAGGTTGTCAAAGTAAAGTATGGGTGTTTCCGAACATAACAGATGGTAAGGTAAGTTTTGAAGCCGACAGCAATACTGAAATCACCAAGGGTCTTGTGTATTTGTTGTGGAGCATCTGGAACAACCGCACACCTGAAGAGATTCTGGAAACAGAGTTGTTTTTTATTGAGAAAATAGGCATGAGCAGAATGATTGGTTCCCAACGAAGCAACGGTTTTGCCAGCATGATTAAACAAATGAAAATGTATGCCCTGGCATACAAACGGTAGAGACGCATAATTATGCGTCTCCATATATATAGTACAATGGGCAGTGCAGATAGCAGATAGAGACGTATAATTATACGTCTCCACACCAAAAATAAGACAATAGATATAATGACAACAGCGATGGAAGAGCAACAAAATAACGAAACCATAAAACCCATAAGAACATTCGTAGATGTTCAGAACGAAGCTGTGCATGTGCTTCAAACGGTATACGATCCTGAGATTCCGGTGAATATCTATGAACTAGGGTTGATATACGAGGTGAATGTTTCCAATGACCTGAACATCGAAATCATCATGTCGCTGACCTCTCCGTTTTGTCCGGCTGCCCAAAGTATGCCGGCTGAAATTAAAGAGAAACTGGGGCAGATAGAAGGCGTGAAGGAAGTAGAGGTAAAGGTGGTGTTTGATCCAACCTGGACGCAAGACATGATGAGCGAAAGCGCCAAACTGCAACTGGGTTTCATGTAAAGGAGAATAGATTGCGAGTTGTTTATTGATTATTGCGGGTTGAAATATTGATTTATTGGAGATTACAATCAATAGCCAAACGCAACAAATACAAGGATTAGCCGCCAAAGGCCAATAGCTAACCGCCAATAGCTAAACTTTCACAAAAAAACGTATTTTCGCACCTCAATTTAGAAATAGATATTACATACAATATGGCTTCTACAGCAGATTTATCAAAAGGTTCATTCATCCGCCACAATGGCGAGTTGTGTCAGGTTTTAGAGTACCAACACCGTACTCCCGGTAACTTACGTGCATTTTACCAGGTTGTTTTGCGCAACACCAAAACAGGTAAACAAATGGAACACCGTTTCCGTGCAGGCGAGAGCATCGAGTTTGTGCGTGTTGAATTCCGCGAAATGCAATACCTGTACAAAGACGGTAGCAGTTTGGTATTGATGGATCCTGAAACCTTTGATCAGGTATATATTGATGGTACGTTGTTGGGCGATACCGAAAAGTTTCTGAAAGAAGAAATGATGATTAAGGTAGCTTTCGAAGGTGGTGAAACTCCAATTTCGGCTGAAGCTCCTACGTTTGTTGTATTGGAAATTACCTACAGCGAGCCGGGGGTAAAAGGCGATACCGCAACCAATACATTGAAACCTGCAACAGTTGAAACCGGAGCGCAGGTGATGGTTCCTTTGTTTGTTGAAACAGGTGAAAAAATTAAAATTGATACCCGTACGGGTGACTACGTTGAGCGTGTGAAATAAACGTTCAACCAACGATACAATGTAAGAGCCCCGATTTATCGGGGCTTTTTTTTATTGATGGTTGGACATGAAAAAAACCGTTCCCGAATTGCTTCGAAAACGGTCTTTATATAAGAGGTATCGGCTCAAAGCCTTTACCTAACCCTCATTGTACACGGGAGGGAAAACCGGAAAGGGATGTGTGATTTTTGATGTCGGATTTTTGATTTTGAATAGCGACAAGTTACATCACACATCCTAAATCACACATCAAAAATTCTTTAGGCATCGATCTTCGCGTATTTAGCGTTTGCTTCGATAAACTCTCTGCGTGGTGGTACTTCATCACCCATCAGCATTGAGAAAATACGATCAGCTTCAGCAGCGCTTTCTAAGGTTACTTGTTTCAAGGTGCGGGTTTCGGGATTCATGGTGGTGCTCCACAATTGCTCGGCATTCATCTCTCCCAAACCTTTATAACGTTGGATTCCTACGCTATCAGGGTTTCCGCCTTTGGCCAAACGCATTACTGCTTCTTCGCGTTGTGCTTCTGTCCAGCAATACTCTTCTTCTTTACCTTTTTTAACAAGGTACAAAGGAGGCAAGGCGATATAGATATAACCAAACTCGATGAGTTCTTTCATGTAACGGAAGAACAAGGTGAGGATTAAGGTACGGATATGGCTACCGTCCACATCCGCATCCGTCATGATGATAATTTTATGGTAACGAAGTTTGTTCATGTTAAGAGCTTTGCCATCTTCTTCCGTTCCAATGGTTACACCCAGTCCGGTAAACATGTTCTTGATTTCTTCGTTCTCGTATATTTTATGCTCTAATGCTTTTTCTACGTTCAGGATTTTACCACGCAAAGGCAAAATTGCCTGATTCACACGGTTACGACCTTGTTTAGCCGTTCCACCAGCCGAGTCACCCTCTACAAGATAGATTTCGCACAAAGCCGGGTCGGTTTCCTGACAGTCGGCCAGTTTACCCGGCAAACCGCTTCCACTCATCGCTCCTTTACGTTGCACCATCTCACGGGCTTTTTTAGCCGCATGGCGTGCTGTAGCTGCAAGGATTACCTTTTGCACAATCAGCTTGGCCTCTTTCGGGTTTTCCTCAAGGTAGTTGTTCAGCATTTCACCCACAGCCTGATCAACCGCACCGGTCACCTCACTGTTTCCAAGTTTGGTTTTGGTCTGACCTTCAAATTGGGGCTCCTGTACTTTCACCGAAATCACTCCGGTCAGTCCCTCGCGGAAGTCATCACCGGCAATTTCAAATTTCAGGTTCTTGAACATACCTTCTTTTTCGCCATAGGCTTTAAGGGTACGGGTCAAAGCTCTGCGGAAACCGGCAACGTGGGTTCCACCTTCGTGGGTATTGATATTGTTTACATACGAATGCAGGTTTTCGGTGTATCCTGTATTGTAGGTCATAGCCACCTCAACAGGCACGCCTGATTTTTCACCTTCAACATAAATAGGCTCAGGTAAGATCTTTTCGCGGGTTCCGTCCAAAAAGTGAACGAACTCTTTTAAGCCACCTTCACTAAAGAAAGTTTCTTCACGCAGTTTTCCATCTTCATCCGGACGTTCGTCCTTTAAATGGATAGTAATACCTCTGTTGAGGAATGAAAGCTCGCGCATACGTGCTGCCAACGTATCAAATTTATATTCTCCGGTTGTGAAGATCGTCATATCCGGTTCGAAATATTGCATCGTTCCTTTTTTATCCGACTCACCAACAACTTTTACGTCAAACTGAGGAATACCACAGCTATAATCTTGCTGCCATATTTTTCCTTCACGGTAAACAGTTGTACGCATCAAGGAAGAAAGCGCGTTTACGCAACTTACACCCACACCATGCAATCCACCCGAAACCTTGTAGGTATCTTTATCAAACTTACCACCGGCATGCAAAACAGTCATTACAACCTCAAGAGCTGATTTGCCCATTTTAGCCTGAATACCGGTTGGGATTCCACGTCCGTCATCAATAACCGTAATAGCGTTATTGGTATGGATAACGATGGAGATATTTTTACAATAACCGGCTAAAGCCTCGTCAATCGAGTTATCTACAACCTCATACACCAGGTGATGCAATCCCCGCGCGCCAATATCGCCAATATACATGGCAGGGCGTTTTCTTACCGCTTCTAAACCTTCGAGTACCTGAATATTATCGGCACCGTAATTTTGTTTATTTTCCATCGAGCTGTCTGACATTTTTTTGTACTGATAAATTAATGGGTAAAAATACGGCAGTAAGCGTTATAAACCTAAATTTATCGGGGGATTAGGGGGCTTACTTTTCCACAATTTTTACCACGTTTTTTCAGGTGAAAAAGAGGGTGATTTGAAGTGGAAGTATTGTGTTAAGATTGACCGAATAATACCGAACTGTCGCCAAAGCTTAAGAAGCGGTAATCATGCTCCAAAGCATGTTGGTAAATGCGTTTCCAACCGGCTCCGACAAAGGCTGCAATCAATAGTATCAGTGTGTTTTCGGGTTGATGAAAATTAGTCACCAAAATATCGACTACCCTGAAACGATAACCCGGAGCTAAAATGATTTGTGTGCTGCCCTGAATGGTAGTTGCACCCGATTGTTTCATTTGATTCAGAATGGCGGCAAAACTATCTCTGGCGGTTATGGTTCCATTCAGTTTGTATGGGTCCCACTGTGAAATATTCACGGTTTCTGAATGGATTCCGCTTAATCGTTTTACACCATACCAGTACAAACTTTCGAGGGTGCGGGTGCTGGTAGTGCCAATGGCTGCAATGGGTTTACCAGAAATTAACTGGTGATGAATTTTTTGAAGCGTTTCAATTGATACGAAGATGGTTTCTTCATGCATCTCATGATCTTGCAAACGCTCGGCTTTAACGGGTTTAAAGGTTCCGGCTCCAACATGTAAGGTTACTTCCGTTCTGTCTATACCTTTATTTTTCAGGTTTTGCATCACGGCATCCGTAAAATGCAATCCGGCAGTTGGTGCGGCAACTGAACCCTGTTCTTTGGCATAAATGGTCTGGTAACGTTCTTCATCTTTCTCTTCACTTTCGCGGTTTAAATAGGGAGGAAGTGGTAAAACACCGGCATGGTACAATACCTCCGCAAATGCCAGATTATGATTGTCCCACGAAAAATGCACCACAAATAAATCTCCCGATTTTGCATCCGTTGTTACACTCAACACGGTTTCGCCATGCGGAGTTTGAATGGTTTTAGATAATACTTCGCCTGCTTTCCAGCGTTTGGCATTGCCCACCATGCATTTCCAACTGCAAGTGCCTTTGGATGCAAATGCCAGTTGGTAATCAAGATGCTCCAGCGGTTCGATACAAAACACCTCGATTTGAGCGCCTGTTGCACGCTTAAACAACAAACGTGCATGAATCACCCGTGTATTGTTAAATACCATCAAGGTTTGTTCAGGAAGTTCATTTGGAAGCTGGTTAAAGATTCCATCACGAATGCTTCCATTTTTATAGACGAGTAATTTCGAGTTATCCCTTTGCTCAAGCGGAAACGCGGCAATCCGGTCTTCCGGAAGGTCGTAGGAGTAATCTTTTATATTTATGTCTCGAGGATGCATTGTTAGTAGGCAATTAAGAAAGTAGGCAGTAGACAATGAATGAATAATGAGTAATTAAAAATGAATAATTAAGTCTAGTGAAAAAATTGACTTTATCACTCAATTCACCTATACCAAGGCTTCGATGAATGCAATAACTCAATAACGAAGCTTCAACCTAATCAACCAATTACTTTATCAACCTATCAACTTATTTTCCAGTAAAATTTGCTTTACGTTTTTCGACAAAAGCATTCATCCCTTCTTTCTGGTCTTCACTCGCAAAACACATATAGAAGTTTTTGCGCTCAAAGAACAAGCCTTCCTGCAATCCGCTGTCGAAAGCTTTGAGAACACTTTCTTTAGCCAAGCGCACCGCCACAGGCGATTGTTGGGCAATCTCGGCAGCCAGTTTAACGGCTTCTTCTAAATATAATTCTTCTGGTACCACACGGTTAATCAATCCGGCATCCATGGCTTGTTCGGCTGTTATAAACTTACCTGTTAGTACCATTTCCATGGCCAATGCTTTTCCTACAGCTTTTGTGAGGCGTTGTGTTCCTCCGGCTCCCGGCATAATGGCCAGTTTAATTTCAGGCTGACCAAATTTGGCGGTATCGCTTGCCACAATCATATCGCAGGTCATGGCCAGCTCGCAGCCTCCACCCAAACAAAATCCGCTCACGGCCGCAATCACCGGCTTTTTGGTTTTGCGAATCTGGTCCCATGTTTCAAACTGGTCAATCTTCAGCATATCAATAACGGTGCGGTTTTCCATTTGTTTAATATCGGCTCCGGCTGCAAATGCACGCTCGTTACCGGTGATGATAATGCAACGAACGGCATCATCCGCATCAAACGCCTGTAGGGCATGTTTGATTTCCTGCATCAATTGAAGGTTCAGTGCATTCAGCTCTTTGGGGCGGTTTAGGCGGATTAGCGCAATATGCGGTTGGTATTGAGCTTCGGCAAGGATAAATTCGTAGGTCATGCTATATAATATATTATATTTGCAGCGAAAATAAGACAATCCTTGAAGCTATCAACATTGTTTCAGGGGGTAAGTAGGTGAATTTTTTACGAAAACGTTTGCAATTCAAAATATTTGCCTCATATTTGCAGTCCTTTTTAAAATAATACTGACATGAGAGTTTGTGATTTAACTGGTAAGAGTGCAATGGTAGGAAACAAAGTTTCCCACTCTAACGCCAAGACTAAGAGACGTTTCTACCCAAATTTGCAGGATAAAAAATTCTTTATTCCTGAGGAAAATATGTGGATCAGCCTGCGTGTTACCACCAAGGCTATGAAAACGATCAACAAAAAAGGCATCACCGCTGTATTGCGCGACTGGGCCAAAAACGGAAAAATATAAATCAGGAGGAACTAAGAGATGGCACGTAGCAAAAACAGAATCCAAGTTATAATGGAGTGCACAGAGCACAAAGATTCAGGTATGCCTGGAACTTCACGTTATATCACTAAGAAAAACAAGAAAAACACGACTGAGCGTTTGGAGTTGAAAAAATACAACCCGATCCTTAAGAAGGTTACAGTTCACAAAGAAATTAAATAATATAAGCCATGGCTAAGAAGGTAGTTGCAACATTGAAAACAGGAGCTGGTAAAGATTTTGCCAAAGTGTTCCGTGCAGTAAAAAATAAAAAAGGATCGTACTCTTTTAAATCAGAGATTATTGCCAACGATAACGTTAAGTCGTTCTTCAAAGGTTAATAAACAAACTCATTACATATAATAAAGCATTCTGACCTGTCAGAGTGCTTTTTTTGTTTAATTTATTCGGAAATCAACAGGCGCAAGTGCACCTTTGTTTGCCGGTATACAGCCAATAAACAATATGGGACTTTTTAGTTTTTTCAGTAAGGACAAAAAAGAGAAGCTGGACCAGGGATTGGAAAAAACCAAAACCAGTTTGTTCGGTAAGATCAGCAAGGCTCTGGTGGGTAAAACCACTGTGGATGATGATTTTTTGGATCAGTTGGAAGAAATTCTGGTAACCTCCGATGTGGGGATTCATACCACCCTTAAAATTATTGAACGCCTTCAAAAAAGGGTTTCGACAGACAAATATGTTGGCGAAAGCGAACTAAACGCTATACTCAAAGAAGAGATTGCCGCTTTGCTGGATGAGAACAATAATGACCATTTAGCAACCTTCGAAAACCTGCACCAAAAGAAACCTTATGTAATGATGGTTGTTGGTGTTAATGGAGTGGGCAAAACCACAACCATTGGTAAGCTGGCCAATCAGTTTAAAAAAGCCGGAAAAAAAGTTGTGCTGGGAGCAGGCGATACCTTTAGGGCTGCCGCTGTTGCCCAGCTTAAAATTTGGGGTGAGCGAAACGGGGTACATGTGGTTGAACACGGCATGAATACCGACCCCGCTGCTGTCGCTTTTGATGCGGTTCAATATGCTACCCAACACGATGCCGATGTGGTGATTATTGATACAGCCGGCCGTTTGCACAACAGGGTGGATTTGATGAACGAGTTGAGTAAAATTAAACGTGTGATGAGCAAGGTTATTCCTGATGCACCACACGAAATACTATTGGTATTGGATGCCAGCACCGGACAAAATGCTTTTGAGCAAGCCAAACAGTTTACTGCAGCTACCGAAGTAAATGCTTTGGCGCTAACCAAATTGGATGGAACAGCTAAAGGTGGAGTGGTGATTGGTATTGCCGATCAGTTTAAGGTTCCTGTAAAATATATTGGAGTAGGAGAAGGCATTGACGACCTTCAGTTATTTGACCGAAAAGAGTTCGTAGATTCGTTATTTAATTGACCCAATCATGAAAACAAAACGCAAACAGGATAAGGTAAACATCATTACGTTGGGATGTTCTAAAAACATCGTTGACAGTGAGGTTTTGTATAGCCAGCTAAAGGCTAATAAATTTGATGTTGAGCATGAGTCGACCAAAGAAGACGCGAATGTCATTATCATCAATACCTGCGGATTTATTGACAATGCCAAGCAGGAAAGTATTGATACCATTTTGCGTTTTGCCGAGGCTAAACAAGCTGGCGAGATTGATAAATTATATGTGACAGGATGTTTGTCGCAGCGCTATATGCCCGATTTGCAAAAGGAAATTCCGGATGTGGACCAATATTTCGGAACCACGCATTTACCGCAATTGCTTAAAACGTTGGGTGCCGACTATAAACATGAGCTTATCGGGGAGCGTTTATTGACCACTCCCGCGCATTATGCTTATCTGAAAATATCGGAAGGATGCGACCGTCCCTGTTCGTTTTGCGCCATTCCGATTATGCGTGGTAAACACCTTTCTAAATCGTTTGAACAAATTGAAGCGGAAGTAAAAGGTCTGGTGAAAAACGGAACAAAAGAAGTTTTATTGATTGCGCAGGATAGCACTTATTACGGACTTGATTTATACGGTGAGCGTAAGCTTGCTGAATTGTTGCGCAGAATGAGCGATGTAAATGGTTTGGATTGGATTCGTTTGCATTATGCGTATCCTTCGCAATTCCCGCTGGATGCACTTGATGTGATGCGTGAGCGCGATAATATTTGCAAGTATATTGATATCCCATTGCAGCATACCAGCGATAATATGCTGAAAATTATGCGCAGGGGAATTACCTCAAAACGTACACAGGAAGTGATTGATACCATGCGCGAAAAAGTGCCGGGTATTGCTATTCGTACAACATTGATTGCCGGACATCCCGGTGAAACAGAACAAGACTTTAACGACTTGTGTAAGTTTGTTGAGTATAACCGTTTTGACCGTCTAGGTATTTTTACATACAGCCATGAAGAAGGTACACATGCCGGAACCATGGTGGATGATGTTCCTCAGGAAGTAAAAGAGGAGAGAGCAGCTATTGTTATGGATATCCAACAAGGTATTTCGGCTGAACTCAACCAGCAAAAGGTGGGCAAAACCTTTAAGGTGTTGTTCGACAGAAAAGAGAACGGACAGTTTATTGGCCGTACCGAGTTTGACTCACCGGAGGTTGACAATGAAGTGATTGTAGATGCTAAAACTAGCTATGTACGTGTGGGCGATTTTGCTAAGGTTGAGATCACTGCGGCCGAAGAGTTTGATTTGATTGGAAATGTGGTTTCATAAACCGTAATTTCACCCAGTGCTATACAAAAACATTCCGGCAGCCGAAACGCAACTGTTTTCAAAACTGGTATTGGATTACATACAGGGAAACGAGTTTGTAAAACAATTCTATTCCTATATTCCGGTATTATCATCGTTTGATGAGGTTATTGCTAACCGAAATTTTGAAGCATCAAAACGAACCGTACTGACCGAAGTATTGGAGCAACAATATGCTCAACTGGGCATCACCCAAAAAGAAGCCAAACTTGTTTTTGGTAATATTGAAAAACTCAAAGACAGCAATACCTATACCGTAACAACCGGACATCAACTGGCTCTGTTTACGGGTCCCTTATTTTTCATTTATAAGATTATCACCACCATCAGGCTTACCGAAGAGTTAAAACTCAGGTATCCTGATAAACATTTTGTGCCTGTATTCTGGATGGCTTCCGAGGATCATGATTTTGCGGAAATAAACCATGTGTATGTTAAAGGCCAAAAGCTGGAATGGCAGAAAGATAGCGGTAATCAGCCTGTTGGTCGTTTGTTGACTGATGGTATTCATGGTGTAATTGAACAGCTGAAATCGGCATTGGGTACCGATAGCCAATTGGTGAAATTGTTTGAAACGTCTTACCTCGGAACCAATACGCTGAGTGATGCGACTATCAGGTTGGTGCATGCCTTATTTGCCGAACAGGGGTTGGTGATTTTGGAACCTGATAACAAACGCCTGAAACAACAATTTACTTCCGTGATGCAGGAGGATGTGTTGAGCCATTCGAGTTTTAAAGCTTTGATAGAAACCAATGGAAAACTTGATAGGAACTACAAATTGCAGGTTACAGGTCGAGAAATTAATTTCTTTTACCTGTCGGATGCCGGCCGAAACCTGATTCTTAAAACCACAAAAGGATTTGAAATTCAACATACCAATCTTGTATTCAGCGAAGCTGAAATGGAACAAGAGATAAAACAATACCCCGAACGGTTTAGTCCGAATGTGGTGTTACGCCCCGTTTATCAGGAATGTATTTTGCCCAATCTGGCTTATATAGGTGGCCCTGGAGAGGTGGCCTATTGGTTGCAGCTTAAAGGTGTATTTGCGGCACATGATATTCCATATCCGATGGTTGTGTTGCGGAACTCTGTTTTGTTACTTCACCAATCCAGCATCCATAAAATTGAAAAAAGAAAAGTTGATGTTGAGCAACTGTTTCAGCAACCGGATAGGATGGTAAAAGATTTTATCAGCATGGAACATCCTGTTTCGATGGAAACGTTTACCCAATCATTGGATACCGTATTACAGGCTGCTATTGATCATGTAATGCCATTCGACAATAAGATTGCCTCTCAGCTCATCGCTCTCAAAACCAAAACGCGTGATGAGATGGATAAGATGCAGAAGGATTTAGTGAAAAGCAAAAAGGCCAAAAGCGAGGCCGATATTCAGATTTTACGGGCCATCCGCAATGAACTGTTCCCCGAAAACCAGCCACAGGAAAGATATGATACCTTGGTAACGTTTGCTGCCAATTATCCCGATGTGTTTATCCGTTCGGTTGGCAAGTTGCTATTGCCACTGTCGCATACCGTGGATATTATGGCCTGGAATTAGACAGAAATAATTTACTGTATACATCCCACAAAACAATGCCCGCGCTTACCGAAACATTGAGTGAATGTTTGGTTCCAAACTGAGGGATTTCAAGGACTGCATCAGATACATCAATAATCGCCTGGTTTACCCCCTCCACTTCATTTCCCATCACCAATGCATATTTGGCGTTTTGTTGAGGTTCAAACTGATGAAGCATGGTGCTGTTACGGGTTTGCTCAATGCTTAAAATTTGATAGCCTTGCGCTTTGAGGTTTTCTATGCACTCTACACTATCCGCAACATGAGTCCACTCCACAGATTCTGTGCTTCCAAGAGCCGTTTTTAAAATTTCTTTGTTGGGAGGAGTGGCGCTTATTCCTGTTAAATAAATACGTTCCAAATTGAAGGCATCAGCGGTTCTGAACATCGAACCGATATTTTGTGCACTGCGGATATTATCAAGCACCAAACAGATATTACTTTTCTCCATCTCTTTAAAATCATGGAGTTCGGGGCGGTTCAGTTCGTCTAATTTTAATTTTTTGTTATCCATTTCAGTAAATATCTCACGCCAAAAATAAGCGAATACAATCTCATGATGCCGTTTTAATGTTCAAAAAATGTTCACTCCAACTTGATTACGGGGTGTAATTTGCCGCTTTATGCAAAAGAAGGAACCTGCCGAAACCCCGCTGATGAAGCAATACAACCAGATAAAAACCAAATATCCGGGTGCAATCTTGTTATTCAGGGTAGGCGATTTTTACGAAACATTTGGTGAAGACGCTGTGAAGGCAGCGGCTATCTTAGGTATTGTACTTACCAAACGGGCCAATGGATCGGCTTCGCATATTGAGTTGGCGGGATTTCCCCACCATTCACTCGATACCTATCTTCCTAAATTGGTAAGGGCAGGCCAGCGGGTGGCTATCTGCGATCAGCTTGAAGACCCAAAGCTGACTAAAACTATTGTTAAACGTGGTGTTACGGAGTTGATTACTCCGGGTGTTTCCTATAACGATAAAATTCTCGACCATAAAACATCCAACTATTTAGCGGCCCTGCATTTTGAGAACGACAAAGCCGGTTTGGCTTTTTTGGATATCTCTACCGGTGAGTTTATGGCTGCCGAGGGTGATTTGGATTATATCGATAAACTCATTCAAGGCTTTAAACCGGCCGAGATTATTGTTTCGAAAAATCAATACAAAACCTTTCAAAAACAGTTCGGAGACCGGTTCTATACCTATCAACTGGATGATTGGGCTTTTCAGCATGACTTCACCAACCAGAAGTTGCTTGATCATTTCAAAACAGCATCCCTCAAAGGTTTCGGGATTCAGCATTTACCTCTGGGGATTGTTGCGGCCGGTGTGTGTTTGCATTACCTTACCGAAACGCACCATAATCAGGTTCAGCATATCCAAAGTATATCGAGGATGGATGAGCAGCAATATGTCTGGCTCGATAGGTTTACTATCCGAAATTTGGAGTTGCTTTATTCGGCCAACGAAAACGGGGTATCGCTGTTGCAGATTTTAGACCGGACAGTGACACCTATGGGTGCTCGTTTGCTCAAAAAATGGCTGGTATTACCACTCAAAGATTTGGTGAGCATCAACGACCGTTTAGCTATTGTGGAGCATGCTTTTCGTCAGCCGGAGATGCGCAATGCGGTGAACGACCACCTCAAATCCATTGGTGATTTGGAGCGGTTGATTTCCAAAGTTGCCATGGGACGAGTGAACCCGCGTGAACTGCAACAACTGAACCGCTCACTCAAACAAATTGCTCCTATCAAAGAACTGTTTTTAGAGAGCAAAGAAGAGCGCTTAATAGATATTGCCAATCAACTGCACGATTGTTCATGGGTGATTGAGCATATTACCAAAGTGCTGAAGGCCGAACCTCCGGTGGCAGCAAATAAAGGAGAGGTGATCAATGAAGGAGTGGATACAGAGTTAGACGATTTGCGAAAAATTGCTTACTCCGGGAAAGATTACCTGTTGCAAATGCAACAACAGGAACAGCAGCGCACAGGTATTTCATCACTTAAAGTTGCATACAATAATGTGTTTGGGTATTACCTCGAAGTAACCAATGTGCATAAGGATAAAGTTCCGCCTGAGTGGGTACGCAAACAAACGCTCACCAATGCCGAACGGTATATCACCGAAGAACTCAAACAATACGAAGAGAAAATTTTAGGAGCCGAAGATAAGATCGGAGTGATTGAAGAGCGCATCTACAATGAACTGGTGGTAGCGGTATCGGCTTATGTCGGGCAGATTCAACAAAACGCTTTGGTACTTGCCCGTGTTGATTGTTTGTTTGCTTTTGCCGAACTCTCCCAAAAATACCATTATACCAAACCTCAGCTCAACGAAGGCAAAAAGTTGTTGTTAAAAGATGCACGCCATCCTGTTATTGAGCAACAGCTGAAAATAGGGGAGCCTTATATTGCCAACGATATTTATTTGGATGATGAGCAACAACAAGTAATCATCCTTACCGGACCGAATATGTCCGGTAAATCGGCTTTGCTGCGCCAAACGGCACTCAACGTGATTATGGCGCAGATTGGTTGTTTTGTGCCGGCTTCGTATGCCGAAATTGGTTTGGTAGATAAAATCTTTACCCGTGTAGGTGCCAGCGATAATATATCGAGTGGTGAATCAACTTTTATGGTGGAGATGACCGAAACGGCCAGTATCCTCAATAATATTTCCGACCGTAGCTTAATTTTACTGGATGAGATTGGACGTGGAACCAGTACCTATGATGGGGTTTCGATTGCCTGGGCCATTGCTGATTTTATTTGCAACCATCCATCCAAACCCAAAACATTGTTTGCAACGCATTACCACGAGTTGAATGATTTGGAGAAAGCCCATGACTCCATTCGCAATTTTCATATCGAGATCAAGGAGGCCGATCAGCAAATTGTATTCTTGCGTAAGCTCAAAGAGGGTGGAAGCGAACATAGTTTTGGTATCCACGTAGCTCGAATGGCCGGCATGCCTCAGATTGTGGTACGCAAGGCGCAACAGATGCTAACGCAACTTGAATCGCAACGTGAAGATTTAGGAGATGATAACCGACTGAAAGTGGGTTTACCGACTTCGGCCAATATGCAGTTATCCATGTTTCAGCTCAACGACCCTGTTTTAGAACAGTTGCGGGATGAATTGCAGGTGCTTGATATCAATACGCTTTCACCGGTGGAGGCATTGATCAAGCTGAATGAATTGAAGAAGATGATGAAGAAGTAGGGGGAAGTCCATAGTTGATAGTCCATAGACCATGGTTAAAATGACTCGAAACTCTTGCTGTGGACTATGGACTATCGTCTATTGACTTCTTCCTCCCCAAAAAATAATTGCCCGATAATCAGCGATATTTAAAAAATAGTAAAAGTTTTTCAGACATTTTTTGGAGTGAATGGGTAAACGCCTATATTTGCATCCCGTTAAGGAAACAAGCGAAAGTAGCTCAGCTGGTAGAGCGCAACCTTGCCAAGGTTGAGGTCGCGAGTTCGAACCTCGTCTTTCG
>CAYMRD010000015.1:0-70234 GCA_964392775.1 uncultured Bifidobacteriaceae bacterium
CTGTTTCCAATGGACTTCACACGCCCCCGAACCTCCCATACAGCAGCATCCTCACTTCTCAACACCTCAAAATAATCATTGTTCAACTCACTTGCGGTGAGCCAACTTACGCCAATGCTTGTATGGGATTGTTGCTGAGCCGAAACACTTAACCAGGTAACCGGCAATGGTGTATTGGTATTAAACCCGGTTAAATAAGCCGGACTCTGATATACCCAATTGCTGCCATCAATATTAAACTCGATCACTGCTACGTAATATGTTTGACCGGCCGTTAAACCTGTTGCCGTCACTGTATTTTCTGTACCTGCATACAATACATAACTGCTATCCGACAAGCGGGTTCCCGAGCCATATACAGATAAAGCTGTAAGTGCACTGCCTGAAGAAGGCATCACCAAAGACACAGCTGTTTGAGGTCTTATTAATACCAACCTTCTTGCACCATTTCCATTCACCCAGTTGATTTGAACGCTTGTGGTGGCATTATTGGTAAAGCTCAATGCGGTAGCAGCCACGGTTGGTGCCGCCTGCAAAACAGTAACCATTTTCTGAACCGAATCGCTGCAACCAATACTGTTGGTCACTTTTAACTTAACCGTGTATTGTCCTGTTGAAGCATAGGTATTGGTAAATGGTGTTGCAGTTGCTGTATTGCCATCTCCAAAATTCCACAGCCGGGTATTACCTGTACCCGCAGAGGTATCGGCAAATACAAACGACTGATTATTGATAGGCTGAAGCGCATTGTTAACGGTGAACCCCGGAACCGGTTTGGCATTCACAGGCAAGGTATACGAATAGGTTTGTGTACATCCCGATGCTGACGTAATGGTCAGCGTATAGGCTGTGGTAGCTGTTATATTCGAAGCCGTTACCTGAACACCGGAGGTTGTATTGAGGAACGTAGCCGGACTCCAAACAACATTGCTGACTGGGGCTACGGTATAGGTATACATACGGCCGGAAGCCGGAGGAGTTGCGTTTGAGTTATTGGCAACAGACGCACTTTCGGTATTGGTCGAAAATGTAACAGACCGGTACGTTGTTCCTTTTTGGGTAATTCCACAAGAAGCAGAAGCTGATGAAGCAGAACCCATTGTTCCATACCTGAACTCAATTTTATTGGATGTTTCATACAACAACGCCTGAAACGTAGCATTGGCAGCACCCGTAAGATTGCGGGGTATGGTCACAAACCATTGCACAATAAGCGCCCTGTTGGGTGCCGTACCTTGCAAATAGGTTTTTACATTTCCATTTGAACCGGTGGCCATATCATCCCAATACGGATAAATCTTGGGGCTATTGGTTGTAGAGGTTACCAAATTCGTGGGCTGAGCTGAGGCCGTAGTGTTTCCCAATACGATCCAACCATCAGGAGACACTGAAAATTTCGCATAATTTTCTCCTGCCAAATTAAAGGTAAACCCGATATCCAACGGTACACCATTCGGGGCATCATTATTTCCGCTGTTTAAAACTGTTGTGGCATTTGCCATCGAAACCAATGAATTACCCGTGGATGTTGTAAACTGATAAGCGGAAAGCGGACTTGAATATTGAATGGCATTGAGGGTTAAGGTTGTTTGATCACCCACACAGATTGTCGATTTGGATGATGAAACAGACTGAACCGAAATATCCGGAATATATGAAGGAATAAAATACGATTGGGCGATTGAACGCTCCCCAACAGCTCCCGATGTTGCATTTACAGCTACTATTGCCAACCAGACATAGGTTCCTGCGTTCAGTCCGGTGAGTATTGCAGTGGTTCCAGTAATCCCCGAAACAAGGGTATCCCAGTTGCCGTTGGTGGTATCCATTTTCATAATGGCATATTGTGTAGCCCCTGTTCCTGGGGACACCCACGATGCCCTCATCTCTCCTGCCAAACAACCCGAAACCAGCGAAAAACCAGTTGGAACGCCCAACACATTGAATGCAGCATCCGATTGGTCGGTATAGGTTCCATTGGTCACTTTGATGAGAACCTTATTCCCGCCAATGGCAGGTACCGTCCAATTGTACCAGGTAGCTGCCGCTGCTACTGAGGTTGAAATATTCGTCCATGTGCTCCCTCCATTCACAGAGTATTGAATTGTTTTTGTGCCAACCAATCCTGCCTGATCCCAATGAATGGTTTGTGTACTTCCCGGAACTATTTTTTCGCCACCATTCGGGTAGGTCACTTCAAGATGAGGTGTTTCAACTTCCCAGGTAATACTATAACTCTGCGGACCAAAGGGTACCGAAAAACCTGAAACCTGAACCACATAATTTCCGGCTACAGGATTATCAATTGTCACCTGTTCAATATTGTTCAGATGATCAGCACCGCGCGTAGCCACATTGGCCGGACTTGCAGCCGATAATACCCAGGGATTAAACACAACCGAAGAAGGATCGGTCACTGTCAGGTCCAGATCATTGACCAATGCAGGATTTGAATTGGACACGGCCGGATAATCTGTCCAGCATAACATTACTTTGATGCGGGTGGCTCCTGTTGGTACCGGCACATTGACGGTAGCCGAACCTCCCGTTGATACATTTCCGACAATATAATTACCGGCTTCAATTGTTTTGACGGCTTTCAATCCGTTTACCACACCAAAACCATGTTTGTAATCGGGACCGGGATTGCCAATATCTTTAGCGGTATTGCACAATACCGCCTTGATTGTTGCAGCACCTGGGGTTGTTCCCAAAAGTTGCACATAACGTTCGTATACCTGAGCCGAAATTCCCGAAACCACGGGCGTTGCCATAGAGGTTCCGGAATATCCTCCGGCATAGCTATTATTGGGTACAGTTGAATATATACTTACTCCATCCGCACTAATCTCTGGTTTGATACGCCCATCCTGAACCGGACCAAAACTACTGGAACTACTAATCACTTCTGTTGACGAAACATTGGCCACAACAAGTGTATTTTTAGCCGCTTTGCCTGTTGTGGTTCCCCATCCACCTGTACATACAGCCTGTGAATTGCCGGCCGAATGCACATGTAAAAAATAGGGTTTGTTGTATATGTTTACATCCTGCCCCCTCGAATTGGTATTGTAAGGATCCCTTGAAGTACAATTTACAAATGCATTTCCAAATCCATAGGAGTGTTGCGAGATAACAATTTGGTTTGTGGTGATGGAAGTGGCTATTTCGGTATTCACCGACCCATTATAATCATAGCCAAAAATGGTGGCTTTAGGAGCCATCCCTCTTGCGTACGGATTGATGGTTCCGGCTCCCGCCATTGTTCCGGCTACGTGTGTTCCATGATCGGAGGAAGTTCCGGTTTGCACCACCGTAAGCCTGCCTGCAAAATCCAGATGCGGCCCTGCCACTCCTCCATCCCAAATGCCCATTTTAATATTGTTTCCGGTAAGCCCTCTGTAACCATCATTCAACGTATTGGAGCGGTGAAGATTTTTTCCGGGTACATTTTCGTCTTGATTGGCAGGAGGCGCAGCCTCTATCCACAAAACTTCCGGCAGGTTTGCCAGGTCTTTTAATTGTGTTTTTTGAATCCGGAGGGTAATCCGGTTGAACAGTGGCTCACTCGATACCAGTTCATAACTTAACTCCTGTAATAGCCGTTGGATGGCAGCTTCTTCCATCCATTCATACAGTTCCACGTTTACCAGCAAACCATCATCTTCCGCCTCTGCCCACCAGGGATACTCCCCATTGAAAATAAGAGGCTCCGTTTTTTGTTCCACCGACAGTTCAAACAGCGAGCGGATACCCGCATACTCCAGCAGCGACCGTTCAGGTACACCGTCCACTATTACCAAATACGTATTGTTGGGAATATAGCCTGCCAATACAAGCCCGGCCGCCCTCAGTTCTTTTTGTAATTCGTATGATGGCAATACATAAAACTGAACAGCTCCGTACCATTTTTGCCCATGCGCCCAGTGGTCCGATACCGAATCAATGGAAGAAATCGCAGGTGTATAGCTGCCCGATTTGAATAAAACGGAATAATCATCTGTTTGTGACGACCCTTGCAGTACAGCCAGCACAAATACCGATGCGAACAGAAATTTGTAAATCTTATTTTTCATTAAACTATTCAAAGTAATCCATTTATCAACTCATTCACAATCAAAAAATATTGAATTTCAACCACCTAACCGCTGGCACTTGTTTATGTGATGGAAGTCCTTATTTTGCAGCACAACCAATCAATTCTTAACATTATGGCAGCACCACAAGTAGGAGATGTATTTACACACGATATTACATACACTCAGGAACAAGTTAATTTATACGCGCAAATCAGTGGCGATACCAACCCTCTGCACGTAAATGCGGAAGCAGGAAAAGCCAGCATGTTTGGCCGCAACATTATTCACGGACATTTTAGCGCCAGTGTATTCACCAAGGTTTTCGGAGTTCTGTTTTATGCCGATGGACATATCTACATGAAACAAAACAATACCTTTTTAAAACCGATGTTTGTGGATACGCCTTACCGTGCCGTAATCACGGTAAAAGAGATTTTCCCCGACAAAAACCGCGTACTCTACGAAACCAAGGTGGTTGATGTAGCAACAGGTGCCGACACCATTGTGGGCGAAGCCCTGCTGATGAATAAGAAACAGTATGTTTGGTAGAGTGAATACCCATTAAAGCAAAATCCCCGGTTCAGGAATGAACCGGGGATTTTTTGTTTATCCAAAATTTGGTTGCGGTTGTTGCGGGTTAAAATCTATCCAGATTCATTACCTTGTTCCAGACAGCAACAAAATCGTTCACAAATTTTTCTTTAGAATCGCTACAAGCGTATAGTTCCGATATGGCTCTTAATTCAGAGTTTGAGCCAAAGATAAGGTCGGCACGGGTAGCAGTCCATGTCACATCTCCTGTTGCACGGTTGTGTCCTTCAAAAACTTCACCCGTTTCGTTAGTTGCTTTCCAGGTTGTACCTAAGTCCAATAAATTAACAAAGAAATCATTGGTAAGTGCTTCTGCGTTTTTGGTAAACACACCATGTTTAGAGCCATCAAAGTTTGCGTTCAATACCCTCATGCCTCCAACTAAAGCAGTCATTTCCGGTGCTGTTAACGTTAGCAGCTGAGCCTTGTCCACCAACATCTCTTCGGTTACAGAAACACACTGTGAATTTTTATAATTTCTGAATCCATCAGCTTTGGGTTCTAATACTGCAAATGAGGCAACATCGGTTTGTTCTAAAGCAGCATCGCCTCTGCCCGGTTTAAAAGGAACAGAAACATTGTACCCTGCATTTTTTGCAGCCTTCTCAACAGCAGCACATCCGCCTAACACAATTAAATCAGCCATCGAAACATTTACACCACTTTCGGTTTTTATTTTTTCCAGCGTAGCCAAAACATTTTTTAATTGAGCAGGATTGTTTACTTCCCAATTGATTTGAGGCTCTAAACGTATTCTTGCTCCATTGGCACCGCCACGCTTATCGCTTCCTCTAAAAGTAGAAGCAGAAGCCCATGCTACAGATACTAATTGAGAAACAGTTAAACCGCTTGCCGATATTTTTTCTTTTAAAGCAGCTATTTCAGCATCCGCTAGATTTGCATTTCCTGCCGGAACAGGGTCTTGCCATATCAAAACTTCTTTTGGAACTTCTGCACCTAAATAACGGGCAATTGGGCCCATATCACGATGCGTTAATTTATACCACGCTCTTGCAAAAGCATCTGCGAATTGGTCGAAATTTTCCAAGAAACGTTTTGAGATTGACGCGTAAACCGGGTCCATTCTCAATGCAAGATCAGCCGTTGTCATCATTGGTGCATGACGTTTAGCCGGGTCGTGAGCATCCTCAACTAAAGTATCTGCGCCTTCACCTACCGCTTTCCATTGCCATGCACCGGCAGGACTTTTTACCAATGTCCACTCGTATTTAAAGAGTGTTTCAAAATAACCGTTGTCCCATGTAGTCGGATTTGGTTTCCAGGCGCCCTCTATGCCACTGGTAATGGTGTCGCCACCTTTCCCCGTGCCATAACTGTTTTTCCAGCCCATACCCATTTCTTCTATGCCTGCGGCTTCCGGTTCACTGCCAACATGGCTTGCACTTGCGGCTCCGTGGGCTTTACCAAAAGTATGACCACCCGCAATTAATGCCACCGTTTCTTCATCATTCATGGCCATGCGTGCAAAGGTTTCCCTGATATCTTTTCCTGATGCAATCGCATTGGGTTCACCATTTGGACCTTCGGGATTCACATATATCAATCCCATTTGCACAGCAGCTAAAGGATTCTCCAATTCGCGTTCTCCGCTGTAGCGTTTATCGCCCAGCCATTCCCTTTCATTTCCCCAGTTAATATCTTGTTCGGGTTCCCAGATATCTTCACGTCCACCGGCAAAACCAAAAGTTTTGAAACCCATTGACTCTAATGCACAGTTTCCGGCCAGTATCATTAAATCTGCCCATGAAATTTTGTTGCCATATTTTTGTTTAACCGGCCAAAGTAAAAAACGAGCCTTATCTAAATTACCATTGTCAGGCCAGCTGTTTACAGGAGCAAAACGCTGATTGCCTGTGCCTGCACCACCACGACCGTCTGAAATCCGGTATGTACCTGCACTATGCCAGGCCATACGGATAAACAACGGACCATAATGTCCGTAATCGGCAGGCCACCAGTCCTGCGAAGTAGTCATTAAATCAAAAATATCTTTTTTAATTGCTTTCAAATCTAATTTCTTAAACTCTTCTGCATAATTAAATCCTTTGTCCATAGGGTCTGACAGGGAAGAATGCTGACGTAAAATATTTAGATTTAACCGGTTTGGCCACCAATCTTTATTGGAAGTTCCTGTACCTGCGGTTTGTTTCATTTGTCCGTTGTGAAAAGGACATTTACTGATGTCTGAATTTTCCATAATTACTTTATTTTATTGTTGAATCTACCTGTTATCTGAAGCTTGATGTCCTGCACTTTGAAATTTTTTATTTTATTCTTTTTAAAATACTCATTGATGAGGTTGTTGAGTTTTTCATCTTCATAATCTTCAATACGATCGGTTTCTGCACAATATAAATGATGATGATTGGATAAAACAGCATCATAACGCATGATGTCTTTTTCCGTTTTTACTTTTTTTAAAAGTTCGTTTTCAACTAAAGAATCCAATACTTTATAAACAGTTCCCACTGAAATATTCGGATGATTTACTTTAATATATTCAATCACATTTTCAGCGGTTGGGTGATTGTTTAACTTAACAATAGCTTCATAAATAGCCACCCGTTGGGGGGTCACTTTCAGTCCTTTTTCCTGTAATTTTTCTCTGAAAAAAATGTTCATTTCACTTTAGGTATTGAGAATTATTATGCAAGGATAATAATTCTTATTTAGGAATAAAAATAATGATTATCAGGTATTGTCAGGTTCAGGGAGTGAAAGGTATTCTGGAATGATGTTTCCCGCGGATTACGCTGACAACGCTGATTATCTGTGGTTTTCTGTAGCATAGAGAGGTAAACTCTCTATCGGGAGCAAATCCTCGCGATCTGTGAGAACCCGTTTCGCACGGAGAAAATAAATGGAGGATAAAGCTCACTGAAAACACGGATGTTCACAGATGTAAAGAAGATGTTTCCCTCGCGACATCTGTAATTGGGTATTCAATCTGTAGCAATCTGTGGCACTTCCGGGAATACGTCAATTTGTCCTCGCACCCCCCCTGCCCCTAAGAGGGAACCAAGCACACACTTTCTAAAAAAACTGTGCGCGGAACTCCCTTTAGAATTGGGGGTGCGGGGGGGGGGGCAATCCTTATAATCATTTTCCCTGATTTCGCCACAGATTGTTTTAATAGAACCCATGTCAGGTTGAGCCTGTCGAAACCTGCTTTTTTCTACAGAACTTAGTCTTCGACAGGCTCAGGCTGACACCTGAAATTATTTTTGAGATGGCTTATAAGTAAGAATACACGAAGGAATGGTCGTGTTCGTTGTGGTAAAAACTATAAAGAATACACGAGGATACACGAATGCTTTGGCCTTATTTCCCATCCACACCAAATCCATAATAACCTTTAGAGCCATCGGGGTTAATTCCTTCCAGCAATACGCCTCCTTTTTTGTTGGCAAAGGCATTGCGCACATCGGTTGGAGTGTATACCGGCTTTTTATCAATGGTGATAATGATAAACCCGTTTGGTACTCCTGCTTTTTTGAATACACTTTTTTCATCCGCTTTTTTCAAACGCACACCATTTGGTATTTTAAGGTTCAGGCGTTCATCCCGGCTTACGGTTTCAAACTCGCTGTTTAATACCTTACCTGCTTCTACTTTTTCTGATTTGATGATGCCAATTTCCCCGTCTTTGTTTTTGAGTGTCACCTCAAATTGTTTTTCCTTGTTATCTCTGATTACGGTTATGAGAAGCTTGTCGCCCGGATTGCGTTTGCCCACCTGCTCCTGCAACTCCGAACTTGAGTTTACAGCCACATCCCCAATCTTCACAATCACATCCTTATCTCTGATACCGGCATCTAAAGCGGCACTGTTCGGGTTTACCTTGGCTACAAACACGCCACGTACTTCCTTCAATCCTTCTTTATCGGCCAAAGCAGCGTTTACATCCTGAATGCTCACTCCCAAAAATCCACGTTGTACCACACCATACTTGAGCAAATCATCCACAATTTTTTTCATCAGATTGCTGGGAACGGCAAAGGCATACCCTGCATACTGCCCTGTATTGGAAGCAATAGCAGTATTAATTCCAATCAGTTTCCCTTCGGATGAAACCAAAGCACCTCCACTGTTACCGGGATTTACGGCCGCATCCGTTTGAATAAATGATTCGATTGAATACTGAGACTCCGGTTTACGCGGATCGCGCAGCAAATTGAGGTTACGTCCTTTGGCACTCACAATACCTGCTGTTACGGTTGAGGTAAGGTTAAACGGATTGCCCACAGCCAAAACCCATTGCCCTACTTTAACTTCATCGGAGTTGCCCACCATGGCAAAAGGCAGATTTTTCTCATCTATGCGCAGTAAAGCCAAATCGGTATTGGGATCATGCCCCAGCAATTCGGCATCATACTCACGTTTGTCATTTAAAATTACTTTTATTTTAGAGGCTCCGTCAATCACATGGTTATTGGTTACAATATATCCGTCTTGCGAAATGATAACCCCGGACCCTGCACCATGGCGGGGCATATTGGGTGGCTGAAATCCAAAAAAATCAAACGGATCCTGTTGCTGCTGTCCACCCTCAATGGTAGTAATGATATGCACCACAGTAGGTGTCACCAAATCGGCCACTTCTACAAAATCAGGCCGGCTGCCCGATTCACTCAAACTTGCATAACGAGCGGCATACTGTTCGGCAAAAACGGCAGACGTTTTTTGATTGTCAATAAGTTTTGTTACACCAACGGCTACCAAACCTCCAAGGCTTGCAACAGCCAATAATCCTAAATATTTTTTCATAAATGTCAGATAGATTTTCGCAAATCGCGTTTTCAAATATTATTCCAAATATAACAACACAAATCGTGAAAATGATTTGCTTTGTCTAACTTGCACCCCAACGAGTCATTGATATTTATTATTTTACCGTTCAAACAAAATGCTGAAATTCGCAGCGTAAAATGAGTCAGCACGACAAGCACCAATATTATTTCGAAAAATACCTGCGCAATGAAATGCCGGAGGCAGAGCGCAGTGCTTTTGATGAAAAATTGGCAGAAGATGCCGCGCTCCGGATGGCATTTGAATATTACCGGCTCAACCGCGATACCTTATTAGCCGAACTGATTAAAGAACACAAGCTCACCAGACGCGACAACCGCTTGAACAAACTGATTTTCCTGCTGATTTCGCTAACCGGTATCGCCCTTACATTCAACTATTTTGTGTACCGCCAACCCACAACAGGCAATACCAATCCGCAACCTGCCAAAAGCAATATCTTTGTGCGGTATGTTCCTTTTTTAAACAGAGAACCCAAATCGAATCGCCCGGTAGCGACTCCCGTTGCAGTTCACCGGACAACTGTCAATAAAGACACCATTACTAACCTCGAACCTTCAACCGACAGGGATGAGAGATTGAGGTCTGACCTGTATCAAAGAGACACCTTTGTAACTGTTATGGATAAAGCAGGAGCCAATGCCTGGTTAACGTTTTGGCACCAGACGGATTCGTTGGGTGCGGATTCACCAGCAACCCGCCCCGTTTTTTCAAAAAGCAATAAAGCACCGATTATGCTGGTTGAATACTGGGAATCTCCATTTGGCTACAAGGGCTATTTCCTGCAAAAAAACACGCTTGTTTTATATGGCATCCGCCAGCCTAAAATTATTGTATACAAAGAGCAACACGAATTGTTTTTAATGCTGCCCGAAAAGGGCCGCATCCTCATTACTGAACAACCTAATTTTACCTCATTTTGAATCTGACTTTTTACAAATATCAGGGAACCGGAAACGACTTCATTATGATTGATGACCGTGATGCGCTTTTCCCGGTTGAGAACACAACTCTGGTTGCCCACCTGTGCGACCGCAGGTTTGGCATTGGTGCCGATGGACTCATCTTGCTTCAAAACCATCCCGACCATAGCTTTTACATGAAATACTACAATGCAGATGGCAATGAAAGCAGCATGTGTGGAAACGGTGGGCGTTGTATTGCCGCTTTTGCCGCACAGTTAGGCGTTATTACCGAAACCACCCGTTTTTTTGCTATTGACGGACCACATGACAGCATCATTCAACCTGAAGAAAAAGGAAGCCGTTTTGTAAAACTCAAAATGAAAGCTGTAGATGAGGTAAACAAACGATCGGCCGGAACCTATGTACTCAATACGGGCTCTCCTCATTATGTTCATTTTACAGAACAAAACCTCATCGAGTTAAATGTTGTACCGGAGGCAAAACAGATACGGTACAATGACGAATTTGCTGCTCAGGGTATCAACGTAAACTTTGTACACGAAACCGGTGAAACATCCATCGCCATCCGTACTTACGAACGGGGTGTGGAGGATGAAACCCTCAGTTGCGGAACGGGTGTAACAGCTGCCGCTTTGAGTTTGGCCCTTCGTAAAAAACTTCCTTCGGGCAATTACCTTATCAATGTAAAAACAATGGGTGGCGATTTGCGGGTGAGTTATGATTTTGATGCAGAAGCACTCGCTTTTACCAATGTCTGGCTCCAGGGACCCGCAACTTTTGTATTTAAAGGTTCCGTTCTGCTGTAGGCAGAAAAAAGTAAAAGAACTTGCGTATTTATGCGCAAAATGCTTTACCTTTATCCCTTTTAAAGGAAGCCTATTTTGTTAGTCGTAAATACTCAGCCGTTTGATTTAGTTTATACTTTGGTGATGCATCCGCATTTGGGATGCGTGCTGGAACCTCATGTAGTGCAGGTAAACGGACTTGGAAACTTTACACTCACCCACCAACGGGTTTTTTCGAAAACCGCTGAATACTTTGCAAAGAAAATTTCAGCTAAAGACATGGAGCTCATCAAAATTTTGGATGAGGTGGATGACGATTATTTGTTCCGTAAGTTTTATGTGGATGGAAAAAAGAAGATCCGAACAGCGGAGTTTTTCGACAAATACTGCCCGGAAGCATTGTTAAACGAACAGATTCGCCCCTTTATCGAGCAGCGCATGCATGCTGTTTTGCAACAATTGCGGGGTAAAACCATTTACAAAACAGGAAACGACAACAATCCCACTTCTCTCAAAATTGAAGTAACCCCGCAAAAAGCAACCATCCTGCTTCATTTTAGAAGAGATGCCGAAGGTACCCGCTACTTCCCAACCATCAAATACAAAGGCGAGCGGATTGAGTTTATGTACAAAGGCGCTCAAATCATCAGCAATTCTCCCGCATGGATGTTGTTGGGCGAGCAACTTTTCGACTTTGAAAAAGATATTGACGGCAAAAAGCTGCAACCTTTCCTTAACAAACGATTTATACAGATTCCAAAAGCATCGGAAGAAACATATTTTAACAAGTTTGTAACCCAACTGGTTGAAAAATATGATGTGTATGCCGAAGGGTTTAATATCGTAACCGAACGCAACGAAGGTAAAACCAAATTAAACGTTCAACCATTTACAGATGAACAACTGAGTTTAAAACTCACGTTCGACTACGGGAAAGGACATTTCGAATACGGAAGTCCTCAACAGGTATCGGCCGTTGTTGTAAAAAAAACGGACGACTATGTATTCAAACGGATTAAACGACACCGTATCTGGGAAGAAAAACAAAAAGATATAATTGAATCGCTTGGACTCAAGCAATTGCACGGACCCTATTTTTCCCTCAAAAACGGTTCGCAAAAAATTATCACCGACCAGCTCATCCCTCTTGAAACCACTAATAAATATGAATTTTTAGAATGGATTAACGATCATAACTCTGAACTCAAAGAACAAAATATCATTATTGAACAGTCGGATGAACTCAATAAATATTTTGTTGGTAATCGTGAAATTAAAATTGAAGTAACTGAACAAAAAGATTGGTTTGATATCAAAGCGGTGGTGAAGTTTGGAGATTATACTTTCCCTTTTATGACCCTTAAGGAGAATATTCTTCGCGGGAAACGTGAGTTTATTTTACCCAACGGGCAAATTGCCGTGATTCCGAATGAGTGGTTTGGAAACCTTGCCGGAATGCTTGAGTTCTCGACCAGCGATGAGGAAATAAAACTCGAAAAACACCATATCGGACTGATCGATGAATTGAACAATCAGGGTGGTCAGTACCTGCGCTTAAGTGAAAAACTAGAGAAGATTAAACTCAATGGAAAAGACATTCCCGAAATAGCTCCACCGAACAACTTTAATGGCGCACTTCGTCCCTATCAAAAAGCAGGATTTGACTGGTTTTATTTTTTGAAACAAAACGGATTTGGCGGCTGTCTGGCCGATGATATGGGTTTGGGAAAAACCATTCAAACGTTGGCTTTGCTGCAAAAGGAGAAAGAGCTGTATATCGAAACGCAGAAACAAAGCACAAGCCCAAAAGTTATTGCAATAGAAGAGCTGGATGAGGAAACGCCTCAGTTGAGTTTATTCAATGGAGAAAAACCGAAAGCTCATCCAACCACAGAAACTGAACCTTCTGAAAAAGAAGAGCCGCCTCATTCTCTGCAAGGACCGTCACAATCCGTATTGCCGGAGGAGATGAAAACCTATGTCAAAACCTCATTAATTGTAGTACCAAACTCATTGGTGTACAACTGGTACAACGAAGCCCGCAAGTTTACACCGGGCATTAAAATATTAGTATATACGGGCATTAACCGTGATAAAAACCCGAACCTGTTTGTTAAATACGACCTTGTAATTAGCACTTACGGAACAGTGCGGGTTGATATTGATATTTTGAAAACGTTTAAGTTCAACTATATCATTTTAGACGAAAGTCAATCCATCAAAAACCCACAGTCGCAATCTTCAAAAGCTGTTAAACTATTACGTGCTGCACACCGAATGGTATTGACCGGAACGCCTATTGAAAACAGTGTTCAGGAATTGTGGAGCCAACTGGCATTTATCAACCCCGGACTGGTGGGCAGCCTTCAATCGTTCACCGAACGTTTTGTGGTGCCGATTGAGAAACAAAATGACGTGGGCAAAATGCAACAACTGAAAGCCATCATCAAACCTTTTGTACTGCGCAGAACCAAAGACCAGGTGGCCGAAGAACTGCCTCCAAAAGTTGAACAAGTGGTGTATTGCAATATGACGGAGGAACAAGCCGAAGCTTATGAAACCGTGAAGTCTTATTTCCGGAATGAGATTCTCAAATCCATCCGGGAAGTTGGATTGGGCAAATCGCAACTTGCTTTGTTGGCCGGATTAACCAAACTGCGTCAGATTGCAAACCACCCTAAACTGTCGCAGCCTGATTTTACAGGACAATCGGGCAAGTTTGATGAGATCATTGCCAAAAGTGAAACGGCACAAGCCGAAGGTCATAAAGTATTGCTCTTTTCACAGTTTGTAAAACAGCTCGATATTTACCGTGAGCATTTTGACTCCAAAGGATGGAAGTATGCTTATTTAGATGGCAGTCTGAGCAGCGAACAAAGGCAAAAAGCGGTGAACGAGTTTCAGCAAAACAGCGATATCAAATACTTCCTCATCTCGCTTAAAGCAGGAGGCTTGGGGCTCAACCTTACCACTGCCGATTACGTCTTCATCATCGACCCGTGGTGGAACCCGGCTGTTGAACGACAAGCGGTAGACCGCTCACACCGCATCGGGCAAACAAAAACAGTGTTCAACTATAAGTTCATTACCAAGGATACCGTTGAAGAAAAAATATTGGCTTTACAGGAACGCAAAAAAGCTTTAGCCGATAATATCATCACCACCGAAGAAAGCTTTATCAAAAGCATTAATGTGGACGAGATTCTGGAGATTTTGAGTTAAACGATTTCAATCGTTATTTTCATTCCATTAACAATTGATGGAAAACTCCAGCTCTTTATAGGTTTGTTCCGACAGGCATAAACAACCTGAAACGAAAGCAATAAACAATACCACAACACCTATCCGTTTGCGCATGGAAAGACTTTTCCATATCAATGCTAATTGTTCGGCATGGCTTATCACCAATACATATATCAGCAAATAAAAGGCTACTAAAAACCTTGGCTCGATTGCAATGGGTATGGATAACAAACAGGTAAAACCAAGAAACCCGGTGATCCACCACATTTGAGCCTTTAGCTTCCGGGCTTTTACACAAACCAATAAAACCATCATCCCCAAAAACCAAACGGTATAGTTGAGGATCGAAAATACCATGGATGGCTGCAGGTTGTATACATACGGAGTATTGTATTTGAGATCAATTCCGTTAAAAAAGTTTTTTGTAAAACGTACCATTCTGAATGGGTGAAAAACAACAAACTCAATATACTGAGCGTAATTCTGAATTTTATTGGCTTCCTCCCACTCCCCTTTCATTTGCTCCTTATTGTGGTAATAAAACACCTGTGCTGTTTTGTAACAACCGGTATCGCCCACATAGGTGTCGTATTTCTGAACGTATAATCCCCAACGCAATTGTCCCAGGTACAAACTCCCGCCTCCATAAAACTTATCGGTTGCCTGAAAAATAGAGCATACACCCCATACCTTTTGATTGACCAATACCTGAGGAATGCTTATCAAACAAGCAACAGCTACCAATGCAACCGACAAGAGCAATTTTCTCAAAAACGACTGATACGCATTCACCAGCAAAAACAATGGATACACCAGTAGCAATAGATTATAGATGGGACGGGTATTGAATACAAATCCACAAATGATACCCACCACTATTACCTTGACAAATGTTGGTTTATCGCTCCACAACAGGTTAAACCCCTGCAGCAATAAAAACAAACACAACAAATCGCTCAAAGGGCAAGATATATACCTGAACCAGAAAAAATGAAAGACTACAATCAGCACCAAACGCTGCCCAATTGTAAACAGCTTTCCCGTTGCTTTTGCATACAATGATGGAACAAACTGCCACAATCCCCAACATACAAAAACAGTATTGAGGCATTTAAACACCGAGATCTCGTGCCAGTTGAGAAAACTTAAAATTTCAATCAACGTATAATTAAACAGCGGCAACAAAACGCCTCTTTGGGTAACATGGTTGTAAATACTAAACTGTCCATCCACCTCCAACTCCCTCCCCGACTCCCAATACCGTTTAGCATCGTAGTAAAAATGCTGAAGCCCGAAAAAATACTGAAGAACACTCAACAGCAGGCAGGTGAGCCAAAATACGGCTATTGGATAGCTTTCTAGAGTTTGATTGTTTTTCACAGGCGATGGCTAATGAATGTGCAAAATATAAAAAACAAAACTCACCCAATAACAGATTTTGCAGTTATTTGCAGGCATGAACCCATTGATCACTTCCTGCAAAGCCTTTATTTTTGATATGGACGGGCTCCTTGTGGACTCTGAACCCTACTGGAAGATGGCCGAAAAAGAAGTATTCGGCAAACTTGGATTAACCCTTACCGATGAGCTGCTGAGACAAGTAATGGGCTTTCGTTTGAATGAAGTGGTAAGACACTGGTATCAATACCAACCCTGGCCACATCCAAATTTTGAGCAGACCGAAACCGATGTTTTGATTTGTGTGAAACAACTGATTAGTCAACACGCAGAAGCGCTGCCGGACGTATACCAACTGTTGGAAATCCTCAAACAACAAAACAAACCAATAGCCCTCGCCTCATCTTCGGCCATGAGCTTAATTGAAACCGTAGTCGATAAACTTCAAATTCGGAGCTATTTTGATTTTCTGGTATCTGCCGAAACAGAGCCTTACGGTAAACCGCATCCTTCTATTTTCCTTACAACGGCACAAAAGCTGGGAGTTTCGCCAAACGATTGTCTGGTATTTGAAGACTCTGTCAACGGAGTAATTGCGGCTAAAGCCGCCCGTATGAAGTGCATTGCAGTGCCCGAAGCGGCAACATTACAGGACAACCGTTTTTCCATTGCCGACCTTATCATTCATTCACTTACAGAAGTATTGGATTAAAGTTCCTCTTTACCAGTTTGCTGATTTGTGTATCTTGCAGCCTCATTTAATTTAACCTAAAACTGTAAGAACATGGAGTTGGTAAACAACAATTACTATGCAGGCGATGTGAAGCTGCTGGATGTGGCCGAAGAATTTGGCACACCCGTTTATGTGTATGATGCAAACAAGATTGTAGAAAAGTACAACAAACTTAAACATGCATTTAAACCTGTAAACGTAAAGCTGAAGTATGCCTGCAAAGCGTTGAACAACTCCAATATCCTGAAACTGTTGAAAAATGAAGGAGCGGGACTTGATACCGTTTCCATCAACGAAGTTCACCTTGGGTTACGTGCCGGATTCAGTCCTGATGAAATCATCTTCACGCCCAATTGCGTAAGTTTTGAAGAAATCAAACTTGCAGTTGAACTGGGTGTTCATATCAATATCGACAATATCAGTATCCTTGAGCAATTTGGCCACGAATACGGAAGCAAGGTGCCTTGCTGCATTCGTTTGAACCCGCATATCATGGCCGGAGGAAATTCAAAAATCTCAACCGGACATATCGACTCAAAATTCGGAATTTCAATTTACCAGTTGCGCCATGTATTGCGTGTGGTAAAGTCAAATAATATCAACGTAAACGGTTTGCACATGCATACCGGCTCGGACATTTTGGATGCAGGTGTGTTTTTACAAGGGGCCGAAATTTTGTTTGACGCTGCTAAAGACTTTCCTGATTTGCAATTCATTGATTTTGGTAGCGGATTCAAAGTAGCCTACAAAGAAGGAGATATCACTACAGATGTTGAAGAATTAGGCGGAGCCATTGCTCAACGCTTTCTGGAGTTTACCAAAGAATATGGTCGCGACCTTGAGCTTTGGTTTGAGCCGGGTAAATATATTGTAAGTGAGTCGGGTTACTTTTTGGTAAAAACCAATGTAATCAAACAAACTACTGCAACGGTATTCATTGGAGTTGATTCAGGCTTAAACCACCTTATCCGTCCGATGTTGTACGATTCGTACCATACCATTGTGAACATCTCAAACCCGGAAGGGAAAAACCGCATCTACACGGTAGTCGGAAATATTTGCGAAACGGACACTTTTGGTTGGGATCGTAAAATAACCGAAACCAAAGAAGGCGATATTCTTTGCTTTAAAAATGCCGGAGCTTATGGCATCACCATGGCCTCTAATTACAATGCACGTTTCCGCCCGGCCGAAGTATTAATTTACAATGGTAAAGCGCACCTGATTCGCAAACGCGAAACCATGGAAGACCTTACCCGAAATGAGGTTGATGTTTTATAAAGAAGGGATTAGGGAATTAAGAGATTGAGTACAATCGTATATCTAAATAGAAACAAGAAGATAAATTATATGAGAATTCGTATTGCATTCTTATTCGCACTGTTAATAGTTGAAGGAATGGCGCAACCCAAAGAAAAACTCACACCGGAGTTGTTGTTTAAACTCGGACGCGTAAACAACCCGCAACTTTCTCCGGATGGTAAAACGTTATTGTACGAAGTGAAAAACTATGATGTTGCCGCCAACAAAGGAACCAATATTATTTACACGATGAGTTTGCCTTCGGGCAAACCTGTTGCTGTGAGTGAAGCTGCGCAAAATGCGTTTGATGTGCAGTGGAGACCGGATGGTACAAAAATCACTTTCCTGAGTGCAGCAAGCGGTAGTGTTCAGGTTTGGGAAATGGATGTAAACGGAAACAATAAAACACAGGTATCGAATATTGAAGGAGGAATCAACGCCTACAAATACGCTCCAACCCTTAACCAGATTGCGTATGCTGCGGATGTAAAGCTGGACCAAAGTCCGGCCGATATTTACCCCGACCTGCCTGCTACCAAAGATGCCCGCATCATTGACGGATTGTTTTACCGCCATTGGGATAGCTGGCATGACTATGCTTACAGCCATATATTTATTGCACCGTATGCAAACGGAAAGATGAGCGAGGCGGGATTGGATATTATGAAAGATGAACGCTTTGATGCACCACTCCAACCTTTTGGCGGGTCAGAGCAATTTAACTGGAGCAACGATGGCAAACGATTGGCGTATACCTCCCGCAAGCTCAACGGAACATCTGAAGCCATCAGCACCAACTCCAATATTTACATCTACCATATCGACTCTAAGCAAACCATTAATCTAACTGAAAGCAATACCGGTTATGATGTAAGCCCTTCGTTTAGCAATGATGGTAACCGCATAGCATGGATGAGCATGAGACGTGCCGGAAACGAAGCCGACAAAAACCGTTTGATGGTGTATTATTTTGACACCAAAACTACCGTAGAAGCGACACACGACTTTGATTACAGCACCGAGAACTTCCAATGGAACGGAAATAACCTGTACTTCATTTCCGAGTATCAGGGAACCAGAAATATTTTCATGGCACAAGAGGCTGCGGGCAAAAAAGGATTCTACTTCCCCGAAGTAAAACCGGTAACCAAAGGCGACCATGATTACCTGAGTTTTTCATTGTACAGTCCCGATAAAAAAACGTTTGTATTGATTGGAGCCAAACAATCCATGAGCTTGCCTACGGAGTTGTTTACCATCACCAACAAAGGTGTTGAAACACAACTTACGTTCACCAATAAAAACATCACCGATCAAATTACCTGGGGTAAGGTTGAGAAGCGTATGATCACCACAACAGATGGCAAACAAATGCTTACCTGGGTAATCTATCCTCCTAACTTTAATCCATCAAAACAATACCCAACTTTATTGTATTGCCAGGGTGGACCGCAAAGTATGGTGAGTCAGTTTTTCTCCTACCGCTGGAACTTTCAACTGATGGCCAATAATGGTTATATCATTGTTGCACCAAACAGAAGAGGAACACCGGGATTTGGTCAGGAATGGACAGACAAAATCAGTGGTGATTACGGAGGACAAGCCATGCAGGATTACCTGAGTGCAATTGATGAAGTATCGAAAGAAACGTTTGTAGCCAAAGACCGTAGAGGTGCTGTAGGTGCCAGCTTCGGAGGATATTCAGTTTACTGGTTAGCAGGCAATCACCAAGGTCGTTTCAAAACATTTATCGCCCACTGCGGCATGTTTAATATGGAAAGCTGGTATGGAAGTACCGAAGAAATGTGGTTTGCCAACAACGATAATCAAGGTCCATACTGGCAACAACCACAACCTAAAAACTTCTCGGCTTCACCACATCACTTTGTCAAAAACTGGAACACTCCGATTTTGGTTATCCATAACGAAAAAGATTTCCGTGTTCCGTTAACGCAAGGGATGGAAGCCTTTACGGCCGCCCAACTCAAAGGGATAAAAAGTCGTTTTTTGTATTTCCCTGATGAAAACCACTGGGTAACTAAACCTCAAAACAGCATTTTGTGGCAACGTGTGTATTTTGACTGGTTGGATACCTACTTAAAATAAGCATGAAAATAACCCGCATTCTTTTCGGCCGGTTTCTATTTTGTGGAGGGGTTATATCATCTGCTCAAAAATGTATTATATAAAAAAAATCTATCGGGATATTGTCAACTTGCCCTCGCGCACCCCTGCCCCTAACGGGGACCAGCCGCACACTTTCTAAAAGACTTGTGCGCGGAACTCTCTTTAGGGGGAGGATGGAAGAAGTTTAATTGACAATATCCCGATAGTCAGTTAAAATAATGATTCGAGTTTTTTACATAATACTTTCCTTTAGTATCTGTATTCAGAACTTGAACGCGCAGAATAAAACGGACAATTATTTTAATCAGTTGAATATTGGTATTGGTTATCTTCCAATATTGACATTTAGTCCCACATCAATTGAGTATTCGCCCACAAATATGTTTCGTGTATCTTTAGGTGCCAATTATGGGAAAGGTTTTTTTAAAGGGAAGATGCAGTATGGAAAAATGATTTCTCAAAACACGATGCTACCCGATTGCCAGGTATTTAATTTCAATTTGGCATACGAATACTATGTACCGATATTCAAATTTTTGGATGCTTATGCAGGAATTGAAACAGGATTGCACAATATAAAATTTGATGACCCAGACGTTCCCTTTTACTCATCCAATGAAACAGAAATGGTGGCGGGAGTTGAATTTGGTATTGCCGCAAAACTTAGCCCAAAAGTGAGTGCAACATGCTCGTATCGTATTCAACGAATTTTTTCAACACCAAGGGTTGACATATCTTTTGGCGATATTGGGCTAATCTATTATTTTAATAAAAGTAAAAAAGTACAAGAATGGTTGCAATAAGAACGGCCGTTATCGTGCTCATAGCTTTACTCTGCACAAAATATACCGTTGCGCAAACGGATAGTATTGTTTATCAATATTGGAAACGAGATGCTAATACAGATGTGACAAGTGTTACCAGTAACCAAAAACAAATTATTACCAAAGACCAAATTACACTGAGTGGTTATCCTTTATTAAGTGATGTATTTCAATTGATAGATGGATTCACTTTGAGCACCTGGAATGGAGACAGGTGGAATATACGGAACAATGGGAGCGGAAATTATCAAACGCAAAATTGGATATTAATGTTAGACGGCCAACGCATTGAATTGCTTAAACTCGATGCTCAGCATATCAATTCAATTAGTATTAATGTACAAGATATTGAGAGAATAGAAATAGTAAATGCAGTTGGTAATTATCTTGGCGAGTTCAATGAAAATGGAATCATACATATTATTACCAAACAAAATAAAATTGGATTAACGTACAGATGTTTTTTTAACAGCGGTAACGAAATAGGAGATCCTCACATTGATAAGTATAGCCGGAGAAACCCGAATATTGATAAGTATGGAGTAAGTTTAGGCAATCATATTGGGTACAAAAAAGGTAAATGGGACCTGCAACTCACTCAATACGCAAATGATTTTTTTTACAGAGACCCCAAATTATATGAATTTGTATTCACAAATAATCCTGGTATTGATGTGCGAAATACGTTGCGAAGCGGCCGGGCAAGCATTTCATATACTGGCTCAAATATAACGCATCACGTTAGTGCTATTATGAGTAGTATTGATGATGTAATAACACCTGCCGGCATATTAAATCCAATAACTGCCAAACATAATTATCAAAGTGGTGCATATACATTGCGATATGTGCTGCCTAAAGGCGTAGTTCAATACAAAGGAACTTTTTCGAACAGATTATTTGAAGGATCAATCACTCATGAATGGATTTCGCATACACAACAATATCAAACACATTTATTAAACTATACTTTTAATAAACAAAACAATAAAGGCAATAAAATATACCAGGTAGGTATTGCTTATGATGGAGGAACCGTTAGGTTTGATATGAACCCGAATGCTGCTAATTATGCAACCCAAAATATTCGTTCCTACTTTTCATATACACTTCCTCTAACCAAAAGAAGCTCCTTTTTTTCAGATATTAGCTTAGGTACAAATACAAAAGTATTGTTACCTAAATTGTCATTGGGATATTATAAACAACCCAGTATTATGACCAATTGGAGTTTGGTATTGGGGTATACCACAAGAAGCTTAACCGAGGATCAATCGTATTTAAGTTTTGTTTCGTTATCAAAGCTTGCTCAAAACAGCCAGACTTTCGACTCTTATTCGCAAGCATCCATTGATTATTACTACAATATAAATGTAAGCAAGCACTTTAAAGTAGCATTCAACTCAGGGTATAAAATAATCAACAACCAACCCGTATTGATTCCTACAAATACAACTGTAATGGATAGTGTCATTTTAGGACGAATGATGATTGCCGAAATAAACCAACAATGCTGGACGAATAGGTTGACCATTCATTATGATATGCTGAAAAATATTGGATTTGATTTTAACTATTTACGAAACGACTTAATCAATGGATCAGAAACGTCACCCCATAATATTCCGAAACACAAACTAACCCTTTGTGTAACCTATGCTTTGCCTGCACGTTTATACATTTGGACAAGGTATTATTACCAATCGAAAACCGAATGGATACAACCCTATTACAATCAATTTTACGCTTCAATTGATGACAAACTCCCTTATTCATCGTTACCATCTATTAATGGATTTGATATTGGCTTCACTAAAAAACTCTTAAAAGACTATCTGCTGTTAAATCTTTCTGTCCGTAATGTTTTTAATAATTTCGAGCAATACCAATCATTTGGAGCACAATATGATTTGCGTATTTTTATGTCGGCAGCACTCAATATTGATGGGTTATTTGCACAAAGTAAGTAATCTGGCTATCTTTATTTGAATGATTAGCCGAAGCAATTACCCTATACTCATTTTCCTTTTTGTTTGCTTAACATTTGCTGCAAATGCACAATTGGATAGTTTATACACCCAACAATGGGGACGAGATGCTGTAACAAACTTTAACTCTACCAACAGTTCACAACGCCAGATCATCACCAAAGAAACGATTCGCAACAGTGGGTACACTCACTTGAGTGATGTACTTTATTTGATTGATGGATGGACAGCTTCAACCCTTACGGATGGAAACAGTTCGATGCAAAGCAATGGCACCGGCAGCTACAATCAACAAAACTGGGTGGTGATGCTCAACGGGCAACGTATTGAGTTGGACCGATCATTCCCTCAGAGTTTAAATCAACTTGCTATTGGTATATATGATATTGAACGCATTGAAGTCATCAACAGCAACGGAATGTTTTTGGGAGAGTATACACAGTATGGGCTTATCCATATCATCACTAAGAAACAAACAGTGAATGGAATTCATGCCGATGCATTTCTTTCGTCAGCCGCAGGCTATGACGTATATAATGGAGAGTTGGATGGAGGGTTTTATTTAAGAGATATGCGTGCGGTATCGTTAGGATATACAAAAAACAACTTCAACATAAACACATCAGTTCTTTACCAAAACGTAGGGAGTAGTTCTACATCCAATAATCTTATTTCTAGAGTTGAACTTCAATACACCGGCAAAAAAATATCGCATCAAATACAAACACAATCCATTTTAAAAGGTCAAAATCCACCTTATCGTTTAGCATCTTATCTGGGTTTATGGAACATCAATACCCATAACCAAATTCGGTTATCAACCACATTTACCAATACTAAATATGAATGGGGAGATCCACAAGCGCAGCAATTCAAAAACACCTTACAACACCGTTATTTAAAAACTTATAAAAAAGGTAACTTCATCTGGCAAAATGGATTGGGATATGACTATATCAAATATAATTCCACCAGCATGTCGGGTTCAGTTCAGAACGCAACAATTATAAAACCATACACGTCCATCAATATTCCCATCACCCGAAAAGCTAATTTATTTGGGGATGCGCAGGTTGCATTTTGCAATGGCAAAACGGCACCAAAAGTATCCGTTGGTGTATACAAAAAAGTAAGCTTTATTTCCAATTATAGTTTTGTATTTGGATATACTGAAACATTGTTGGAAGAAGCCTTTCTAACTTCTGTCAATAAGGATATAAATGCCATGGAAACTGCTTCTAACTTTTATAGTCCGAAACTTACCACTGCCGATTTTTATTATAATATCAATATTGGCAACAACGCAAAATTCAGTTTTAACTCAGGACTTAAAAATGCTTATGATGTGCCCGACTATCAATACTCCGCATCAACCAACAATCAAGTAGTATCTACTTACCAACTCAACTGGATCAATCGTTTCAATATCCATTACGATATCATCAAAAATGTGGTGTTCGATATAAATTATATGCATACCCGTAGGTTAAACTCATGGGATGATAATTTGCAAAATATACCCAAGCACAAATTCACGTTTACGTTGCAATACGATTTACCGAAACGTTTTACACTTTGGTCGCGTAATTATATGCAATCAAAAACGCAATGGTTTACAGACTATGGAAATTCTTCAGCGGGTTTATATTACACACAACCCACACAGTTTGGTTGGGATATCGGATTAAACAAGAAGTTGTTTAAAGAGTATCTAAACATCAACCTTGCTGCCCGAAATGTACTTCAGAAAGACATCTACTACTCCTCTTCCGGCATGTTCGAGTTTTTGGGAGGCATTTTTATAAGCATAACTGCCAACATCAATGGAATTGGTGAAACGAAAACGCCTAAACCATAAAGCATAAATTACCATTTTACGCTACCAACCAAAATCTTAACTTGCACCCGTGTTAACCGAACTCAACAATCCCGTTATTAAAGACCTTCAGCGTATTGTACAACAACAAGGTATCGAAGCCTATATTGTTGGCGGTTTTGTACGCGACTGGTTTTTAAAACGTCCTTCTAAAGATATAGATGTGGTGGTAGTGGGTGATGGGATTTCACTGGCCAAACAATATGCTGCGATGCATAAAGGCAGCGACTTCTCTTTCTTTAAAAACTATGGCACCGCTATGGTTAAAACAGGAGGATGGGAAGTTGAATTTGTTGGAGCCCGTAAAGAATCATACTCACGCGACTCACGTAAACCAACAGTTGAACCGGGTTCGCTCACCGATGACCAAAACCGCAGGGACTTTACCATCAACGCGCTTGCCATCAGCTTGCAGCCGCATAATTTGGGAGAGTTGGTGGATCCATTTGGAGGTGTGGCCGATCTGGAATCTAAACTCATCCGCACTCCGCTCGACCCCGATATTACCTTTAGCGATGACCCTTTGCGGATGATGCGGGCCATTCGATTTTCGGCTCAGTTGCAATTTGAGATTTTAGACGAAACGTATCAGTCCATCAAAAAAAATGCGGAACGTATTCGCATCATATCGGCAGAACGCATCGCTGATGAATTGAATAAAATTATGTTGTCGGCCAAACCCTCGCAAGGTTTAAAGTTGTTGTTTGATTCGGGGTTATTGCATATCATCTTCCCTGAACTGGCTGCCCTGCATGGTGTGGAAACACAGGAAGGAAAATCACATAAAGACAATTTTTACCATACGCTGATGGTGGTTGATAATATCAGCCTCGAAACACAAGACCTGTGGTTGCGTTGGGCTGCGTTGCTGCATGATATTGCCAAACCGCTTACCAAACGTTTTACCAAGGGTGAAGGCTGGACCTTCCACGGACATGAAGACAAAGGAAGCCGTATGGTTTCTAAAATTTTCCGCAAACTCAAATTACCGCTCAACGAAAAAATGAAATACGTTGAGAAGATTGTAGGCCTGCACCATCGCCCCAAAGCATTGGCAGAAGAGGGTGTGACCGACTCGGCTATTCGCAGGTTGATTGTAGATGCCGGAGAGGATTTGGAAGACTTGTTTACACTTTGCCGTGCTGACATGACATCAGCCAATATGCGTAAAATTGAATTGTACCGCTCCCATTTAAGGCAAGTTCAACAACTGGTTGCTGATGTTTCGGAGCGTGATGCCCTGCGCAATTTTCAGCCTCCGGTAACTGGTGAAGACATCATGCGCATTTTTGGATTGGGCCCCTCTCGTATGGTTGGTGAGCTTAAAACCGAAATACGAGAAAGCATTTTGGAAGGACGTATCCGTAACAACCGCGAGGAAGCTCTTCAACTGATGTATGATAAAGCAAAAGCACTTGGCCTCACTCCTGTTGAAAAACCTTAGTACACTACACAAGACTATTATGACTCGTTCCAAGTTCATCACATTCCTTTTTATAATTCTTGCACTAGGTTTCACTACCGTTAGCCTATGTGGGTGTAAACCCAAAGACGACAAAAGTTTTGAAGACTCTTGCGGAGGGAAAGCTCCTGGAGGTATCACCAGTTTACTCATAAGCACAGATCAAGACATACAAATGGGACTGGCATCCGTACACCAGATTGATTCCTTATCGTCTCAATACCCTGTTTTAGATTCGGCACAATACCCGGAAGCGTATGCTCATATTTACCGCATCCGCGATAATATCCTCAACTCAGGTAAAATATATTACCGCCACACCTTCCCCTGGAAAATCAGAATCATCCGGGATGATAATACCCTCAATGCGTTTTGCACCCCGGGTGGTTTTATTTATGTGTATACCGGAATCATCAAATACCTTGATAATGAAACCCAGCTTGCCGGTGTGATGGGCCATGAAATTGCCCATGCCGACCGCAGACACAGTGCCAAACAAATAGCCCAACAAATGGGAACCCAAACGCTGATTCAATTACTGACAAGCGGAACCACTCAGGAAATTGCCTCACTGGGCAATAACTTACTGGCTCTTAAATTTAGCCGTAACCATGAAACAGAAGCCGATGATTACTCTGTCAGGTATTTACTTGGCACCGAATACGACCCTCAGGGAGCTAAGTATTTCTTCGTAAAAATAAACGCACAAGGCCAACCCGGTGTACCCCAATTTCTGAGTACCCATCCCAATCCTGCCAACCGGGTTGTTAATATCGAAAACACATGGAAATGTTTGGGCAGCGGAGGCGGAACGGCTACCTTCGACCAGCGATACGCTCAGTTTAAGTCTGCACTTCCTTAATGGAATCTTAAATTGTAAAATAAGTAATCAACCATAACAACCTTTTATTTAATATTGGAGTCTGAAGAATAAATCCCTGATTTGAAATCCTTCAAGGAGTTAACAGAAGCGGAAATCGTTTACCGTTGTTTGCAACTGGATATGCTCGCTCAAAACGAGTTATACAGAAGGTATGCCGGTAAAATGATGGCTGTGTGCATGAGATATGCACGCAACAGGGATAATGCGGCCGATATTATGCAGGACGGGTTTGTTAAAATCTTCCTCAACCTTAAATCATTTAAAGGAGAAGGCTCATTTGAAGGGTGGATGAAGCGTATTATGATTAATACAGCCCTAAAGCAATACCGTAAAGACCTTAAGTTTAAGAATGATACCGATATTGAGGCTGCATATTCAATTTCATTTGATAATCAAATTGTAAGCAACCTTTCTACGAAAGAACTACTCAATCATGTACAAGGCTTACCAGATGGCTATCGTACCATTTTTAACTTATACGTTTTGGAAGGGTACCAGCACAACGAAATTGGAGAGATGCTGAATATTTCGGAAGGAACATCCAAGTCGCAACTGTCAAGGGCCCGAAACTATTTAATGCAACAGATAAAAAAGGACAATAACATATAAAAATCATGCAACGCAACGATTTTGACACATTTGACGAATTGGTAAGAGGCAAACTTACCGATTATAACGAGCCTCCCGACCCGGTGAGCCTCACCAGAATACATGCGAAGAAAGCTCGCATTACAAGTCTGTATCAGGTATACAGGTTATTGCTGGTAGTGCTGGTAGCAGGAATCGGCATGTTCGTTTCTACTTTGTTTGTTCAACCTACAGCAAATAATGAAACAACATCTGAAACAAGCCCTGCTCAACAATCAAATAATGTGGTTAATCAGACAACTGTCCGCCAGGCTGAATTTGCCTCAGATCAGAGCCGGTCAGAATCTCAAAACATCCAGCAAGTAATCTCCTCCAATAACTCATTCAACGAATATAAATCAACTCAAAAAGAGATTGCGAATACATCCTCTGCTCCATCTCACCCATCTTCTAACTCAAAAACAAATTCAACCTTTGCATCAAAAACAACTTTAAATCGCACTAATCAATCAAACACAAACACTACCATATCTAACAATGCCTCATCAGGCAAAAACGTTGTGGTTGAGAAAGAGTCGTCAACACAAGAAGAACAACAAGAATCACAAGAAAAAACAAATTCAGATATTGTTCCTATTCCGGAAACCGAAAACAACAATCAGTTACTTACAGATTCCGTTTCGAAGACTACCAACAAAAATGAAGAGACTTGCGATGTGGCATTTGATTATTACAGTTCATACACAGGCGAATTTACCTTTCATACAACAGCAAGCAGCTCCAACACATCAAAACTAAGCTGGGATTTCGGAGATGGAAATTCTTCATCAGAGCAGGCTCCTGTTCACAAATACAAACATTCCGGTACATACACCGTTACCTTGGTTTTAACTGATGGTTCAAAAAAATGTGATGCCCGGATGAGCAAAGAAATTGTACAGGGCATATCAACTCCTAAACAGCAAAACCTAACCTTAACCGGCAGTTTGATTGCAGGAAATAATGCTGTACCTAATGGCACGATTGAGGTTTACACACAAAATGAAAAGAATGCTCAATACACCAGCACCTTCTCAGTAAAAACACAAGCTGACGGCTCCTTTAATATCCCTCTTACCGAAGGTGTACATTATCTCCTTAAAGGTTATCCTACGGCTTCTCAAAGTAATTATCTTCCAACATTTTGGGGTAATACCACTTCAGATGCAGATGCCTCTGAGATTTTCATTAATCCGGGAGAGCAGTTGGATGTAATGGGATATACCATTCAGTTATTAGCGGGAGAAAAAGTTCCTGCCGAAACTACAGAACAGGCAAGTACCCCAATTGAGCGTGGAAACAATCAAGTAATTTTTGTAGATGGTAACAATAATATTGTGGGTATGGGACATATTGACCAAAACGGAAATGTTGTTGCCAATGCAAGTGTAAAACCAGGCAACTACACTGCGGTGAACCCCAATACCGGAAAATCAAATCCGATAGAAATCAGCAATAACGGAGAAGTATTAAGCAGCCCCGAATCTCTAACAAGAAATGACGATGATAACAAAGTAGCAGTATTCCCAAATCCGGTTGAAAATACTGTGAATTTTGGTGTTAATAGTGAAAACACTAATGAGGCAACTTTAGTAGTTATGAATGTAGGTGGGATTGAACTCATGCGCAAATCAATCATATTCGTTCCCGGATTTAACCAGTTACAATATGATATTTCAGAGTTTTCACCCGGCATCTATTATGTAATGGTATTTAAGGATGGTCAGTCGGTTATGTGCAATCGAATTATGAAGATGGATGAACTATCTAAATAACAAACGATTTATCCAATAACAAAAAAGCGGTTACCGATTCTCGGCAACCGCTTTTTATGGTTCTTTAGCTGTTTATAACGTTGCTAAAGTCCCTTTGATAATCTCTATCTTGGCTTCAGCATCTGCCATCTTTTGGCGCTCTTTTTCTACCAATTCAGGTTTAGCGTTGGCCACAAACTTTTCGTTGCTCAACTTGGCATCTACTGATTTTAAGAAGCCATGTAAGTATTCAAGCTCTTTGGTTAATTTCTCTTTTTCAGCTTCGGCATCTATTTCGATATTCAGGTGTACATATACCTCATCGGTTGCTACCTGAATAGCTGTGGTTCCTTCTATTTTTTCGGTCACAAATACAAGTTCGCTTACATTGGCCAATTTGCGAATAAGGAATACGGCTTGTTCGTAAGCCTTCTTATCCGTTGTTTTGATGGCAATGGCAAATGCTTCTTTCGGACTCAATCCTTTTGAATTGCGCAGTTCACGAATACGTGAGATGGTTTCAAACGCTTTATCTAAATTTACAGCAACAACCGTTTCGGCTTTCGGGTACGAGGCAATACAAATCGAATCTCCTGATGTACGCTCGGCCATATTTTGCCACAACTCTTCGCTTACAAACGGCATAAACGGATGCAACACCTTCATCAAACTCTCAAAATAGACAATGGTTTGGTTATAGGTCGATTCGTTGATCGGCTTGCCAAATTCCGGCTTGATCATCTCTAAATACCATGCGCAGAAATCATCCCAGATGAGCTTGTAAATCATCATCAGGGCTTCACTCAATTTATAGTCGGTATACTTTGCTTCAATCTCGTTGAGGTTATCAGCAAGGCGACCTGCAAACCAATCGGCACTCAGTTTATTGCTGTTGAGGATCTCTTCGCTAAACTCCGCATCCGGCTTCACTTCCCATCCTTTTACCAAACGGAAAGCATTCCAGATTTTATTGGTGAAGTTGCGGCCTTGCTCCACCAGCGACTCATCAAACAAAATATCGTTTCCGGCAGGGGAACACAACAACATTCCCATGCGTACCCCATCGGCTCCATATTGGGCAATCAAATCCAACGGGTCGGGTGAGTTACCCAGCGATTTGCTCATTTTTCTGCGTTGTTTATCGCGTACAATACCGGTATAATACACATTACTGAATGGCTTTTGTCCCATCCACTCATAACCGGCCATAATCATACGCGCCACCCAAAAAAACATAATCTCGGGAGCCGTAACCAAATCATTGGTTGGGTAATAATATTTGATATCGGGATTGCCTTTTTCCTTGAACCCGTCAAATACACTGACAGGCCACAACCATGAAGAGAACCAAGTATCCAAAACATCTTCATCCTGTTTAATATTTCGGATTTCAGATTTCGGATTTCGGATTTGAAACTTATCTAAGGCTTCTTCTTTTGTTTTCGCAACAACATAGTTTCCATCTTCATCATACCATGCCGGGATTTGTTGTCCCCACCACAGCTGACGGCTGATGCACCAGTCTTTGATATTGTCAATCCAGTGTTTGTAGGTATTTTTCATATTGGCCGGATGAAACTTGATTTCATCATTCATCACCGCATCCAATACCTCCGGATTTTTAGCAATGAACTTTTTCATATCCACCCACCACTGCAAGGTCAAACGCGGTTCAATAACAGCACCGGTACGTTCGCTGGTTCCAACCTGATTTTTATAGTCCTCAATTTTGGCAATATGCCCTGCTTCTTCTAAGTCAATGGCAATCTGTTTGCGTACGGCAAACCTGTCATTGCCAATATAGCGGGCATCCTGAGCTTTCTCATTTAAGAAACCTTCCTCGGTTAAAATATCAATCACCTCCAGATTGTATTTTTTGCCCAGCTCATAATCGTTTTTGTCGTGAGCAGGTGTAACCTTCAAACATCCTGTTCCAAAATCAACAGCCACATACTCATCTGCAATAATCTGTATTTCGCGGTTGATGAAAGGAACCAACACTTTTTTGCCAATCAGGTGTTTAAACCGTTCATCTGTTGGGTTCACACAGATGGCGGTATCGGCTAATATGGTTTCGGGGCGGGTGGTTGCTATTACAACATAATCTGTGCCCTGTATTGTATTATCACCGGTTGTGTCACCGGTTTGTGGAGACCCATAATTATCCATTTGTGGAGATGCATAATTATGCATTTGTGGAGACGCATAATTATGCGTCTGTACAGGAATATTATTTTTCGAATTTTGAATTTCAGATTTCGAATTTTCCGTTAAATAATATTTGATATAATACAATTTGCTGTTTACATCCTTGAAAATAACCTCTTCATCGCTGAGGGCTGTTTTGCCCTGAGGGTCCCAGTTCACCATTCGCAGTTCGCGGTAAATCAATCCTTTTTCATACAGGTCAATAAACACTTCAATAACGGCTTCGCTCAGGCTTGGCTCCATTGTAAAACGGGTTCTATCCCAATCACAGCTGGCTCCCAGCTTTTCGAGCTGCTTCAATATAATTCCTCCGTATTTCTCTTTCCACTCCCATGCGTATTTGAGGAACTCCTCGCGGCTCAGGTCCGATTTTTTGATGCCCCGCTCGCGCAGCATCTGAACAACCTTGGCTTCCGTTGCAATACTGGCATGGTCGGTTCCGGGAACCCAGCACGCATTTTTGCCCTGCATACGCGCCCTGCGAATCAATACATCCTGAATGGTATTGTTGAGCATGTGACCCATGTGCAAAACACCCGTAACGTTCGGAGGAGGAATGACCACTGTAAACGGTTCACGGTTATCCGGTTTGGATGCAAAATATTTTTGGGTCAGCCAGTATTGATACCACTTTTCTTCGGTGGCCTGGGGCGAATAGGTTTTAGGTAGTTCGTTGCTCATAAATAGGTTTCGAAAATACGGACTTTAGGGAAATGTTTTTGTTTGAACTTTAAGATTCTGTCAGGCTGAGTTTATCGAAGCCCCTAGTAAAAGCTTTTGTTCTGTTAAACGTCAACACTTCGGTAAACTCAGTGTGACAGAGCAAACAAAACAAAAAACCCCATCGGCTGGTGAGCTGACAGGGCTAGTTGCAATTTAACTATGAAAAAATTAACCTCTTCTTTCTTTAATTTTTGCTTTTTTACCTTTAGCATCACGCAGGTAGAACAAACGAGCTCTGCGCACTTTACCACGGCTCATCACTTCCACTTTATCAATGTTTGCACTGAACAAAGGGAAAATACGCTCAACACCTACTCCGTTAGAGATTTTACGAACGGTAAAAGTAGAACTGATACCGGTATTTCTGCGTTGCAAAACAACACCCTGGTATTGCTGAATACGCTCTTTGTTTCCTTCACGGATTTTATAGTATACGTTTACGGTATCACCGGCAATAAATGTTGGTAATTCCTTATTGATAAACTCTGACTCTACAAGTTTGATTGCTTCTACTGCGTTCATAACGATTTCCTTAAAATGGGATGCGAAAATAGGACTATAAAATTAAATACAAAAACTTTTTTCCAAAATTTATATGACAACCTTCCGAGTCACCGACTGGCAGGCTACTTCAACAAATCAGGTCTTCGGGCTTTGGTGCGCTCCAAACTTTTTTCATGCCTCCACTCGTCAATTTTTGCCTGATGGCCGCTCAACAATATATCCGGAATTTTCCATCCGTTGTATTCGGCCGGGCGGGTGTACACAGGCGGACTAATCAAATCGTCCTGAAACGAATCGCTTAAAGCCGATTGTTCGTCATTAAGCACACCCGGAATCAGGCGAACAATAGCGTCAATCATCGTGGCTGCGGCCAACTCTCCCCCGGTAAGCACAAAACTCCCGATGGATAGCTCACGGGTCACCAGATGCTCTCTCACGCGTTCATCCACACCTTTATAATGTCCGCACAAAAACATCAGATTCTTTTTGGTGCTGAGTTGATTGGCAATTTTTTGGTCAAACACCTCCCCATCCGGACTGAGGTAGATGATTTCGTCATATTCCCTTTGCTCCTTCAAATGACTGATACAACGGTCAATCGGCTCCACCATCATCACCAATCCGGCTCCTCCTCCAAAAGGATAATCATCCACACTTTTGTGCTTATTGGTTGAGAAGTCACGGATATTTACACAATCAATATCCACCAACCCTTTGGTACGGGCACGTTTCATCATGGAGTGCCCAAACGGACTCTCAAACATGTCGGGAAACAAGGTTAAAATATCAATATGCATGGTTTAAACAGATAATAAGCCTTCGGGCAATTGAAGGTATATGGTTTGTTCGGTTTCGTTTATTTCTTTGATAAAGGCCTCAACAGCCGGAATCAGCACTTCCTGATTTTGGTAACGGCTACGGATTAAAATCTGGTTGGGATATTCCTCCAGAGCTTCCACCGTTCCAATCAAACCCAATGTTTCATCAATCAGTTGATACCCCACAAACTCATCCTCCCGGTGCAAATCACGTTTGCGTTGCTTGCCCTTAGGAATCAACAACTGAGCCCCCACAAGAAAGGATGCTTTTTCAATTGAATCTACATCTCTTAATTTAATGATGGCTTCATCATCAAACGTAAACTGAAGAGACTGGATGTAAAAAGGAACGGGCTTCCCCTGTATTTCAAGGAAAGCCCATTCGGTTTTAGGTTTTCGGATATTGATAGTAACACGCATTTCCCCTTGGGTACCATGCGTTTTTTCAACAACTCCGGTTGAGATGAAATCTTTTCTTGCGATGGATTTAATGCCTGTTTGTTTATTGTCTTTTGGTGGCATTGAATTCGCTTTTAAAAAATCGTCTGATAAAAAAAGCCTACTGGCTCATTTCATCCGTAAGAATTATTCTGCAGTTTCAGTGGTAGCTTCAGCTTCAGGAGCAGCTTCTTCGGCAGCAGGAGCAGTTTCTTCAACTTCAACCTCAGCTACAGGGTTAGCGGCAGCTTCAGCAGCAGCACGTTTTTCTGCAATTTTCTTAGCTTTTGCTTCTTTAGCTTTAGCCTCATCAGCCAATACAGCAGCACGTCTGTCTGCGATTGATTGCTGGTGACGGTCGCCATGAGCAGCTACTTTGTTTTGTTTTTCCTGTACCCACTGTTCGAATTTAGCCAAAGCCGCTTCTTCAGTTAATACTCCTTTGCGCACACCTGCCATCAGGTGATGTTTGTACAATACTCCTTTGTAAGAAAGGATTGCACGGCAAGTGTCGGTTGGTTGAGCACCGTTTTGCAACCATGTTAAAGCTTTGTCGGCATCGAGTTCGATAGTAGCCGGAACAGTTTGTGGTTTGTAGTAACCAATGTTCTCGATAAATTTACCATCTCTCGGAGCACGTGAATCCGCCACCACAATGTGATAATAAGGCGCTTGTTTGCGTCCATGACGCTGTAATCTGATTTTTACTGACATATAATGTATGTTTTTAATCCCTGGGTCTCCACACCAGCGGGCGGCAAAGATGGAACTATTTTTATAAAAAACCAAGAGCCGTTCACACAGAATATTAGACAATCTCGTCTAAACCCTTAAACTTGTAGTATGAAACTACTCATAACCCTGGTCCCAATGCTCCTTTGGCAACTCATTTCGGCTCAGAGCCTTTGCTCATACCGGCAAATTTCCGGAGATAAAGTAAAGACAAAAGCCGCCAGCTATTCGTCACTTGGGTATAATATCCCTTTGGGCGACAAAGATATCATCATCGGAGGAACCACAGCAGTTTATAAAAAATTTGGAACCTTTATTGGCTACAATGTGGGTATTCAGAACTTTATGATGCCTACGCAAGGGGAACGTGGCGACTTTACATATAAAAATGTGGTTGAAAATGGATGGACTGTCACGGGCCGTACCGAACAATCAACCGCTTTTATGTTTAACGGGGGCCTCTCCATAGCCGTAACCCGAAAGATGCCCGTTTATTTTGGAGCAGGTGTAACCCGAAAGCGGGAGTTTTTTGAATACATTGACCCTATGGACGGTAAGCCTAAGTGGAATGTAAATGAAAGTAGAACCCGGCAGGAAATTAATTATGTGGCAGGTGCATTTATTCCATTGTTTGGGCGTTTGGTGCTCAATGCCGGTTATAATCACAATCCTCAAACTGTTTTTGTGGGACTTTGTATATCGGGAGCATATAATTTTGAAGATGCTGATGAATGGTGGTGGGGAAACTAAATTCGAATAATGAAGCACGAAATTCGAAAAAAATGCAGTTAAAATCATCTGCACATTTTCAAATTTGCTCATCTACACATTTTATTTCTTGAGTTCTTCGATTCAGAATATAAAAGGCATAAATGTATGTAGGCAGTTTGTTAGATTCGTATCTATAAACACCAAACTTACATGCAGCATATTCTCGTTTTGGGTGCCGGACTATCATCCTCCTATCTCATCAGGTTTCTTTTAAACAAAGCTCCCGGATATTCGTTTGAGATAACCGTGGCCGATGCAGACTCAGAAATGGCCTCACGCAAAATTGGGAATGCAACTCATGGAACCGCTATCGGTTTGGATGTATCAGATGGTGATAAACTCAGCAAGCTTATTTCTAAACACGATATTGTCATCTCATTGCTACCTCCAACCCTGCATCCTTTGGTTGCGCGGTTTTGCATCACTCACCGTAAACACCTTATCACCGCCTCCTATGTTTCACCCGAAATGCAGGCGCTGCACCACGATGCTGAACAGGCAGGTGTTTTATTGTTAAATGAATGTGGATTGGACCCGGGTATCGACCATCTCTCTGCGATGAAAATCATTCACAACATTCAACAAAAAGGCGGAATCATTACTTCCTTCAAATCTTTTTGCGGAGGTTTGGTGGCTCCGGAGTATGACGACAATCCCTGGAATTATAAATTTACATGGAACCCCAGAAATGTTGTTTTGGCCGGACAAGCCCCTGCGAAGTACCGTTACAACGGACAACTTAAATTCATCACCCCTCAACATATTTTTGAACAAACCGAACGGGTTGAGATTACCGGACTTGGAAATTATGAATCGTATGCCAACCGAGATTCGTTAGGTTATATCGAACCTTACGGAATTGAATCGGCACATACTGTTTTAAGAGGAACCTTGCGCAAAGAAGGCTATTGCAAGGCATGGAATCAGTTGGTCAGACTTGGATTAACAGACGACTCATTTGTGATTGAACATGCGAATAAGCATTCGTACCGACAATGGCTGAATGCTTTTGTGCCGGGTGATGATATCAAACAATTAGAAGAGCGTACCGCTCAACTTTTGGGATGCTCTCCATCAAGTGAATACTTTCAAAAAATATCCTGGCTTGGATTGTTCAGTGATGAAATCATTCCGCTTGAAAAAGCAACTCCTGCTCAGATTTTACAAAATCTGTTAGAACGTAAGTGGAAACTCAAGGCAGGCGAACTCGATATGATTGTGATGAAACATATCATCCATTATACCCTTGAAGGAAATTCATACGAAGTATCAAGCGAATTGATTGTAAAAGGAGAAGACGAGGTGTACACTGCCATGGCAAAAACAGTTGGATTGCCGATGGCTTTGGCAGTTCTTCATATCCTGAAAGGTTCTGTCAACTTAAAAGGCGTTCATATTCCAATCAAACCCGAAATTTACGAACCCATTTTACATGAACTCCAACAGCTCAATATTACCTTTACCGAAACGACCCATGCGATTTGACCGTTACCTTCCAGCGGGCTTATTTACTGTTGCATTTTTGGGCTTACTGCCCTTTTTTTGGCCCAAGGTTGATTGTGACATGATTTCCTATATCACCATGAGTAAACATATTACTCATGGTGATTTCTTTCAATCTGTTAATTCCTACTGGTCGCCTTTATTAAGCTGGATGCTGGTTCCTTTTATATTAACCGGCATCAATCCCATTCTTGCATTTAAACTCCTCAACCTGATTGCCGGTGTACTTATTTTAATTCAACTGTATGATCTATCGGCTTCATACCTTAAAGTAAGATGGCAACAGCTTATTCTTCCCTTGTTCAGTATTCACCATCTTTTATACCATAGTTTAAACAGTCCCACTCCCGATATTATCGCCTTTGCATGCTGGCTTTTATTTTTTAACCAATTGAGAATATTAGTTGAGCAGTCTACCTTTAACTGGAAACGAAGCATTCTTACAGGTACTCTAGGAGCAATCTCTTATTTAGCCAAATACTATAACTTTTATGCCTCAATTCTTTTCCTGGGGTTTGCTGTTGTTTATGTGTTATTAAGCGACAATCGAAAATACCTCGTGAATATTTTGTTAACGGGCCTAGTATTTTGCATCCTAAGTTCCATTTGGTTGCTTGTATTGTACAACAAGTTTCACGAATTCACACCTACTTCTGCATCAGCATACAATATGAGCCTGCTCCGTCCGGGAGGTACCTTTCACCCCATGCAGGTGGGCGATTCGATTCTTCCAATTGATTACACCCAATTTACGGTTAGCTCATGGGAATACCCTCCGGTTTATTCCATTACAAAATGGAGTCCGTTTGCGAGTTTGGAAGACTTGAAGTTACATCTCCTGATTCGTATTAAAACCAATATTTTGCACCTGCGAAACAAGCATGCTGCCGAGTTCTTTTGTTTGATTCTGGCTTGTTTGGCAACCCTTGTGATTCGAAAAAAGTATGAGCGGAAAGAGTGGTTTTTACTTGTCTCTGTTTTCCTTTATGCTATTGGATACATGTGGGTTATTGTGCTCAACAGGTATATTTTATTTAGTATATGTCTGGCCACTTTGTGGATGATGCTCACTGCCTCCAAACTGGAAGGACGTAAATACATACTGGCTGTTTGTATCCTTCTGATAACAGGACTTCGAACCAATTATACCACCTTCCGGCAAACACTCTCCAAGGCTAAGGAGGATTCCGGATTCGACTACCTGAATTTTTTCACCGAAGCAAATCAACAACACACTGTTTTGCATCAGCGTATCCTTTGCAGTCAAACCACCTGGCGTCCGGCTGTAATCTATTCTTATTATACCGAATCCTTGTTGTTTGATGTTTTAAAACCCGAGCTGCTCCAATCAAATCTTCCTACTATCAACACTTTGGGTATCGACTATTATTTATGTGAGAGGAATGAAGTTCCTGAATGGCTAAAAGATAAGGTTGTCTTTAAAAGAAAATGGAGTTTGGGAGAATGGAATTTGATTAAACTTCGTTGATATCCCGACCGGTCCACAATAAGAAATCGCGGGTAGCCTGATAATAGGATTCGGTATAGCTTCCATTCGTTTCATAAATACAAAACGACTGTACTCCAACATCATTTACACCCAACTTCCCAAACCCAAGAATAACGCGGTTATACGGCTTGCTTTGTTTTGGATAAATATGAATCAGATGCAAGAGGAATAATCCGGCCTTGTCAATTTCAGACCTGAACAATTCGGCTTCCTGTGCCGGCAAAATCACCCAGCAAATTCCTTGTGGGCTCAGCAATATATTTACTCCATTCAGAAAATCAGCAAAGCTTAATTCGGATTGATGCCTTGCCGTTTTGCGTTGTACATCATCAATAGGTGTATTGGCTTCGGCAATATAGTATGGAGGATTGCTTACGATTAAATCATACTGCTCACCGGTGTTTGCATAAAACTGCTGAAACGGTACCGCATGAATAAACAAGCGTTCGCGCCAACTACAGCCGGCCATGTTTAAAGCAGCTTCCTGCGCTGCGGGACCGTCAATTTCAACAGCATCAATCCGGGCCTCCGCAAACCGTTGTGCCATCATAATGGCCAGCAATCCACTACCGGTGCCAACATCCAGAATATGCTCAACTTTTTGACCGGCTGATAACAAACTACCCAACAATACCGAGTCGGTGCCCACCTTCATGGCAGCCTGCTGATGCCGGATGACAAATTGTTTGAACTGAAAAACCGACATGGTTGTGGTTTGAGAAATGAGTTGGATTAATGGGTATTGGGAAGATCGCTCTCAATCACACCATCGCGCAAACGGACGATACGTTTGGCTCTGCGGGCAATATCTTCTTCGTGGGTTACCACAATAACGGTATTCCCTTTCTGGTGAATATTTTCAATCAGCTCCATAATTTCATACGAAGTTTTTGAATCCAGATTACCTGTTGGCTCATCAGCCAGAATAATGGAAGGATTGTTAACCAACGCCCGGGCAATGGCCACACGCTGACGTTGCCCACCCGAAAGCTCATTGGGCTTATGTTCCATCCTGTCGGCAAGGCCAACATCTGTTAGTGATTTTTCGGCACGTTCGGTTCTGTCCTTTTTGCTGTATCCGGCATACACCAATGGCAGAGCCACATTGTCGAGCGAAGTGTTCCGGGCAAGCAGGTTGAAGGTTTGAAACACAAAACCGATTTCTTTATTGCGAATTTCGGCAAGCTCATTATCGGAGAGATTGCTCACATCATGTCCGTTCAGTACATACTTACCTCCTGTAGGTGTGTCCAAACATCCCAAAATATTCATGAGCGTAGATTTACCCGAACCTGATGGTCCCATAAAAGCAACATACTCGCCACGGTTAATGGTCAAATCAACTCCGCGAAGGGCAAACACATCTGTATCCCCGATTTTAAAATGGCGGGTGATGTTTTTGAGTTGGATAACGGCTTCGTTGTTCATGTTTTCGGTTTTCAGTTTGTTGTTCTGTTCTTAAATTTTGAGCCTTTGTGTTCTGATGTATTTAAGTACTGAATAAATCGGCCAAGTTTGTTTCCTGTTTGATCTGCCAAATTATACAGATAGTTGAATTGTTCCTGATCAATATGTTTTCGATCCAATGCCCGGTACAACTGCGATTTGGTTTCACTCAACGAGCCGGAAGCAATTCCCAAAAAGTTAAGAAACTCGTTCCGACCTCCTCTTCCAAATCCTTCTGCAATATTATCCATCACTGAACCAGAAGCCGCATTGATTTGATTCTTCAACTCAAAATCTCTGGCAAATGTTCCCATACTTGCTGCCTTGTAAATATCATTAGATAATTGTCGAGCCAATTGCCAAGCCTCAATATCTTCAAACCGATTTATCGTTGCCATATTTGTAAGATAAAAGTCTGTTCATAACGATATCAACTCCTAAACAGCAAACTACAAACCGTAAACTGTCTTCTACTTATCAATAAACTTCGGAACTCTGAAATAGTCCGAATCTTTTGAAGGTGCATTGCTTAAAGCCTCCTCATGACTCAATTCTTGTTTCACCACATCTTCACGCAACACATTCACCGCATCGCTCATAAAAATGAGGGGTTCTACATTGGTCGTATCAACCTTGTTCAGCTCCTCAAAAAACGCAGTAATCTGAACCAAATCCGTTTTGATTTTTTCCTTTTCGTCACCGTTAAACTCCAGCTTCGCTAAGTCGGCAAGCTTATCAATCATCTCATTCGAAATATCCATACTCTGCTAATTTTTGTTCAATAATATTAAAAACTTTTTGCTTCAACTCATCCACATCATCCAGTGTCATTCCTTCGGTTGAAATTGGAGTATGTACATACTGCAAGATGCGTGCAGGACGAAAACGAAGCTTTCCCTTATCGGGCAGTGCAATCCAGTTGCCAATAATCGTTACCGGCAAAACCGGGCGTTGGGTTTCAATGGCCAGCCTGAAAGCGCCTTCCTTAAAACGGCCCATCTTAGGAACAGAAAGCGGAATAGTCCCTTCGGGGAAAACCACAATGCTTCGCTGCTCATTCAACAGCTGACTTTTAGCCTGGTGAAAAGCCCAAACCGAGTGCCGTATATTTTTCCGGTCAACTGCAATATCAATGGTTCTGAAAAAAATACCGAATACCGGAATTTTAGCCAGTTCAATCTTGGCCATAAAATTGATAAACATCGGCAGCTTTACTGCCAGAGTCGGAATATCGAGGTACGAAGTATGGTTAGGCGTTACAACATACGCCTCATTCCAATCCACCGGAACTTCCTCTATCTGCTTCACCAATAACCCTCCCGATAAAAACAACCATCTTCCCCATATTTTACGGGTCACATGTCCCGCTCCATACCATTTTTTATTGCTCAGAAAAAGAACAAAAAACGGGTACAATGTAACAAACCCAATAAAGGCTGAGATGGCGAAATAAATCGCAAACACTATTTTAAAGAAGTTCTTAACTGCTAACATCTGTTGTTGTGGCTTATGTCTTATTGTCCCCAGGTTGACGGAGACTTGCGCCACTCATTCAATACAGCAACCTGCTCTGGTTTTACAATTCCCTTTTGGGCGGCCACATCTATTAAAGTATTATAGTTGCTCAATGAAAAATAGTTACAACCTTCATTGGCAAACACATCGGTTGCAATATCAAATCCATAGGTGAAGATGGATACCATGCCCAATACTTCACATCCGTATTCTTTTAAATTTTGAACGGCCTGCAAGCTGCTTTTACCGGTTGATACAAGGTCTTCAACCACCACAATTTTTTGTCCGGGACGAATATCACCCTCCACCTGTTTACCCATTCCGTGTTTTTTAGCTTCGGAGCGGATATACCCAAAAGGCAGGTTCAACTCATCAGCTACCAAAGCTCCCGGAGCGATACCGGCAGTGGCAACACCCACAATCGCTTCGGCACCCGGAAACTTCTCCATTACGAGTTTTCCAAGCTGTTGTTTGATAAAAGTACGGGCTTCGGGAAATGAAAGCGACAAGCGGTTATCGCTGTATATAGGCGACTTCCAGCCTGATGTCCATGTAAAAGGAGCATCCGGGCTGAGCTTGATGGCGTTTATTTCTAATAAATATTCTGCTATCTTAGCGGCTGTAATATCAAATTGTTGCATCCGGCAAATGTATAAAATTTTCATCAACGAGAAGCCATTCGTGCTGGCGGCCCCCTCCGACAATGTTGAAGCATATACTCAATGCAAGCGGGTGGAGCACAATCCCCTGCGTGTAGCCGAGTATATCAAGGAGTGTGAAACCCTTAAATCAAAGGGAATTCTGATGATTACAGACGATCTGGAATTTGCCTTCAAAGATTTTTATACTCATTTTGTTCCCATTGAAGCGGCCGGAGGTTTGGTATTTAATGAGCAAAACGAAGTCCTTTTAATTAAACGTCTGGGTAAATGGGATTTGCCCAAAGGCAAAATTGATGGAGATGAGAGTGATGAAGAAGCCGCCATACGTGAAGTGGAAGAAGAATGTGGAATTGGCTCTTTGAGTATTACCTCACCACTGCCTTCTACATACCATTGCTACAAACAGCATAATCACCGTTTTCTAAAAACAACCTACTGGTTTAAGATGAGCACAACCGATACCAAACCGCTGGTGCCGCAAAAAGAAGAACATATTACCGAGGCCCGCTGGGAAAACTGGGAAAATCTGAACCCGCTTACATTGGATTCCTACGCATCCATTCAGGATTTGCTGATGCAGGCCAAATAAAATATTAAATCTGTTTGCTTAACCGCAGCGATCACAACGATTTACGCTGCGAAACGCTGTGGTTAAAATATTGTTGAGACTGATTGTCATTTAAAAAATTGCAGGCCAATATTTTAATTTCCGGTTTTTTTCTCTGTCCAAAATGCCTTATTTTGTAACACATTTTGAATCGCATCATCTCCATATTGCTAATTATTGCATTGAGTTTTCAGTTTTCGGTGAAAGTCGGGATTATGGGATATTATCTGGCCAATAAGGAGTATATCGCAAAGGTGCTTTGTATCAACCGCGATAAACCTGAACTGAAATGTGACGGTAAGTGTCAGCTCAAAGAACAGCTTGAAAAACAAGACCGGCAGGAACAAAAACTACCGGTAAGTTTGAAAGAACTGCCGGAAACAGCCCTGTTTCTGACATCATCTCTTGACCTGTCTGCCAATATGATTGTTCACCCTCTTTGTATCACATTCCCTCCATACTCATTTGTATTAACCGATGAGCTTTCCCGCTCTGTATTTCATCCTCCACAAATTGTTTAAATAGTCAATTCAGTCAGTCAATTCTCTTTGGGGAATTTACCTTTCTCTATTTTTTTCAATTATTATTTTTTCAGGATGGCATTAAATACAAGTATTTTAAATACTCGCGTGTTGTTGTATACGCTGAGCTTAACAATTATTTTTTCAATTTCTTCTTTTCAGGCTTCGGCTCATTTCGGATCAAAAGGTCCTTTTGGAGGAACGGCCAGCTGCGCTGCAACCCAGGACTCCATTGTTTATATTGGCACTTTAAACGGTGGTGTTTTTGAAAGCACAACCAATGAACTAACAGCATGGCGTGCCCGTCCGGTAGGATTAACCAGTGGAAAGATTACCGCATTAACCCATAGCGGAAGTTACCTGTTTGCCGGAACTGCCGATAGCGGTGTGTTTATTTTTAACGGATATGTTGGACCCGACCGGTATTGGGTAAAAACCAACTCAGGATTAACCAATCTAAAAATCAAATCATTGCTCGCCATTGATTCCATCACGATTTTAGCTGGTACAGATGGCAGCGGATTATTTAAAACCACAAACAAAGGAACCGGCTGGACTCAGGTTAACAGTGCAGCTTTAAACAATGCCGTCATTACAGGAATGGTTAAAGCGGGCTCCAGGATTATTTTAACGTCACTGACAGGTGGAGCATTTGCCTCTGATGACAACGGAGTAACATGGACAGATTTTAATGATGCCAATACCTTAAATATCGGGGGCACAACAGCGTTATCATACAACAATGCTACAAATGAGTTAATCCTCTTAAACGCAAACGGTTTATATATCGCTTCATCGGCAAACACAACACATTCGGTATCGTACACCAGCGCGCAAACAGGCTTGCCTTCCAATACCACTGTGCGCAATATTGCCAATAATGGAACATCGTGGTACCTGGCTACAGACAAAGGCGTTTTCACCAGTGCGGTTAACACCATCAACTGGAGTGCAGTAAACACCGGATTGCCCGGTATCAATATTACCATTGTGGCAACCGCTCAAAACAGGCTTATTGCCGGTGTGGCAGATGAAGGATTGTATAAAGCAACCGCAGGAGTTAACAGTTGGACAGAATTAAACTCAAACTTTAACAATCCGGTTACCCGCACAATGACAGCAGGAGGAGATAACCTGGTTGTTGCGGTTACCAATAAAGGTGTACTCGTTAGCAAAGACCTTGCAACGTCCTATACCCTATCAAACAATGGCTTAACCGATAGTTTGCATGTGAATGATATTATTGTGGCTGATTTCGGACTGTTGGCCGCTACGCAAAATGGCGGTGTATTTTCTACAGCTGATTCGGGCAGAACATGGATGGCTATTAATACAGGATTGCCCAATCTGAACATCAAAAAATTGTTTGTTGCTACTCACCACAAATATGCGATTGATGCTGACGGAAATATTTTTGAGGCCGCATTACATGACAGCAGCAGCTGGACCCCCATGCAGGAAGGTTTACCGGCTATGGTCAACCCTGCATCAATGGCCTTTTATGCCGGCAAACTTATTTTAGGAACAATGGGCAACGGAGTATACCTGCGTGACCAATACCATGGAAACTGGGAAGCTGCAAATGCCGGATTAACCAATATGAATGTAACGGCTGTTGCCGCATCCGGCAATAAACTTTTTGCAGGAACCCTTGGTTCGGGCGTGTTCGTTTCTGATTTTGAAACCGTAAACTGGACCCAAACCTCAGCTATATCTGTTGCTCACTCAAGCATGATTGGTTTAAACGGAAACAATATTCAGGCAATGGCCTGCTTTGGCGGTTATGTATACGCAAGCTATAAAGGCGGCTTGGTAACGACCTCCGACAATGGTTTGACATGGATTGCAGGTGGTAATCAGTTTAACTTACCCAGTTTTACCGATGTCAATAAAATCTGCTTTGTAAACTCCCGTGTTTTTGTACCAACAGAAAACAATGCCGTGTACTCAAATGCGCTGAGCGAAATACCGCCACTACATGATACCTTAATTGTCAGCGCAGAAACAATTGAGCTGGCGGCCTCTCCTGATGAAGCAAATGTAATTTCGGTAACCAGTAACCGCTCATGGACAGTTTCGGCAGACCAAACATGGATCACACTGAGTGATACCTCCGGTTCTAAAAACGGAGAATTTCTGGTTGCTGCATCACCCAATACCTCGTCAGCGCCACGTACAGGAACCATCACCGTAACCGCAGGAGCAAAAATTAAAACCATTACGGTTACGCAGGATGGAATAACCGGGCTGAACGAAACGGCTGAACAATTGTCGAACCTCAGCGTTTTCCCCAATCCATCGAATGGAACGTTCACCATTGGTTCAACCTCATCAGATGTGGCAATTCAATCGGTATCTGTGTATGATCTTACCGGAAAACTTGTTCACGCCACCGCTGTGCAAACCGGGCAATTTTCACCGGAACTGACTGTTAACTGTACACCGGGCATATATTTCATACAACTGAACACCCATAAAGGAACTGTGTCGCGTAAACTGATTATTCAATAATATTCCGGCTTACCTGAACAATATCGCTGAAACTGTTCAGGTAAGTTTTTCAACTCATATCTAACTAACTATACAAGACATGAAAAACACTATTCTTACCGTGTTTGTGATGAGTGCTTTGATTGTGATACTGTTGTCCAATACGATGAAGGTAACTTCCACGGGCGCTCCCATCGGAAGCACCGGGGCTCCGGGCGAGACCAATTGCGCCCGCTCAGGTTGCCATACAGGCAATAACAATGTGAATACCGGAACAGGCATAATGGATATCAGCATTGCTGATTTTAACGGAACATATATACCCGGAAAAACATATACCATCACCGTTACCCTGCAACAGGAAAATATCAAACGCTTTGGATTTTCGCTTGCGGCCCTCAATACCAATCATAAAAGTGCCGGGCAGTTAACAGCAACAGACCTGAGCCGCACCCAGGTGCTCAAAGGAAGCAATCAGTTTGAAGGAAGGGAATATATTACCTACAAAATAATGGGAACCAATCCCTATACAGAACATACCGGTAAATGGACCTTTGACTGGACGGCCCCGGCTCAGCAGGAGGGACCGGTATCTTTTTACCTTGCCGGGGTTTCGGCCAATAATGACGGAACCGATCTGGGTGATGAAGTGTATACCGATTCGCTGGTCGTACCCCGTTCTTCAACAGGAATCAAAAATGTAAAACCGGAATATCCGTTTACGGTTTACCCCAATCCGGTGAAAGAGCATTTTACCGTTTCGTTTTTGAACAAGGCGAAAGCCGGCACCCAAATTATATTGACCAGCCCCGATGGTCATTCTTCTTATATGCTGTTTGATGGCATCCTGAACAAAGGAGCTCAGACAATTGAATGCGTTAAGCCACTAAATCTTGACAAAGGTGTGTATTTGCTTCACCTGAAACAAAACACAACCGGTCTTACTCAAAAACTTGTAATCGACTAATGAAAAAGTTTGCAATCATATTATCACTCACACTGTCGGTAATACTGTTTACCGCTGCTGTTGAAAAAGTTAACAAAAGTGCCGGACCGCCTTCCTGCCATGCAGGTGAGCCACCTAACAATACAAACTGCACCAATTGCCACAATGATGGGGTTGTGAATACAGGTTCGGCCGATGTATGGCTCGACTTAGGGGGAGCCGATACTGAATATATCCCCGGCAAAACATATACGATTTCAATTTCGGTTTCAAAGCCCGGAATGCGCAGGGCCGGGTTTCAATGCATCGCTTTGCAGGATGACAATGATAAAATCAGTCCGGGCCTGTTTACCTTAACGGATGAAAGCCGAACACAGCTGCTCGACAAAAACGCCCCACATTCAGGAGGATGCTTTGAAGAAGACCGTGTGTGGATAGAGCATACATACGCAGGAAACAGCAGCAATGATTCGGGCATCAGCAGGTGGTCGTATCACTGGAAAGCACCCGCAAACGGAGTGGGTTCCATCACATTTTACCTTGCAGCTTTAGAAGCCAATAACGACCTGACCGAATCGGGTGATCATGTATACACCCTCAAAAAAACAATCACAGGATTACCTGTTGGCATTCGGGAAGTGGAAGCTAAAGAGGTTTTTAATATCTATCCGACACCGGTAACCGATGAACTTTATTTGACTCTGAACAACACGATTCCAAAAGAATTAAAATTATATACTGCTACCGGAAAACTCATCAGGGTATGGTATCCCGATGGCATGCAAATACAACAGCAAACCATTAAACTTTCAACTGCTGATATCCCTTCCGGAATCTACCTGCTCTCGGTCACTACCGGTTCGGCAACCTCGGTCCAAAAGGTTTTAATACGGTGATGCCCCTTATAACACGAATTACTTTCCTTTCATCCAATTGCTCATCCAACCCTGCATTTTTTCCATACCGTCCTTCATCTGACGGTTCCATTCTTCAATATTTTCACGGGTCAGGTCGCGGGCTTTTTCGGCCGTTTGTTGCAGGTCGGCAATTTTTTCCTGAATATCCTTACGTGCTTTTTCAACTTCGTCTTTCGCTCCCATTTTGGCCAGTGTAAACTGGAGTTGGGCAATTTCCAATCCTGTTTTGATGGCTTTGGAGTGGTTTTCGAACAACTCCATCATATACCCGTAATTACCATGATAGGCCAACTTACCCGCGGCTATCACTTCCTGAACTGCGGTGTCAATTTTTTTGCGTTGGGTTTCAAACAGCTCTTTTGTTTCGGCTGTACCCAGATTCAGCTGAAGGTTTAAAGCTTCCAGTTTTCCTCTGAGTGTTTTGAGTTGCTCTTCCGTCATGTCGGTAGCCGCATCCGCATTGGTTTTAATAGTCTCAACCCAACTGCGTAATTGTGCCTTTTGTTTTTCAAAGGCTTCGGCTGCGTCCATTTTTCCCAGTGAAAACTGAACACGCATTTCTTCCAGTGAAGTTTTCCAGCTTTCGAAAAGCTGCTTCAATTGTTCTTCTGTTTGTTTGGTATTCATGGTGAGAGTTGGTTATTTGTTATTCAGTTATTGGTTAATTAGGCTTCGTCCCGAAAGCTTTCGGGATAGCCAGTCAGTGCTAATTGGTTTGCAATTCGTTCATTAGAATCATCTGCACATTTTCACATCTGTAAATCTGCACATCAAAATTTCACTTCCTTCGGCAAATACGGAGCAGCATTGCCTCCGTTGCGGATCAAATCGCGCACCACCGATGAGCTGATGGGCGTGTATTCAGGATCGCACATCAAAAACACAGATTCGATATGATGGCTCACCAGCTTATTCATCTGTGCAATATTTTTCTCGTAATCAAAATCACTCATATTGCGCAAACCTCTCAAAATATAATTGGCGTTTATTTTTTGGCAAAAGTCTACCGTCAGTCCTTCATACGATTCAACCCGCACGCTGGGTGTTTGTTTAAAGATTTCTTTAATCCAGTTTTCGCGTTGCTCCAACGGAAACAAGGTTGATTTTGAACTGTTGTGCCCGATGCCGATTACAATTTCATCAAACAACGGAATGGCACGTTCCAATATGTTGAGATGCCCGACTGTGATGGGGTCAAACGTTCCGGGGAATAAAGCAATACGCTTCATAAGTGCTGATATATTTATTACGAAACAACCGAATTTAACTGAATAATCCCGCAAAAACTTGCGGAATCATTTCAATAATATCGCTTGCCAGCATCGTTTGTTTGCCCGACTCTACCCATTTATCGGCACAAAGCCCATGCAAATACACACCCAAAATAGCCGCTTCCGAAGGCAAATATCCCTGAGTCAGCAATCCCGTGATGATGCCCGTTAATACATCACCGCTGCCTGCGGTGGCCAATGCAGGATTTCCGGAGCTGTTCACATACAACCGACCATCAGGCAAAGCAATGGTTGAATAAGCGCCTTTGAGCACCACCACCACTCCGTATTGATGGGCAAAATGTTTTTGTTTTTGCAACCGCTCAAAAGACGAATGACTGATTCCCGCCAAACGGTCAAACTCTTTGGGATGAGGTGTAATTACACAGTTTTGAGGAAAGGTAAATCCTTTTTGATGGATGGTTTCCGAAACGATATTCAGCGCATCCGCATCCAACACACAAGGTTGTTTAAGCTGACGAACCCATGGATCGAGTGCTTTGGCTGTAAAAGGATGCGTACCCAAACCCGGTCCTGCACCCACGGCAGCATAAGCTGATGTGTCGGGCAATTGCCTGATTTCATACAACTCCTCATCGGTTAATACCATAGCCTCGGGTAAGGTTGATTGCAAAACCGTAAATCCTACCTTGGGAACATAGGCCGTTAACAATCCGCAACCGCTTCGCAATGCGGCCCGTGATGCCAATACAGCCGCTCCCAGTTTACCATAACTCCCGGCCACCATCAGTGCATGTCCGAATACGCCTTTATGCCCAAACTTCGGACGGGGTTTAACGATGTTGTGAACTAAATCCTGTGTCACATAAAAAATGGATGAATCAACTGTTGAAGGAAAATCAGGATGCAAACCAATATCCAAGACCTTAACAATTCCTGCATAGGGCGCACACCCCGCATGAAAAAAAGAAAGCTTGGGCAATTGAAACGTCAGGGTATAATCAGCTTCGATAATGGAACCTTTGTGCAATTGTTCCACATCATATACTTCGGCCGGCAATCCACTGGGAACATCAATGGAAACAACCGTTGCCTCCGACAGATTGACCTTATCAATCAACAAAGCCGAGAGACCCGTTAAGGCCCTGTTTAATCCACTCCCAAACATCGCATCCACCACACAATCGGTGGAACCAAATCCGGGGAAATCTTTTTCGGAGTGAACCGCAAGGGTTTCAACATTTTTGGGTAATTTATGTTGCTGCGCTTGTTGGTCGGCCGATACAGGCGCATCAGGACTGGTATACACCACTTTCACCGCCATGTTTGTGTACGACAACAAACGGGCAATTACCAGTCCATCGCCTCCGTTGTTTCCGGGACCACATAAAACCGTAACTCCCGAAAGTTTTTTATTGGAAGCAAGAAGATCAAGAATCGTATCGGTACATGCGGAAGCTGCCCTTTCCATCAATTCCACAGATGAAACAGGTTCATGCAGGATGGTATAGGCATCCCAATCTCGGATTTGTTCGGCCGTAAGAAGTTTCATTTCTTACCCGAAGATAGGCAATTATGAAGAGGTCAGGAAAAAACTAAATGCTGATTGTCCGTATACTCGCTTTTCGGTAAAACCCGGCTCATTGTTCAAGTCCAAGAGCGTTTCATGCTCTACCACCAAACAACCACCTTTGTTTAGCAAGTTGCGCTCGTTTACCAAGCGTGGTAGTTCCATCAATTGTTTGTGAGCATAAGGCGCATCTGCAAAAATAAAATCGTAGGTATCGGTTGTGGTTTTTAAAAATGTAAACGCATCCTTGCGCACCACATCGAGTTGTTCCAGCTTCAGCTTTTGTTTCATACTTTTAATGAACGCTACACACTTATCGCTTAAATCAACAGCCGTAATCTGTTTCGCTCCGCGAGAGGCAAACTCATAAGCAATATTGCCTGTACCGCTAAACAAGTCCAACACCTTGAGCGATTCGATATCAAACTGATTTTCTATGATATTGAACAAACTCTCTTTAGCCCTGTCGGTTGTTGGCCTCACGGGTAATCCTTTGGGAGGCTGAATAAGAATACTTTTATGTAAACCGCTTATGATTCGCACAACAAAACAGAAAGTGAAGTATAATATTGCTGGTCCTGAAACTCCCGGAAGGAAGCCGGATAACTAATGCCGTCAGGGCGTTTAAACAACTCCACACCCGGCACATACTTGCGCAACAATTGCAATAAAGCTCCGTTGGCATTCACATCTCCGCACAAAACAATTTCGAGTTTATCGGATGTTATTTTTTGTTGTTCGGCCACCGATAAAATAAAATAAATAATATCCGTTTCGGCTTCAAACCCAAAGGTATTTACAAACCGCAGTTCGTGCTGGTGAAAATGCACCACATCCATGAAGGTTTCATGGATATTGACAAACAACGTTTCATGTCCTTTCCGGTTCTGCACTAAAAACGACTCGAGCATAAACTCGGCATAATGCCTGATATCGGCATGCGGGAACAAAACTTTGAGCGTGCTGTAAAAAATATCGGGAACGGCATACACATTTACCCAATGACGGGAATCAATGCGATTGCTTTTCACTGCATAAAACTTAGGCAACTCATGCAGGTTTTGCAAAACCATGGGTGCAGATTCCTGGTCAAAAAGCACATCGGGCACAATGGTAAACTGTGGTGTTTCAAATACCAGATGGGTATTGCGGTACTCGCGTCCAAACAGTTCTTCTCCTTCCAATAACGACCTCATCTCAAACAATCCCTTTTGAAACAAACTGTTATCAGTTACATCAAATACGGTTAAGCCCACAATGCGGGTTTTGCCGGCATCAGCCACCAACAAGGTCAAACGGTTGGATGCCGCATGAACCCACAGGTCGCAACGGGTATCAATCTCGGCCAATAATTCGCGGTCGATGAACTTTTTTATAACAGGGAGTGTTTGTGTGCTCATGGTTATTTTGTGTACTTTCGCACTGCCCCAAAAGTAATCATTTTAGGCATTTGATAAATATTTCGGGGCATAATTTCACTTTGATTCAAACACTCTGAATACATAAAACATAGAGATTCATGATACTTACACCTCAGGAAACCGACTTTGTTCAAATGGTGAGGGATAAAATTGGCGGAAACCATTTCACCAGTTTTATCGGATTTAATATTCATACCATTGAAGCCGGTTTGATTGAAGGCTCCTTAAACCTCGAACAACATCACCTGCAGCAGATGGAGTTTGTGCATGGAGGTGTAACGGCAACCGTATCGGATATTGTGGCCGGATTCGCGGCTTTTACCCTTGTCAAAAAAGGACAGGGGGTTGTGACCGTTGAAATGAAAGTTTCCTATTTTAACCCGGGCAAAGGCTCAAAGCTGATTGCCAAAGGGCAGGTTGTAAAGGCCGGCAGCCGGCTGCATTTTTGCGAAAGCGAATTGTGGGTGGAGAACAACGGTCAGCTCACCCAAATAGCCAAAGCCAGTGCCACCATGGCCATTGTTAATCCCGAAGACATCAAACGATAACTTACATTATGTTAGCATCCATCCAAACCTATTATCAAAAACATCCATTTCGTACCATTCTGTTTTTAGGATTGGTTGTACGTGTAATCTCAGCCATCTTCTCAAGAGGGTTCGGATTTTCGGACGATCATTTTATGGTGATTGAAGTAGCCCAGCAATGGCTGGATGGACGTGACGACAACCGCTGGCTGCCCTGGAACGGCAATACCGACACCAACGGTCCAAGTTTATTATACCCGGGATTGCATTTTGCCTTGTTTTGGCTGCTCCAAAAAATCAGCATCACCGACCCTGATACAAAAATGTATATCGTTCGGATGATACATGCTTTGTACAGCATGCTGATTGTATATTATTCGTTTAAAATCTCAAACAAACTTAGTGGTAAAGAAGTAGCCAAACGTGTAGGACTTATTGTTGCCTTGTTTTGGATGTTGCCAATGATGAGTGTTCGCAATGCCGTGGAGATTGTTTGTATTCCACCATTGCTGGCCGCCACCTGGATGTTGCTCAATGCAGATGAACGCAAACAAAAAATGCTGGCTTACCTGCTGGCAGGATTGGTTGCAGGATTGGCTTTCTCCATCCGTTTTCAAACCATTATGTTTATTGGTGGAATGGGATTGGCTTTATGGATTAGTCGCAAATGGATGGAAGGAATCGTGTTTGGCATTGGAGCCTTATTGAGTATTGTAATCGTGCAAAATGCCATCGACTATACCTTATGGGGGCGACCATTTGTAGCCCTAACCTATTATGTTACCTACAATATGGCCAATGCCTATAATTATATTGTTGGACCCTGGTATAATTATATTTTATTGTTTGCCGGTATACTGGTTCCTCCTGTGAGTTTATTCATCTTCTGGGGGATGGGCAAGTCGTTCAAAAAATACCTGATTGTGGTATTGCCTGCACTTTGCTTTTTTATCTTTCACAGTTATTTCCCCAATAAACAAGAGCGTTTTGTATTGCCATGTATACCGTTTTTCATCATGGCAGGAATGGCAGGCTGGACAATGGTGGAACAACAATCCGCCTTTTGGTTAAGCCGTAAAAAATTATTGAAAGGATGCTGGATTTTTTTCTGGTCGGTAAACCTTTTGCTGCTGGCTATTTTCACACCCGGTGCTACCAAAATTGCACGGGTTGATGTGATGAGTTATTTGTATACCCACCGCAACAACTGGCAACATTTTATGATTGAGCAAAGCACTTCATGGAACATCGTGATCCCACCCATGTATTATGCAGGAAGCTTCCCTTCGTATTATGGTGTATGCGGTGAGTTCCCTGTAGATACCGTGTTTGCACAGATCAAACAAAACAACCAAGCCCTACCCGATTATATTTTGTTTGCCGAAAACAAAGACCTTGATGCCAGAGTTGCCAATATCCGCAAACATGTACCCAACATGGAACTGGAAGCTGTGATTGAATCGAGTTTTATTGATAAGCTGTTTTACAAACTCAATCCTATCAATACCGAGATTACGTATTTTGTGTACAGGGTGAAAAAGTAACAGTAGCAATGGCTTTGTGAAACGTAGAGTCTTTGGGGCAAAATTCGTATTTGCAATACACAGGAGAAAAATACCGCTAGTTTTCTGCTCGCGTGGACTCATAACCCAATAACATAATAATCAATAATCAAAACCGTGGAAAAAATGTAGGTATCATCTGCCGGATGTACTGCACATTTGTGCTGTTAAGTAATTAGGTGGATTCAAATCTTAATCAACTTGACAAACCTAATTATATAATACAAGGAGTGGAACACATCCCAGCATATTCGTTTATTGCCATCGAAGGAAATATTGGAGCCGGTAAAACTTCGCTGGCTCAAAAGTTAAGTGCTGATTGGAACGCACGCCTGATACAGGAAGAGTTTGAAGGCAATTCATTTCTTCCTAAGTTTTATGAAGATGCCAGACGATATGCCTTTCCGTTGGAGATGAGTTTTTTGGCTTCCCGTTTCAACCAGCTTAAAAAACAATTGCTGGAGCAGGACTTGTTTCGTTCGGTAACTGTGAGCGATTATATGTTTGCCAAGTGTATGTTGTTTTCGAAGGTAAACTTGCAGGAAGATGAATACGACTTGTATGTGAAATTGTTTGATATCATTAACCTTCAATTACCTCAACCTGATTTGTTGGTATACTTACACAACCCGATTGAAAAGCTGCAGTGGAATATCAGCAACCGGGGCAGAGCGTATGAGCAGCATATCACAGATGATTACCTTCGTCAGATTGGCGAAGCGTATCAGCAATATCTACAGGTCAACTCGCATTTACGTATTTTAATAATCGATTGCAGCAGCCTTGATTTTGTGAACAACGAAGACCATTATCAAAATATCAAAGCACTTATCTGTAAAGAATACGAACCCGGCATTCATCATATTAACTGGTTGATGGAGGAGTGAAAGAAGGCAATGAGATTCCGTTGACTACATCAAACACAAACAACCTTGTACTCTTTTTATAAAGAAGAAATTAAACAATAAGAAATAGGCAAAAGCTAACCGCTAAAGGCCAATAGCTAATAACCCTCCCAATGATCATCCTGAGCTCACATTACCTTCCCTGCATACAATGGTTTCAGGCATTTTTGTCGGGACAAGAGGAGGTTGTGATTGATGTGCACGAACATTTTTTGAAACAAACGTATCGAAACCGTACAACCATTTTAAGTGCAAATGGGAAGTTGGCCTTGACCATTCCGGTTAAAAAAGCAGCAAACCATACACCCATGTGCGAGATGCAGATTGAAAATGATTTTGCCTGGCAACATCAGCATTGGCAGGCTATTGTTTCGGCTTATAACTCCGCACCGTATTTCTTATATTACCGGGATTATTTGCAGCCTTTGTATGAGCAGGAGTTTACTTCCCTTGTGGAGTGGAATAAAGTTTTATTGAAGATATGTCGTAAGTTGATGAAAATAGATATAGAAGCAGTATACAGCAACCAGTATTGCGTAGCACAACCAGTGGATACCGATTTGAGAATGGTAATTAGTCCGAAGGTTAAAGATATTGTGCTAACCAAGCCCTACTTACAGGTATTTGCAGAGAAATTGCCGTTTGAATCCAACCTCAGCATCTTGGATGTATTGTTCAACCACGGCCCGCGCTGGAGAGAGTTTGTAGGTTAACAGAAGTCTTCCAACTTCCATCATCCAACTGGCGCGAGGTAAACTTGCCATCGCGCGCAAAGCCTCGCTACTCCAACCTCTACTTCATAAACGGCATCTTCGGCATACGCCCGCCACCTTGCATTTTGCCAAATGATTTCATCATCTTACGCATTTCGTCAAACTGTTTCAGCAGTTGATTTACTTGCTGGATATCGGTTCCGCTACCATCGGCAATGCGTTTTCTGCGGCTACCGTTGATCAAGTCGGGGTTGTTGCGTTCTTTGGGAGTCATTGAGTTGATAATGGCTTCAATGCCTTTAAACGCATCATCACTTATATCCATATCTTTTACAGCCTTACCAACACCCGGAATCATGCCCATCAAATCTTTGAGATTACCCATCTTTTTGATTTGCTGTATCTGTGTATAGAAGTCCTCAAACGTAAACTGATCTTTGAGTAATTTCTTTTGAATACGTTCGGCTTCCTGCTCATCAAATACCTGCTGGGCACGCTCCACCAAACTCACAATATCACCCATTCCGAGGATACGCTGAGCCATACGGTCGGGATGGAAAGCATCAAGGGCTTCCATCTTTTCTCCCATACCCACAAACTTGATTGGCTTTTCAACCACCGTTTTAATGGAAAGAGCTGCTCCACCGCGTGTATCACCATCTAATTTGGTAAGGATTACACCCGTAAAATCGAGTACATCGTTAAATGCTTTGGCAGTATTCACAGCATCTTGTCCCGTCATCGAATCCACCACAAACAGTATCTCTTCGGGGCTGACGGCCGATTTGATGTCGCCAATCTCTTTCATCATGGCCTCATCTACCGACAAACGTCCGGCTGTATCAATAATCAATACCGAAGCACCTTGGGCTTTGGCTTCGGCAACGGCATTGCGCGCAATGTTTACCGGATTGGTATTGCCTTCTTCACTGTATACCGGAACACCAATTTGTTCACCTAAAACATGCAATTGCTGAATAGCGGCCGGACGGTAAACGTCACAGGCGGCCATCATTACGGTTTTGCCTTTTTTCTTGATATAGTTGGCCAACTTTGCCGAGTGGGTTGTTTTTCCCGATCCCTGCAAACCTGCCATCAAAATAATGGCCGGAGAGCCTTTGATATTAATATCCACCGATTGACCACCCAATAATAAAGTCAGTTCATCGTTTACAATTTTGGTGAGTAACTGTCCGGGCGATACGGCTGTAAGCACATTTTGTCCGAGCGCTTTTTCCTTAACGGTATCGGTAAAGGTTTTGGCAATTTTATAGTTAACATCAGCATCAATCAGGGCTTTACGGATTTCCTTAACCGTTTCGGCTACGTTAATCTCGGTTATCTTTCCTTGTCCTTTAAGGGTTTTAAATGCTTTATCGAGTTTACTGCTTAAACTTTCGAACATAATGGCGTAATTTTGAGGGGCGAAAATAAGCATTATAACCGAATGCAACGAGCCAAATTTCAAGGTCGTTAATCGGTGTTCAAAATGAATTCAAACAATCCCGTAATTTTTTATGATGGCTTGTGTGCCCTGTGCAATAAGAGTGTGCAGTTTGTTATTAAGCGCGATAGGAAAAAGATATTCAGGTATGCAGCCCTGCAATCCGCCTATGCGCAACAAGAATTGGGTAACGATATTCAGTTTGATTCATTCGTATTGTGGCACAAAGGAAAATTGTATACAAAATCAACTGCTGCTCTTAAAGTGTTGTGGTTATTGGATGGGGTATGGGCATTGGGTTCTATTGCGATGATTGTTCCTGCTTTTATCCGAAATGCCGTGTATGATTGGGTGGCGCGTAACCGATACAAATGGTTTGGTAAATATGAAAGCTGCCCTTTGCCAACAGCCGAACAACGAGCGCTGTTTCTGGATTAGTTGAACCACAGATGAACCATTAGACTTGCAATGTTAATTTTGATAACAACTGGAGTAACAGAAGCACAGTTCATTGCAGACTCCGAAAAAACGGAGCAGGATGTGCCGTCCGTGACGTGTTTACCTTGCCCCCTTTAAAGTTCAATAAAGATACTGACTATACGGATATTGGGTGCGGAAGCGAGGGGTTGACTGACAACTTCCCGACAGTCGCTATAAAAATTATCCATCACAAGCTATGGAAATTCAACGAGGTAAATGATTCCTGGGAAGAATAAATCAGATGCGTTACTACATCCGCCCGATAAATTCCACCAGCAACTCACTTAACCCGATTTCAGCTTTCGAGGCCACCGCGATAATTTCGGCCAACGATACCGGTTTTAAATTATCAGGATCACATTCATCGGTCAATACCGAAATGGCTACGCATTTAATTCCTGCATGGTTGGCAGCAATTACTTCGGGTACGGTGCTCATGCCCACTGCATCAGCTCCTATCATCCGCAAATACCTATACTCCGCACGGGTTTCGAGCATAGGGCCCGGCACCGAAACATATACACCTCTGTGCAGGGTGATTCCTTTTTCAGTTGCAATTTGTTCTAGCAAACTATTCTTAGCTTTATTATAAGGTGCACTCATATCAGGGAAACGTACGCCCAATTCATCTTTATTTTTACCAATCAAAGGATTGGTGGGTTGTAAATTGATATGATCATCCAGCAACATCAACTCGCCTTTGTGCCAGTTTAAATTCAGACATCCCGAAGCATTGGATAAAATTACAGTTTGCACGCCCAGCAATTTCATCACCCGTATGGGCAATACAATTTGCTCCATCGTATACCCTTCGTAATAATGAAACCGTCCCTGCATGGCTACCACCGTTTGACCAGCTATCGTTCCATACAATAATTTCCCTGCATGGCTCTCCACCGTTGAAACCGGAAAATGCGGAATATCCCTGTACGATACTTCACGGATCACTTCGATATACGAAGCCAAATGCCCCAGACCGGTACCCAGTACAATGCCGGTACGGGCTTCTGTCAGTCCTAAGTCCTTTAGATAGCTTGCAGCCGCTTTGATTTTTTCCATACCCTTCAAACATACTAAATCCGCGCATTCATCTTTGCTCTAAAATGGTTTAATTGCAACTCTTTAAAACCAATGAGAAAAACGATATTGATAACAGGAGCCAGTTCGGGTATTGGCAAGGCCCTTGCCGAACAATTGTCCTCCAGCGGAAACACCCTGTTGCTGGCCGCGCGCAATATGGAGGCCTTGCAGCAGGTCAAAGCCGTTTGCGAACAAAAAGGAGCTTCTGTTGTGTTGTTTCAGGCCGACCTAAGCTTGATGGCCAAGGTTGAAACCCTTGCCAAGCAAGTTTCGCAAACCGTTAACCACCTCGACATCCTGATCAACAATGCAGGAATCAGCCAGCGTTCACAGGCAGAAGAAACCTCTGAAACAGTAGACCGCCAGATTATGGAGATCAACTTTTTTTCTCCGGTAAAACTCACCAAGTTACTTTGGCCTTTGCTTGTCAAATCCTCTCACGCCAATATCGTCAATATCAGCAGTGTAACCGGAACCTTTGGATTCCCGCAGCGCACTGCTTACGCGGCTTCCAAACATGCTATGGAAGGTTTTTTTGAATCGTGGATGCTGGAAAACAAACAACCGCATATTCATTTTACAACTGTTGCACCGGGACGTATCCTTACTAATATTTCGTACAATGCGTTGAAGAATGATGGCTCCAAACACCAGTCGTTAGACGAGGGACAAGCCAAAGGTATCAAAGCCGAAGTATGTGCTACCCGCATTGTCAAAGCCATCCAAAAGAACCAGCGCAAAGTTTATATTGTAAAGCAAGAACGAATACTACTTTTGCTTCACCGGTTTTTCCCCGGTCTTTTTGTTTATTTGGTAAAAAAATTAGGACTTAAATAATGACTCAACTTATCTCAGGCATTCAGCAGGTGGGTATTGGTATTCCCGATGCCGGTGCATACTTTACATGGTTTCGCAGAACTTTTGGTTTTGATGTGAAAATTTTTGATGACGAAGCGAAAGCAACACTCATGACCCGTTATACCGGTGGTGAGATACATGCCCGCAGAGCCATCCTTGCCATGAATATGAATGGTGGCGGTGGTGCCGAAATCTGGCAGTTTACCAGCCGTCAAACAATCTACCCCGAGCGTTCATCTCAGTTTGGAGATCTGGGTATCAATGCTGTTAAAATAAAATGCAGTGACGTAACGCAAGCACATAAAAATTTAAGCAATAACAAGTGTATCTGCTCTCCAATCTTACCTACTCCATCAAAAGGCAAAACATTTTGGGTAACTGATGAGTTTGGTAATACCTATCAGGTTTTCGAAAGCACCAACTTCTTTAAAAACAAACCCTATATGATGGGGGGAGTTGGAGGTGCTATTATTGGTGTCAGCAATATCGAAAAATCAATCACCTTTTACAGCAAATGTTTGGGTATAGAACAACTGGTATACGATCAAACCGGAGAATTTCCGGATTTAGGTGCAGGCCGGTTTCGCAGGGTATTGCTTCGTTTTACCAATGGATTTACCGCTCCGTTCAGCAAATTATTAGGTCATATTGAAATCGAGTTGGTTCAATCACTGGACCGTACTCCTGTTAAAACATTTGAAAACAGATATTGGGGCGATGGCGGATTTATTCACCTGTGTTTTGATGTAAGCGATATGAATGCGTTGCAAAAACGTATGCTGGACAATGGCGTTACCTTTACCGTGGATAGTGCCGATACCTTTGATATGGGCGAATCAGGCGGGCGTTTTTCGTATGCAGAAGATCCGGACGGAACACTCATCGAAATGGTGGAAACACATAAAGTTCCGGTGATGAAAAAGTTTGGCTGGTACCTCAACCTCAAAAAACGCGGTCAGCATAAATCCCTTCCCAACTGGATGATTAATGCCATGGGATTAAATAAAGTAAAGGACTAAGGTCAGCAGCAGCAAGCAGTACACCGGAAACAAAAACAGCATCAGTCCAAATGAGATGGAATCGTAGAACACGCTTCCTTTCGTGAGTTTTTTGGCAATGGCCTGCATCACTAAATAATGCGGTAAGGTGATTAAACCATAGTGCATAGGCGTTAACCAACGTTTTTCACCTTTTTTGCTACTGTGTTTAGCTTTCAATCTTGCCAGCACATCTTCGTTTTTCTGCTCGGCTTGCTGCCATACATACAACATCTGATCATGCGCTTCGGAGTTTACCTCTTGGGTTGGATTGATATAAGCAAGCGTTTGAATTGATTTTGCAATACGCTCATTCAATTGTTGGGTAAACGTAGGTGTGTTTAAGATATCGGCACAATCTGCCTTGCGAATGGGTTGTCCATAATTTATGATCACCGATTTGCCTCCTCCTTCAAAATGTTCGTAGGTTAATCCCACCGGAACAATGGCCAGAGTTTCGGCCAATGTGTTGCTGTTCCAGGCACGGTTGGCTATTCGTGCAGGACCTTTTTTGAGCGGACGTAAATCCCAGTTGTTTTTACACAAACCTTCTCCAAATATCAATACCGATTCTCCTTGTTCAACGGCATTGTAGCTGGCATCAAAGGTTTCGAAGTTTTTCTCAATATTCTCTTTGCCTTCACTGATACGGTACACCGGCAGCATGTGGTAGGTCTTAAAAACCCTGGCCAATATTGGATTTTTAAAGGCATCGCCCCTGGCCAAAAAATTCGTTGGACGAGGCAAGTAGGCTCCAATCACCAAAGCATCCATAAACGAGTTGGGGTGATTGGACACCAGCAATACAGGCCCTTCGTCCGGGAAATGACTGATATTGCGGATATGTACCTTGTGGTAAAATAACCAGAAACCAAAACGTAAAAATACCTGCGTAGAAGAGTACAAACTCATGGGGTGCAATATGCATGGAATATGTACAAAAAAAAAGCACCCCTGTTCGGAGTGCTTTTTTGTTTTTTATGGGATTGATTACTGCTTATTCACCTTTCGATGCCATCAGCATATCGTATTCTTCTTTCGAACCTACGATGAGTTTTTCGTAATCGCGGAGACCGGTTCCCGCAGGAATCAGGTGACCTACGATAACGTTTTCTTTCAACCCGATCATATTGTCTACTTTGCCAGAGATCGCAGCTTCGTTCAAAACTTTAGTTGTTTCCTGGAACGATGCAGCACTCATAAAGCTATGTGTACCCAATGATGATTTGGTGATACCCATGATTACCTGAGCAGCAGTTGCAGGTTCTGCATCACGTACTTCTACAAGTTTCAACGCTTTACGTTTCAACATTGAGTTTTCGTCACGTAATTTACGAACGCTTACAATCTGACCTGCTTTAAGGTTGGCCGATTCGCCTGCATCCACAACAATTTTCTTGTCATAAATCCAGTCGTTGGTTTGTTTGAAGTTCCATTTATCTACGTTTTCACCTTCTAGGAATAAAGTATCTCCCGGATCTTCAATAGTCAATTTTTGCATCATCTGACGTACAATAACCTCGATGTGCTTATCATTGATTTTTACACCCTGTAAGCGGTAAACTTCCTGAATACCGTTGGTGATGTAACGTTGAACTGCCAATGGACCTTCGATACGCAAGATATCTTGTGGAGAGATTGAACCATCCGACAATGATGAACCTGCTTTTACGAAGTCATTCTCTTGAACCAAGATATGTTTCGACAATGGAACCATGTATTTCTTTTGTTCACCATCACGTGATGAAATCAAGATTTCGCGGTTACCACGTTTGATACCTCCAAATGTTACTACACCATCAATCTCAGTTACTACTGCAGGGTTTGATGGATTACGAGCCTCGAACAACTCGGTAACACGTGGAAGACCTCCCGTGATATCTCGGGTTTTACCTACAACACGTGGAATCTTAACAAGGATCTCACCAGATTTAACTGCGTTATCTTCTTCCACAATGATGTGTGCTCCAACCGGAATATTGTATTCTTTGATTGGATTTCCTTTTTTGTCAACAATCACAATCGAAGGAATCTTCGTTTTGTCTTTCGACTCGATGATAACCTTCTCTTTGTGCCCTGTTTGCTCATCACTTTCTTCTTTGAAAGTAATGTTCTCGATAATGTTTTCGAATTTAACCGAACCCGGGAATTCAGAAAGGATTACCGCATTATATGGATCCCAGGTACAGATACGCTCACCTTTTTCAACCTTTTGTCCGTTTTTAACAAACAAATGCGAACCGTAAGGAATATTCAATGTGATAATGGTATTACCCGTTTTCTCATCAATGATACGGATCTCGCCCTGACGACCGATTACCGTATCTACCTTACCGGCTTCTTCTGTATCAAGCACAACCGTTTTAATCTCTTCGAACTCAAGTTTACCACCGAATTTAGCATTCATCTGGCTTTCGTTCGCGATATTAGATGCAGTACCACCCACGTGGAAAGTACGGAGTGTTAACTGAGTACCCGGCTCACCAATTGATTGTGCTGCAATAACACCTACAGCTTCACCACGCTGAGCCATACGGCCACTGGCTAGGTTACGTCCGTAACATTTAGCGCAACATCCTATTCTGGTTTCGCAAGTCAATACTGAGCGAATCTCAACGATCTCAACAGGAGATGCATCAATTTTCGTTGCAATCTCTTCAGTGATTTCGTCACCCGATTTGCAATATAATTCTCCGCTCAACGGATCGTATACATCATGCAAACTGGTACGTCCCAAAATACGCTCGTATAATGATTCAACTACCTCTTCGTTGTCTTTCAACGCTGCAGTAGGAATACCGCGCAATGTTCCGCAATCCGGTTCATTTACAACTACGTCCTGAGCTACGTCATGCAACCTACGTGTAAGGTAACCCGCATCTGCAGTTTTCAAAGCCGTATCCGCCAAACCTTTACGCGCACCGTGGGTTGAGATAAAGTACTCGATTACTGAAAGACCTTCTTTAAAGTTTGATAAGATCGGATTCTCGATGATCTCCCCTGTTCCACCACTGGTGTTTTTCTGAGGTTTTGCCATCAATCCACGCATACCGCCCAACTGACGAATTTGCTCTTTCGAACCACGCGCTCCCGAATCCAACATCATGTATACAGGGTTGAATCCTTGTTGATCTTCTTTCAACTGTTTCAATACGGTATCAGCCAAACGTGAGTTCACACGTGTCCAGATATCAATTACCTGGTTGTAACGCTCGTTATTGGTAATAAATCCGTTGTTATAGTTGCTCCATATCTCGTCAACCTCACCCATCGCAGATTTTACGAATTGTTCTTTTTCGGCAGGGATGCTTACATAAGATAAGTTAAATGATAAACCGCCTTTGAATGCAAAGTGGTAACCTAAGTCCTTGATATCATCCAAGAATTTAGCACACTTATCCATTCCGCATTCTTTGATAATGCTTCCGATAATATCGCGCAAACTTTTCTTGGTTAACGACTCGTTGATGAAGCCATACTCAGCAGGTACAACCTGATTGAACAGGATACGACCTAAAGTAGTTTCAACAAGTTTGTTTACCAATACACCATTTTCTTTTGCCATTGCTTTCACACGAACAAAAGCGTGCAAGTCAACTTTCTTCTCATTGAATGCAATGATTGCTTCTTCAGCTGAGTAGAAGGTTAAACCTTCACCTTTGATATGGAATTCAGGAGTGTTTTTACGTCCTTTAGTGATGTAGTACAATCCCAAAACCATGTCCTGAGAAGGAACCGCAATAGGCGCACCGTTTGCAGGGTTCAGGATATTGTGAGAAGCTAACATCAACATTTGGGCTTCCAAAATTGCTGCGTTTCCGAGTGGAACATGCACAGCCATCTGGTCACCGTCAAAATCCGCATTAAATCCAGTACATACCAATGGATGCAATTGGATAGCTTTACCTTCAACCAATTTAGGTTGGAAAGCTTGGATACCCAATCTATGGAGTGTAGGAGCACGGTTAAGCAATACCGGATGTCCTTTCAAGATGTTCTCAAGAATATCCCAGATAACTGCTTCTTTTCTATCTACTAATTTCTTAGCCGATTTTACCGTTTTAACGATGCCCCGCTCTAATAATTTGCGGATGATAAATGGCTTGAATAACTCGGCAGCCATGTTTTTAGGAATACCACATTCGTGTAATTTCAATTGAGGTCCAACCACAATTACCGAACGACCTGAATAATCCACACGTTTACCCAATAAGTTCTGACGGAAACGACCTTGTTTACCTTTAAGCATATCGCTCAAAGATTTCAACGGACGGTTACCTTCAGTTTTAACTGCACTCACGCGTCTGGTATTATCAAACAATGAATCTACAGCCTCTTGTAACATACGTTTTTCGTTACGCAAGATCACCTCAGGTGCTTTGATTTCCATCAAACGTTTCAAACGGTTGTTACGGATGATTACCCGTCTGTACAAATCGTTCAAATCTGAAGTTGCGAAACGACCACCTTCCAATGGAACGAGTGGACGCAATTCCGGTGGAATTACCGGCAATATTTTAACAACCATCCACTCAGGGCGGTTATCGCCATGAATTTGAGAAGCACGGAAACCTTCGATTACTTTCAAACGTTTCAACGCTTCTGTTTTACGTTGTTGTGAAGTTTCTGTATTGGCTTTGATACGCAAGTCGAAACTCAAAGTATCCAAGTCGATACGTGATAACAAGAACCATAACGCGTCACCACCCATTTTAGCGATGAATTTGTTAGGATCTTGATCATCCAGATGTTGATTATCTTTTGGCAATGAATCCAGGATATCCAGGTATTCTTCTTCAGTGATCAGGTCGTGTTTTGCAACACCATCAGCTGCTTTCAAACCCGGTTGACATACTACATAACGTTCGTAGTAAATAACCATATCAAGTTTCTTTGTAGGGATACCCAACAAATAACCGATTTTGTTTGGCAACGAACGGAAGTACCAGATATGAGCAACAGGAACCACCAGATTGATGTGTCCAATACGCTCACGTCTTACCTTTTTCTCGGTAACTTCCACACCGCAACGATCACACACGATGCCTTTGTAACGGATACGTTTGTATTTACCGCAATGGCACTCGTAATCTTTTATAGGTCCAAAAATCCTTTCGCAAAACAAACCACCCATCTCCGGTTTAAAAGAGCGGTAGTTGATTGTTTCAGGTTTGGTTACTTCACCGAAAGACTTGGTCAGAATAGACTCGGGAGAAGACAATCCGATTCTGATTTTGGTGAAGTTGCTTTTAATTTTTTGATCTTTTTTTAATGACATATGGTTGTCGTTATTTCTTTAAAAAGTTTTGCTCTGAGTAAAAGATAAAAGGGTAAACGCACCGGGGTGCGCTTACCGTCAATATTATGTTTACTCGAGAGTTAAGTCTAAACCTAAGCCGCGTAATTCGTGTACCAATACATTGAATGATTCAGGAATACCAGGCATTGGGAGGTTGTCACCTTTAACGATGGCCTCATAAGTCTTGGCTCTTCCGATAATATCATCCGACTTAATCGTAAGAATTTCCTGCAAGATGTTAGCTGCACCAAATGCTTCGAGTGCCCAAACCTCCATCTCTCCAAAACGCTGACCTCCAAATTGAGCTTTACCACCCAATGGCTGTTGTGTAATGAGAGAGTATGGTCCGATTGAACGCGCGTGCATCTTATCATCCACCATGTGACCCAATTTCAGCATGTAAATCACACCTACTGTGGTTGGCTGGTGGAAACGCTCACCTGATAATCCATCGTACAGGTATGTTTTACCGTACTCAGGAATTCCGGCTTTGCGGCAGTATTCCAACATTTGCTCTTCGGTTGCTCCGTCAAAAATCGGGGTAGCGAATTTCACTCCCAATTCTTTAGCAGCCCAACCCATAACGGTTTCGTAGATCTGTCCCAAGTTCATACGTGAAGGTACCCCAAGTGGATTCAATACGATATCTACCGGTGTTCCGTCTTCCTGGAATGGAAGATCCTCTTCGCGAACGATACGTGCAACAATACCCTTGTTACCGTGACGACCTGCCATCTTATCACCTACTTTCAACTTACGTTTGTTTGCGATATACACTTTAGCAAGTTTCAAGATACCTGTTGGCAGCTCATCTCCTACTGTGATAGCAAACTCTTTACGTCTGTAGTCAGCGATCTCCTGGTTCAGTCTGTTTTTAAAGTTTGATAAAATCTGACGAATAACATCGTTCTTCTCCGAATCAGTTGTCCAGTTGTTGGCATTGATATGCGTGTAGTCGATTTCGTTCAGGTTTTTCAGGGTAAACTTGGTTCCTTTCGAAATCAATTCCTCATTGTATACATTGAATACACCCTGAGAAGTTTTACCTGACAATACTGCGAACAATTTCTCTACCAACTGACCTTTGATAACCTTAAGGTTTTTCTCATTCTCATCCTGCATTTTAGCAATCTTCGCTTTGTCGTCAACCTTAGCAGATTTTTCTTTCTTGCTGCGGGCAAACAATTTTTTCTCGATTACTACACCTGATGAAGATGGAGAAGCTTTCAATGAAGCATCTTTTACATCACCTGCTTTATCACCAAAGATGGCGCGAAGCAATTTCTCTTCAGGAGAAGGTTCTGTTTCACCTTTAGGAGTGATTTTACCGATGAGGATATCTCCTTCACCAATCTCACAACCTACACGAATCAAACCATTCTCATCCAAGTTTTTAGTAGCGTCTTCACTTACGTTTGGAATATCATTGGTTAATTCCTCTTCACCACGTTTGGTGTCGCGAACTTCCAATTCGTATTCTGTGATGTGAATTGAAGTAAAGATATCTTCTTTAACTACTTTCTCAGAAATAACGATCGCATCCTCGAAGTTGTAACCCTGCCAAGGCATGAACGCTACTTTCAGGTTGCGGCCCAAAGCCAGTTCACCCGCTTGTGTAGCATAACCTTCACATAATACCTGACCTTTTTCAACCTTATCGCCTTTGCGAACAATTGGTTTTAAGTTAACACAGGTATTTTGGTTCGTTCTACGGAATTTAATCAGTTTGTATGTTTTGGTATCGGTACCAAAGCTGATCAACTTATCTTGTTCGCTTTGTTCGTAACGTACTACTATTTCGTTAGCATCAACTGATTCAACAACACCTTTTCCTTCTGCAACGATAAGGGTACGTGAATCACGAGCAACTTTACCTTCCAAACCGGTACCTACTACTGGAGCCTCAGGTCTTAACAATGGCACTGCCTGACGCTGCATGTTCGATCCCATCAACGCACGATTCGCATCATTATGCTCCAAGAAAGGAATCAACGAAGCTGCAATCGATACAATTTGATTTGGAGCGATATCCATGTACTCGATATCGACACCTTCCACCATTGGGAAGTCACCTTCTTTACGAGCTTTTACTTTTTCAGCTATGAATAAACCGGTTTTCTCATCATACTTAGAGTCTGATTGAGCAATGGTTTTCCCTTCTTCATCTTCGGCACTTAGGTAAGTAACAGGTTGTCCAACCTGAACTTTACCTTCTTCTACTTTTAAGTATGGTGTTTCGATGAAACCCATTCCGTTGATTTTTGCGTGTACACACAAAGAAGAAATCAAACCGATATTTGGTCCCTCAGGAGTTTCGATGGTACACAAACGACCGTAGTGCGTATAGTGAACGTCACGAACCTCAAAACCTGCACGATCACGACTCAAACCACCCGGACCGAGTGCAGACATCCTGCGCTTGTGGGTGATCTCAGCCAATGGATTGGTTTGATCCATAAACTGTGACAGCTGGTTGGTTCCAAAAAATGAATTGATAACAGATGATAATGTTTTAGCATTAATCAAATCGGTTGGCGTAAACACCTCGTTGTCGCGGATATTCATACGCTCACGGATGGTACGGGCCATACGAGCCAAACCAACACCAAACTGTGAGTACAATTGTTCACCAACGGTACGCACACGTCTGTTACTCAAGTGATCAATATCATCCACGTCTGCACGTGAATTCGATAATTCGATCAGATATTTTATAATCGCTACGATATCATCTTTAGTCAACACGCGAACTTCCGAAGAAGTTGTACGGTTCAACTTACGGTTGATACGGTAACGTCCTACTTCACCCAGGTCGTAACGTTTGTCCGAGAAGAACAACTTGTCGATTACACCACGAGCTGTTTCTTCATCTGGTGGATCTGCGTTACGCAACTGACGGTAGATATGCTCGTGAGCTTCTTTACCGGAGTTGGAAGTATCTTTTTGTAAAGTATTTAAAATGATAGCGAAGTCAGTGTGGCTTGATTCATTTTTGTGCAGGATGATCGTTTTCACATCCGCATCTGTAATCAGATCGATATGGTCATCTTCCAAAATAGTATCACGCTCAATGATTACTTCGTTACGTTCGATAGAAACTACCTCACCGGTATCCTCATCAACGAAATCTTCAACCCATGTTTTCAGAACCCTTGCAGCCAGTTTGCGGCCTACTACCTTTTTCAATCCGCTTTTGCTCACCTTTACTTCTTCAGCAAGGTCAAACAAATTCAGGATGTCTTTATCAGACTCGAAACCGATAGCACGTAACAACGTTGTTACAGGGAACTTTTTCTTACGGTCGATATAAGCATACATAACGTTGTTCACGTCAGTAGCAAACTCAATCCAAGATCCTTTAAACGGAATAACCCTTGCAGAGTAAAGCTTGGTACCATTGGTATGGTAGCTTTGTCCGAAGAATACTCCCGGTGAACGGTGCAACTGAGATACAATTACACGCTCGGCTCCGTTGATTACAAACGTTCCGCTTGGTGTCATGTAAGGGATGGTTCCCAGGTACACGTCCTGAACGATGGTTTGAAAATCTTCGTGCTCCGGATCGTTACAGGAAAGCTTCAATTTAGCTTTCAAAGGAACGTTGTAAGTGAGCCCGCGCTCAATACATTCATCAATAGAGTAACGTGGCGGATCAACGAAATAATCCAAAAACTCTAAAGTGAAAATATTCCTTGTATCGGAAATTGGAAAATTCTCCTGAAATACTTTGTAAAGCCCCTCGTTCAGGCGGCTTTCAGATGTTGTATCAAGTTGAAAGAACTCTTTAAAGGATTCAATCTGAACATCTAAGAAATCAGGATAATCAATTACTTGTTTTACAGAAGCGAAATTAATTCTGTCTTCTGAATGCATTTTTTTATTAGCCAAGGGATTATGGTTTTTTGTTAAGAACGACTATCAATCCGTATAAATAGAAAATTGACCCGCGGCAAAAGCCGGGGTCAAATAGGGTTTTAAGTATCCTTTCGGATTACTTAATCTCAACCTCTGCACCAGCTTCTGTAAGCTTAGCTTTAAGGTCTTCAGCAGTAGCTTTGTCCACACCTTCTTTAACAGGTTTTGGAGCTCCGTCTACCAGTTCTTTAGCTTCTTTCAAGCCTAAGCCTGTAAGATCTTTAACTACTTTTACTACGTTCAATTTAGCCTGACCTGCATTTTTCAAGATAACATCAAAAGATGATTTCTCAGCAGCAGCTTCACCTGCAGCAGCAGATGGAGCGGCAACAGCAACTGCAGCAGCAGCTGGTTCAATACCGTATTCGTCTTTAAGGATAGTTGCTAATTCGTTTACTTCTTTTACTGACAAGTTTACCAACTGTTCAGCAAACGCTTTTAAATCTGCCATT
>CAYMRD010000016.1:0-32817 GCA_964392775.1 uncultured Bifidobacteriaceae bacterium
TAGTAAAACCAAGGGGGACAGACGATGATCCGGGACTACCGCACAAAACAGGAGGTTTCGTTTGCCGAAAATGAACGGTTACTATATCGGAAACAAAACTCGTCCAAATATCTATCAATATATCTGTCGCTTATTTGATGGTATTGTCCGACAATTCCGCGCTTGAACAGCGACCAAAAATTTTCCATCCCATTTGTGTGTGCTTCACCTTTTACGTATTGTCCATCTCCGTGATTCACTACAAGATGTTTGAATTTAGCTGATAGTTTATTGTAACCCATCCATTCATCTGTTGACATTGTAGACCCCTTTTTAACATTTGCATTAACGAAGGTATTAAGAGTTCTACCAGACCTGTCTTTAGCCTTCTTCGCCTTAACCTTACCACCTCTTTCCATTACTCCAATAACAACTGTTTTATCTGCTCCCCCTTGACCTCCTTTTGTTTTCTTATCAGCATGTCTATTTTTATTTTTACCACCAATAAAAGTTTCATCGGCCTCTACAATTCCTTCCATTAATTTATGTTGTTCTATTAATGCTTTGCGTATTTGCATAAACATTCTCCATGCAGTATCTTTCGTTACCTCAATATCCCTACCTAATGCACGAGCGGAATATCCTTTCTTCGCATTTAACACTAAAGAAATAGCTAAAAACCATTTCTGTATATCCAACTTTGTTTTATGAAATATTGTGCCTACTGTTACACTAAAAGACCTATTGCAAGCATTGCAATGGTAGCGTAATGTATTTTTTAGAGGGGTTTGTTTTTTGCTGTTGCAGTAGGGACAAACTGGAATATCATTCCAACGCACTTGCTCCAAATGTTTAATGCAATCTGCCTGAGTTGGGAATAGTTTGTAAACTTGTATTATATTCATAGTCATATTATTTGTCTACCGTTATCGTGGACAAATGTACAACTATATTTCAAATTTATAAATTTATTTAACTACCTTTAGATATGACATTGCCAAAGATGGGTGGTTGAGCGTTCATTCGGATGGCTGGAAAAGTGTAGAAGGCTTTGGAAAAATTGCGAGCGAAAAATAAATAACAGCTTACAGTTTGTTGTGATGGCATTCCTCAGAATTCTACTCAATAGATTATGAACAGGCTCTAAGGGCTACCTAACCCTTGTATAAGGCTAGAGGATGCCTTGGATAAGGGTTAATCTAAAATGAGACAATTCTACGTTCATGCGGACGTGCCGTCCGCGTGAGATTAGAAGAAAACAGCCCCAATACATTACATATATCTGAGTATGTCTGAGTTTTTAAAAATAGAAAAAGGAAATACCTATTTCATCACTATGACAATAGTGGATTGGATCGATTTGTTCACACGAGAATGCTATGTAGACATTTTGGTTAACAGTATAAAATACTGTCAGAAAAACAAAGGGTTAGAAGTTTATGCTTATGTCATCATGCCAAGTCATGCACATCTGATTGTAGGCAGCGAAGGAAATTTAAGTCATATATTACGGGATATGAAAGAGCATGTCTCAAAATTAGTAATCAAGGAAATTGCAGATAACCAGCAGGAAAGTAGAAGAGAATGGTTATTGAAAAAGTTCTGTATAGGTCAATCTAAAGAAACAGGTAAGCCATCTTACAGGGTATGGCAACCCGGAAATCATCCAGAGCAATTATATAGCGATAAGTTTATTACTCAGAAAGAGCAGTATATCCATATGAATCCTGTAGTTTCAGGCATTGTAAGCCAACCCCAATATTATAGATTAAGCTCTGCCAGTGAAGATAGTCCGATTAAAGTTTTACCGATCAGATAATAGAGCTAGATAATAAATATTTGCACACGGACGACACGTCCGCGTGAACGGGGATAATAGAGCTAGATAATAAATATTTGCACACTGACGGACACGTCCGCGTGAACGGGGTGAACGGGCTAGATAATAAATATTTGCGCACGGACGACACGTCCGCGTGAACGGGGAAGCAGTGGTTGCATCTGCATAAACAATACTTCCAGCTTTAGATAAAAAGAGCAGTTTCCGGGTAATCCGGGTACTGCTCTTTTTTTATGCTGCTTGTTTTGGATAACAACCATTTGGTCAGTTGCACAACCACGCTGATGCATACGATTAAAATGCCCAAACGCGACAGGGTATTATGGTATCCCTGTAGTAAAATATTACCCGTTACAAATAATACGATTGATAGGGTTGGTAATAATTTCATGTCCCAAAGGTGACAAGCTGGTATTAAAGAATCGTAAATAGAGCGTAATGTAATTGCAAAAAAAAGAGCCGGACAATGCCGGCTCTTTTTGATAAGGATTAAGGTTATTCTTAGTGTTTTACAACTTTGATTACCTGACTGTCATCAGATGAGATGATTTTTACGAAATAAACACCTGCTCTGCTGGTTGCCAGTTCGTCAATTTCAATTGCATTGGCACCCGAAAGGATGTTAACTTGTTTTGAAGTAATAACGCGTCCCTGATAATCGGTAATCAAGATATTGACTGTCGATTGTTCATTAGCATTAAGGTTCAAAGCAAATGACTGACTGAACGGATTTGGATTCACACTTGCCGAGGCAAGAGATTGTGCCTCACGGCTTACTCTTACTACATTTGAGTAGGATGTTCTTCCGTTATTATCAATTTGTTGCAAGCGGTAGTACAAGGTGTTTGAGCCGGCATCTCCAAAGGCGTTTACATCGTTGTAAGAGTAGCTATGAGCCACCATTGATGTTCCGTTTCCTTTTATAAAGCTTACTTTCTCAAATGATCTGCCGTCAACAGAGCGCTCCAGGTCAAACCCATTATTGTTTACTTCTGAGCTTGTAGTCCATTGTACCAATGCTCCTGATTTACCGGTTTTAGCTGTAAATGATAACAAGGTAACAGGGAGAGGGTTCTGAGTACTGTCTGCTGCAACTGTAAACTGCTCCAGTTTCTGCATTCCTGTTCTGGATATAGAAGTTGTTTGATCCTGGAAAGTCAGATCGCTCTGATTTCCATCTAAACTCCAGGGGCTAAATGCATCCGGTCTGTTAATAACGGTAACGCTGTATGGGTTAGGCAGGAAGGCAATGCTATCCATTGAGAATGTTGCATCGTATACACCTCCTGATAATCCATCTGCGGCAACCAGATTCCAGTAGCCTTCAGAACAGGTAACATTTACCATTGCTCCAATTGAAGATTCATATAATGGGAATCCAAAATCTCCTAACGCTTTTGACGGAACAAACGAAGCAGTTATCGAACCATATACAGGAGGAGACATATAGTTAATGGTCAGGCTACGCGTTCCTTTTGCCTGCGTGATTGGGAATAAAATACTGCTGTTATAGTTTGTTAGACCCACCCAACGTTTAACCGGAGCATTAATACCGCAATTCATTCCGGCTGTCAGTGTACCTGGGGTTCCTGGACTTTCTCCAATCTCAACTGTAATATTCGCGTTTCCGTTAATTTTTGCATTGTCGCCTAATGATAAAGTTCCGGTCACTTTTAGTGTAGCGCTGCCCGGTGCGTTCATATTAAGGATGGTACCCTGAGTAACTGTTAAAGAAGCAACGGTTTGCGGGAACACATTTGTAATGTTTAATACACTATCCGAGTCGAATACAAGTTCATCGCTTGGAGATGCTGCGTTCCGTACAGGTGTCCAGTTAGATGCTAAATTAAAGTCTGATGTTCCCGAATTGTTCCATGTATACGTTGACTGTGGCAATGCCGGAAGAATGGTAAGTGTATAATCATGTGCTCCGGATTGGTTCCAGAATGAACAAGATCTGTCTGTTCCGCCTGATGTGCCACCATAAAATGTTCTTAAACGTATGCGGGTATCACCCAACAAGGCTGTGGTTGGAATGGTAACGGTGGTGCTAACAGAAGGTACAAAGGTGGATGACAGGACATACTCCTCAGATGGTTCAAAGATACCATTTCTGTTCAGGTCAATAAACGCACTTGCTCTGGTAGGAGCAGCAAATACGAGGTGTATTGGAAGAGTAGACCCTGCGTATGCTGTAGCGCTAAGGGTGTCAGAGAAATCAAAATACGGACTACAGGTTCCTACAGTAGCATTAACCATACTACCTACGTAAGCGCTGTCAATACAGTATAATGCACTGCTGGTAGGGGAGCAATACTGCGAACGGACAATAACGTTACCCGCAGGGGCAGGATTGTTCACACTGTGAGTTGTTCCGGCAATCACCACAGCAGAAACTTCAGCATCAATTGAGTCACCAAGTGGTGCATCAGATTTTACATCAAAAGTTAACCAGAAGTAGCTGGTGTCCGGAGCCAGCTCCTGATAGCCTGATATTGTAAATGGCAGCCAGTCTACTCCGCTTATATTGCTTCCTGCGGTATAGGTAGTTCCAAACTGATTGGTTGTTGCAAAGGAATCCGTCAGGGTATAATACACTTTGGCATTTGCGAGGTTGTGTATATCGTTACTGCCACCTGTGGTATTGAAGCTAAGCGATGTAACAGGAGCAGCAGCACCTGACGAGCTTGCAATAACCCTGATACGCATTGCCTTATGGTTGTTGGTTCCTTGTCCAATCCGGTCAGTTGAAGCTGAAGGATTAGATGCAGTCAGATCCAATACGCTCATTGGAGCTAACACTGTTCTAAAGGCAGGAGGATCATTCGGGTTCGGTATCTGGATCGTATCCATTACCATGATGCTGTCCAGACGCACATCCAGCGTATCACCATTGATTGCCGATCCTTGAACATCGTATGTTAACCAGTAGTTGGTTGTGTCGAAGGATGTTAACAAGTCGCTGATGTTGAAGCTGAATTGGCCGGCAGGGTTGTTAACAGTTCCAAGCAGTGTAGAAGTAGAAGGACTACTAAATATAGGGTTGGTACCTGTTGTATACAATTTGGCAGCAGCAATATCTGCGGCAGGATTGCTTGAAATACTGGTGTTGAAATACATATCGGTTAAAAGAGGGGTTCCGCAACCATCAACTTTCACCTTGATTCTCATGATAACCTGATTGTTTCCTCCCGAAGCGGCATTTCCACTTGTTTGTGTTACAGAACTTGATGAAAATGCAAGAGGAGCGTCCTGAATATTAATTGTATAATCTTCAGTTTCACCCTGAAAGGTTGAGGCTCCACATAGCGAAGGTGCGGTAGCAGACTTACTAGCCATCAAACGCATTCTGGTCAGTCCTGTTTTTGCACTACAAGGAATATTATAGGTAAAGGCTGTTGCAGTAGTAGCACCACCTGGGCTGGGAGTCACAGCAGAGGTTATAAACTCATCTGGTCCTGAAAAATCTCCATTTTGATCCAAGTCAATATACAAATATGTATATCCACCCACAGCTGCACCGAAATCGGCAGTTGAAACACTAATATTATTAGGGCCTTTTGAAACATTGCGAGGAGTTAAAGCTGAAAAGTCAGAATAAAACGGAGGGGCACCCGCAGGAGAAGGGTTACCGCCAGTAACCTGAGCATTTGTAACACCGCCAATAATTGTCGTAGGAATACGGTAATAATTATTATTGGTACCAGGAGCAGAAGTCGTACAATACTCGCCTCTTATTTTGATAGTACCTTCCGGAGCTCCGTTGCTTCCTGATGGAACTTCAAGATTGCCGTCAAAGGTAACACCGGTCAACTCTGCATCAACAGAGTCTCCCATGGTTGCCGTTGTTTTGAGATCAAATACAAGCCAGAAATAGTTGTCGGTATTAGATGTTGTAATGTTGTCGCTAATTGTAAAGCTACCCCATGTTCCCGGAGCGGCCGAATAAGCGCTGCCAAACTGCGTGGTGGCTGCAAATGTTGAACTCGCTCCGGTGTAGAATACCCTGGCCGAATCAATGTTTTGCCCACCGGTTACATTAAATGATAAACCGGTGATTGGAATTGGACCAGTGTTGGTTCCTTTTACCAAAACCCGGAGTATTTGACTGTATATAGCACCCTGAGCTACTGATGATAAATTAGGATGAGTGATCACCATATCACTATATGTCATTCTGGCGGGAATGATAAAATAGTTTGCCGGATTTCCGTTAGACGTAGTGTTTCTCCAATCGCCAAGCACATAAAGACTGTCCAAGCGGGCATCAACTGTATCAAGGGCGGTAGCAGTTGGAGATAAATCAAACGTTAACCACAGGTAATTAGAATCGGCTAAGGAAGCGTTGTTTAACAAAGCGTTTAATCCCGAGAACTGAATATCGTTTCCTGAAGGAGAAGTTGTAGCCAGTAAGTTGTTTGTGTTAAACACATTTGAGGTTCCGGTTGAGTATAGTTTTACAGAACTGATATCAGCAGGACTTGTGTTTCTGGTAAGCGTAAAATTCATGTTATTCAAAACAGCTCCGCAACCGGTTGTTTTTACAGCCACGCGTAATACTCTGAAATCTGCAGTTCCCTGTCCGGCCATACCTGATGGTTGCACGAATGAAGCTCCTGCATAGGTTGGAGTACTATTTGGTTCTACATTAATTGTATAATCCTCTGTTTCGCCATATATGTATGTTGATGCGTTTCCGCATATTGTTCCAATTAAATTAGCATTGTTGGCATTAGATGCTGATCCATAAATAATCCTCATCCGGGTGTGGCCGGGTGAAGCAAAACAAGGTACGAATATATTACCCGAAGCAGTTGTAAGAGACGTTGTTGGTGTGGCTCTGTAAGCAACTTCGTTTAATGCAGGGAGTGTATCAAAAATGCCATTTTGGTTCCAGTCAATCAAAATAACGAAAGTAGCATTTATATTGTTGTTGGCAGGCTGATTACAGTTTCTCACACCGGCTAACGAGAAAGCTACATTGGTACCTGTAGTTACGGTTGGCGGAGCGATGATATCTGAATAATCGGAGTATTGATTAAGGATTGAACCCACTCCGCCTGTTTGTGAACAGTTGGAGGTATTGGTCATAGATCCAAATGTTACACTGCTGATATCCTCAAACGCACTTGGTCCCTGGCCATTGCTGAAGTTGTTCCCGCTTGGTCCCATAAAGCAATAGTTTTGTTTGATAGGAAGCGCTCCGGATACCGTTGCAATGCTGGGGGTGAGGATACCTCCAAGATTGAATGATACAAGACTGGCATCCACCGAATCGCCAATAGTTGCATCGCTATTCAAATCGTATGCAAGCCAGAAATAGTTCGTGTCAAAATTCAGGTCTTGTACACCTGCGATGGTGAAGGCATTCCATTTTGTACCGGTCATATTCGCATCTGCAGTGTATGCATTGCCGAATTGAGTGGTGTATGCAAACGTGTTGCTGTTTCCGGTATAGAATACCCGTGCAGATGCAATATTCAGGCTGTCATTTCCACCTCCTGCAGGATCAAAGTTCAATTCGGTTAATTGACGTGGCGCTCCGGAATTTGAACCCACAATGCGAATGCGGAGAACAGGCGTATACAATTGTCCTGCTCTTGCTGCCCGGGTGGCAGCAGGATGGATTACCTCTGAATGCAGGTATGTATTGGCAGCTTTTACCACCATGTATTGTGCAGGATTGTTGTTGGCCGGAATCACAAACCTGTTTGCGACATTGATGCTGTCAATCCTTACATCAATTGTGTCGTTCAATGTTGCTCCCGAACTCAGGTCGTATGTAATCCAGTAGAAAGTTGTATCACCCGCATTCGAATAAAGGGTGTCTGAAAATCCTGTAAAGATAAACGAACCGGAAGGGGTGGCAACAGATGCCAGCAGGTTTGTTGCGGTAAATACATTGGATCTTCCGGTAGAGTATAATTTGGCATTCGCAATATTACTACCGGCATTATCTGTTTCTGCCGTATTGCAATGCATTTCAGATAAGAATGCGGCACTGCATCCCTTAGCTATAACAGGTAAACGCATCATCACTTTATTGGTAGCCGAAGGTGCGATTGTTCCGGAGAATTGTGTAGCAGATGACGACATATAATCAGTAGGGTTATCAGAAATACTGATGGTATAGTCCTGGAATTCACCTGCGGCTGTGCTTCCTACACATGCGGCAATGTTACCACTAGTAAACCAGGTTAGAATCCTCATTCTGATTTCTGATGATACCGTTGCATCACATGGGATGGTAATGGGCAGTGTGCTTACTGAGTTAATCGCTCCGGCAATGTCTGATATTATCATTGTTTCATCAGGCTCAAAACTACCGTTATCATTATAATCAATCATTACAATAGAGCTTGTGGATGCTGTTGATTGAGTTACAGATAAATTATATGTAAAACCTCGTTGAAGGGTTGTTGTTGCCGTTCCCAAAGGCGGGTAATTCACATAATTTGGAGTTGGGAAAATAGTGCTGCCAGTGTTGTTGTTAAGGGTGTTGATGCTAACATTGCTTAAGTGGCGGCCTCCTGTAACAGCAGGGTTACAATACGGTTGTTTTATTGTTCTCGATCCGGCCGGATTCAGAACATTCGGTATTTGAGGGGTTTCATCGTATGTTAATGATACAATAGTGGCATCAACAGAATCATCAAGAATGGCTGATGCTTTGATATCATAAGATAACCAGAAATAAACGGTTGAGTTAGCCGGTATTGCCTGGGCTCCATTAAAAACAACCGTACCCAGTGCACCGCTTCCCGATGGGGTAGAGTAGGTTGTGCCAAACTGTATATTGGCGGGGTTGCTTCCTTCAAAGGTTGAGTCAAGTTTGGTATACCAAACTTTAGCTGCCGCAATATTGGTTAAATCATTTGCACCTGTGCTGTTAAAGCTCAGAGAGGTTATATATGCCGAGTCTCCGGCTCCCGTTTGTACAGCAACCCGGATGATGCCGGCATTGGTGGTGTTTTGACTCACCTTGGCCGTAGCCTGAGTAGCTGTTGAGCTTGTGTATACTGCAGGCACATCATATATATAGTACATTTGTGGGGTTGTTGGGGCCGAGGTAATTGAGCTTACGGATGTTCCGCTAAACTCTGCAGCCGGCAATGCTGCAACATTTGGTGTTGAAACGGTATCCTGAGCTACAAAGAAATATTGTATGGTATCGTGGATATTAACGGCTGATCTGAGCAACGAATAATCAATCGTGAAGTCGAAAGGAGAACTCGTGTTGCTGGCTTCAACCCATTTCCATCCGTCAGTACCAGCCGTATTGGCACCAAAAACATTTTGGTCGCCTGGTTTTTTATAGTAAATTCTTGGAGAAGTGCCGGGAGTGTTAGCCACCATTCCACCATCATCGAATACCCTTAATATACCGGGAAGATTTCTGCTGGAAGTGCTGTTAATACCCATAATGAGAGTATCGGAAATGGCTGGTGAAACAACGTCTCCGGTTTGCTCGTAAGCACCAATGGTTGAATATACTGAAGCAGCACGAAGGTTACCTGTAATGTCTCTGTTATAAGGAGTGCTCAGGGTTGGGGCTGCTGCAACCAAAGGAGAAGATAAGAGAGGATACAGGATGGTAGAACTGTTCAGCTTTGGATCGGCAGATATACTGTTGGCATCTACACCAAAGGTTGATTGCCATCCGCCAAGCGTGGTGATATTATTATTAAAGCTAAGCACACCTCCGGTTGGGTCGCTATAATAAAAATCATTGTAGTCGGATAAGGATCCGGTGGCACCGATTAATGAAGTTGCTCCGGTTATGCCAAGCACAGAGTGTACCGCTGCTCCCGATTGTGCTCCGGTGGCATTGTAAAATAAATTGTTTCTTAATTTGAGTACGCTGCCTGCGAATGCGTTCTCAAAAACTGTATTTGATAAGTTGGGAGCCGAGCTGCCATCAATAACAAAAGTATTGTTTACAATTTCATATTGTACGGTTGTTGGGTTGCTTGGGGCCGCAGTCCGCAGCCATAACCCTCTAATTGCACGGGTTGCATTAGCCGCTCCTGTATAAGCCGAAGAAATATTACTTACGGTATTATTGTATATTTTAAAACCAATGGTACCTAATGAACCTGTATTGTCATGCTGGATACAAAGACCGGAAATGGTGGCCGTAGACGTTATGCTTGTTGATTTTAAGCCTGAAATCCTGTTGTTTGAAACTTCATTGCCAAATCCTCCTGATCCATTAAATGCTCCTGTTAAAGCTCCTATTGTGATTCCGTCAACCGATGCCGTACCGTTTGTTGTAATGTTTTGAATGGAATTATTGCTAACCACAGCATTGTATTGGTAGTTGAGGTTAATACCACAGGTGGCGATTGTTCCGTTTCCGATATCATTATCTACTTCGGGGCGTCCGATAGTATTAAATGTTCCCGGTGTTAAGGTGCTGATGATAGTATTGCGGTCAGGTACGATAGCGGTTGCTCCATAAATAACGATTCCCTGCTGTACATTACCGATTGTAATATTATAATAGCTGTTATTATCATTGCTTCCGTTTGGGGTGAGGGCAGTAACCCCTCCTCCCACAATTGCATTGGCAGTTTGAAGAATACCGCGGGTTCCGGGTGTTGTTCCCCCAAATAAAAATGCTGTCCTGTCGAGTATAATGGTGGTGTTTTTAATGGTATTGTTTCTGGCCCCATTGGTTGTTGATGCATTTCGTATCAAATAGCCATATTCTACGGCAAGGGTTTGAGATGCATTGTTTGAATTTATATCGATACCATCAAAAGTGATGTAATCAGCTCCATACAAACAGATTCCATAATCCTGAGTTCCGGGATTTGGATTTGATGTAGCCGGCTGGTATGCACCATAAGTTCCGGTTGGGCGAATAACAGGATTTGCTCCTGCTCCGCTTTTTTGGAATATAATAGGCTGGGTAGCCGATCCTGAAGCTGTAATATATGGTGTGTTTTCATCAAAAGTTTGTCCGGCCGAAACATTGAAAGTGATAGGATTTGTTAAACCACAGTTTGCAACCGCATTCACCCAGTTGATAGCATCCGTAAAGCTGCTAAAATTGGTTCCGGCTGTTGGTAATGTATTGTTGATAGTATACAACGTAGGCGTTGATGAAACGGGTGTTTTTGATACAACAGAAATTTCATCGACAGCCGGTGGGGGATTGTTGGCAGCAGTGGAGTTTCTAAAGGATGTAAAAACGAGTTTGAACGTTCTTGACTCTGTGCAGTTATTTAAGAAGGAAGGAGGGATGGGGGCAGTAAATGTAATTACCCCCTGAGCTGCGGTGATGGGTGTAGCAGCCGAAAATAACAATACTTGTCTGCCTGGTCCCCAGGTACCAGCAGTTACTTGTCCACCATTGCTCTGGGGCTGGGTTGTAACAGGTGTATTATTGGAATCACAGACATAAACCATCAATTTGGTATTGGTGGTTCCTCCCATTACATACTTAAATGATAATACAACTTCTGTTTCTCCGGCAGGAACCGTTATCGTTTTATAAATATGAGCAACATTGCCAACTCCACTAGCTGTTGAATAGGTCCATGTTGGTCCTAAGGCAGTACCCGAGATGTAAGCACATTTGGTCGCGCTTGGGAAATTAAATGATCCATTGGTCAAACCGTCACCGATATACCAGTTGTCATTGGGGGCATTGGAAACCGGTGTCCATCCGTTGTCTGCTAACGTGGAGCCGGTTTCAAAGCCACCATCGGTGGCGGGGTTTACGAGTACGGTTTGCGCTTGCGTACCCGCAAGGCAGAGTGAGAGAAACAAAGTACCCAGACTTCGTTTCAACCCTTTGATAATAGGGATTGATTGTATTTGTGTTTTCATAATTAAATAATGTTTTGTTAGTAATGGGGGTCGTATGTGTTGGTCTTGATTATTTAAAAATAGATATTTCACGTAAGCATACAGGAGTGAGGTTCCCGAAACTGTATTTGAGTGTACCGAAAGTGATAAAAACCGGAAAATGTATATTAAAATATACAGGTGTTTGGCAGTGAAGCGGAATTTATTTGCAGTATCCCAAAGAGCAAGGAGATTTTAACTGTTAAACCAATGTTTGAATGTTTTAGAGCGCCCTATACTCACAATCAGCTCTTCTTTGGGTGATTCGAAGGTAGGGCTAATCAAAAAACGCCCGCGTTCAATTTGTTTAATATGCTTAATGTTTTGGCGGTTAATGATAAACTGCCGGTTAATTCTAAAGAATTGTTGCGGATTGAGGCGCGATTCCAATAACTCTAAACTGCTATCATACATGAATAGCTTTTGGTCTGTTGTATAAATGAATAAATAGCGCTTGTCCTGAAGTTTAAAGTAAGCTACATCCGAGGCTTTGAGTGTTTGAAATACCAGCCCTGAGTGTACGATGAATTTCTCCTGATAGTTTTGGTTAAGCGTTGCTATTTGTTGCGATAAAGAAGTGCGCTGCTCATACAATTTTTTATATTTTTCAAATGATTTTTTGAGCTCACTTTGTTTGATTGGTTTCAGTAAATAAGCAATGCTGTTTAACTCAAATGCTTTGATAGCATATTGATGATAGGATGTTGTAAATATGATGGGGGTATTTGTGCTGATGTGGTCAAATATTTCAAAGCTTAATCCATCTCCGATTTGAATGTCGGCAAGTATCAGGTCTGTTTCGTTATGTGACAGCCACACAACGGCATCTTCGATACTGTCGATACTTGCCTGTATGTTAATATCCGGGAAACAGGTTTTGAGCTGTTGACTCAAATACGTTGCGGCATGTTCTTCATCTTCTATAATAATACAACGTGTCATAGCATTTTAGGTTGTGTGTTAAACAAAGGTAATGTTACTGTGTAATGGTTTTCAGTTTCAATAAATGTCGGAAGCTCTTTTCCAAATAATCTGTACCGTTCCAATAAGTTTTTTTGTCCAATTCCTGTTGATACAATGCCGGGGCTTCTTCGTTGCAAATTGTTTTCAATAATCAGGGTATTACCCGATAGTTTTACAATGATAGTTAAGTTTTTATTGCTTGAAATAATATTGTGCTTGATGGCATTTTCCAATATCATTTGGAGTGCAAATGTTGGAATATAATATTCTTCGGGATGCTCTACCTCAAAATGAATATGAAGCTTGGTTCCAAAACGTACTTTTTGCAGATAGAGGTAGTTGTTGATAATAGCCATCTCGTCCTTTAGCTTCACAGCAGATACATCTATGGTTTCAAGAATATTTCTGTAAAGAGTCGAAAAGTGTTCTATAAATTCAATGGCTTTGTGTTTATCGGTATGCACAATGGAACTGAGTGTGCTTAGGCTGTTGAATAGAAAGTGAGGGTCAACCCTTGATTTAAGAACTTCATATTTGGCAACAACATTCTCTTCAATTAACCGCTCATTCTGAGTGCTTAAAGTTTGATTGAGTTGTTGTTTTAGCCGGGTATTTCTCCATAACATAATTGCCAGCACACAAATGCTCAATATCAGGGCTGCAAAGATGTTTAAGAGGAGCTGTTGGCGTTGGGTATTAGCTTCAGCAATTTCTTTGTTCTTATTGAGCAATGTTATTTCGTTGTTTTTTTTCTGAAGTATGTATGCATTTTGAATATCGCTAACCTGTTTGTACGTTTCCTTATTCAGTATAGAGTCCTTTATCGCTTCGTAAAGCAACCTTTCTGAATAAGCGGCCTTAAACTCTTTTCTCATGGCGTATAGTTCTGAGAGATGCTTATGATTATCGCTAATCATTTGTGTAATTCCGGCTTTGCTTGCATATTGTCCCGAAATGAGCAATAACTTTTCAGCTTCAATAAGATTGTTTTCTTTGATTGCAACTTCACTCAGGTTGTCGTAAATAGATGATAATCGCTGGTAATTGTTCAGTGTTAAACTGATTGACAAAGCTTCGTTCAGGTATTTGCGAGCCAATGCGGTTTGGTTTAGCTTTAAGTACACACTTCCGATATCTTCATTGCATAAAGCAATCACATAAGAGTCGTTTCTTGCACGGCCTTTGGCAAGGGCTTGTTTATAGTATAAAATGGCACCCTTAAAATCAGATTTTTGCTCCCGGATATAAGCCAATCCCGAGAAGAGGATTCCGCTGTTTGCCTGGTATCCATATTTTTCGCTTATAACAAGGGCTTCGTTGAAGTATGTTTCTGCTAAATCATCTTTATGAAGATAGGAATAAACCACTCCCGTATTATATAAACACCGTAATACGTTCTCGTATTTCTGTTTTTCTTCATACACGCGAAGTGCTTGCTGGTAATAGAATAGTGCTTTTCGGTAATCAGCTTTGTAGAGGTAATAATTTCCGAAGGTGAAATCAACCCTTGCCTTCAATAAAGATATACCCGTTTGTTGTGCCAGTGTATTTGCCTGCGTTATGTACTCAAAGGCTTTGTTAAGGTCTACTGAGTTGTAGCGGGTTCCAATTTCGGCCAATAGTAAAACCCTGGAGGAATCCTTGGAGGTGTGTTTTAGTAAATTTTCTAAGCTGTCCAGCTCCGTGTTTATAGGACTCGAAGCGGCATAACTGCGCCAGGTGAACAGCAGCAGAATAATGCAAGGAATCAGCGTTGCAATGCTTTTATGTTTGTATATCAGTAGCAGAATAATGAGGTTTAGTGGCTAAGGTAAGAGAATTGTTTTGAATTTCAGTATTGCCAGATGCAAAGGTTTTTTTGAGGCTGACCATAATCATGGTTTGAAGGCTCAGAATCCCTATTTTCGCAGTTCATTTTGAATCCATCTTGTATATGGAAACTAAAAACTATAACGTACTGGCATACTATTATTACACTCCTATCGAAAATCCGGAGGAGTTTACAGCCCAACATCTCAGGTATTGCAAAGAGATTGGATTGAGAGGCCGTATTTACATTGCCCACGAAGGCATTAACGGAACGGTGAGCGGAACCAAAGAAATTTGCGAACGCTACATGGCCGATTTAAAAGCCGACCCGCGCTTTGCCGGCATTGAGTTCAAAATTGATGCTCACCACGAACATGCCTTTAACCGCATGCATGTGCGTACCAAAACCGAAATTGTACACAGCGGCTTGCGCAATCCTAAAGATATTGACCCAACCAAGGTTACCGGTAAACATTTGCGCGGTGAAGAGTTCCTAGCTTTAAAAGACAGGGAAGATGTGGTGATTGTGGATGTGCGAAGCAATTACGAAACACGCTTGGGCCGCTTTAAAAACAGCATCACCTTTGATATCGAAAACTTCCGTGACTTCCCTGAGAAGATTGCTGAATTGGAACAGTTCAGAGATAAAACGATTGTTACCTGTTGCACCGGTGGTATCAAATGCGAAAAGGCTTCGGCCCTTTTAATTAAAGAAGGATTTAAAGACGTATACCAGTTGCACAACGGTATTATTGGGTATGCCAAAGATACCGGAGGAAAAGATTTTGATGGGGTATTGTATGTGTTTGACGGACGTGTAGCTGTTCCGGTTAATGAGGTGAATCCTACAGCTATTGCAACCTGTACCAAATGTGGTACACCTACCACGCGCAACCTCAACTGCGCCAATGTTGATTGCAATGAGCAGTTTAATATGTGCGAACCTTGTGCCGAAGAACTGGAAGGTGCTTGTTCGGATGCTTGTAAAGTGGCTCCGGGTAAACGTGAATACAATGGAACGGGCTATTATACCCGTCCGGTAATCGACTAATCGTATTTTAAAATGATATTCAAATCCCGCCTTGCGCGGGATTTTTTGTTAAATGAACAGAATAACCGCAATGGCCGCAAAGAAGACGCAACGGGCGCAAGAGGGTTGTGATAAACGTAAGTATTTCTGGCGAGCGTAGTGTATTCTGGTGGCAACATTTTTTTGTCACGAAGACACCAGAACACCGGAGTACAAGTTCAGCATTCGAAATTCATTAATCAGCATTTTTGTTTGCAGTTTGAGGTTTGCAGTTCGTCATTCAATATTTATTATTATTACTGACTATCGGGATATTGTCAATTAAACTTCTTCCATCCTCCGCAGCCCCTAATCCTAAAGGGAGTTCCGCCCACAAGTCTTTTAGAAAGTGTGCGGTTGGTCCCCGCCAGGGGGCAGGGGTGCGCAAGGGCAAGTTGACAATATCCCGATAGTCAGTTTTATTATTACTTGGTTAATTAGCATGGAACAGCGGTTCACACAGAGAACCACAAAGAGAATGGATTCAGGCAGCCTTGCTCCGTGTATTCTGTGAGTTTTATCCTCCGTTGCTTTTTTTTCGTGGGAAATTGGATCTCACAGATCACGAGGCTCTGCTCCCGATAGAGAGTTTGCCTCTCTATGCCACAGATTTGCACAGATAATCCGCGTTAATCTGCGAAATCTGCGGGAAACAACATTACAGAATACCTTTCACTCCCTGAATTTGACAATATCCCGATAGATTCGGTTTTTTCGCCACAAAGCACAAATCATCACCAAGATAGTTCAAAGTTGAATCTCCCAAACCATCACCGTGCGGTCATCACTGCAAGTAATGAGTTCGGTATCACTCAACCATAATACTTTGTTCACGGAAGTTACGTGTCCGTCATTTTTCAGCTTATCAACCACCTTCAATAATTGCCCGGTTTGGCTGTCCCAAATCTTCAGGGTTTTATCCATGCTTACCGTGGCAAACAATTGTCCATTTGGCGAAAAAACAATGGCATTGATATGCAAGGTATGCGCAGGAATATCAAGCTTAGGCTGGAGCGTATCGGCCAGATTCCAGCTTTTGAGCATCACATCACGGCCTCCGCTGTACAAATGTGTTCCGTCAAAACTGTACGCAAGTGCAAAAACAGAATTGGTATGAGCTTTCCATTCACTGATGTTTTCAAAGGTTGTTGAATTGTATAAGCGTATAAAATAATCACTGAATCCAACTGCAAATTGTTGTTTGTTGGGATGAATGGCCAATACACGTGCACTTTTATCGGATGCCTGAATGTTGTGTTTGAGATTCAAATCCTCATCCCATACCCGTATGGCTCCATCGCCACCAACAGTAATGAGTAAATCTCCTATTTGTTGAATATCAAAAATGCCCAGCGTATGCGCTTCAATATTTCTGATTTCTTTGCCCGCGGCTAAATCAACCACATGCAGATTGCCCGATGCGGCTCCACAGAATAACCATTGGCGATTGGTATCTAAATACAAAGAATACACAGGACGGTTGACTTGTACAATCAGTTTGCCATCGGCTTTGGTTTGTTGGTTCCATTCCACCACAAAACCATCATCGGCTCCACTGAAAAAAGTATGAGGATGCGTTCCCTTGCAAAGGGAGAAGATACTTCCGCGGTGACCGCTAAAATGTGCTATTTTCGCAACTTGTAATTTTGTTATGCCCATCATTCAGCGTACAAACCTAAGCCAAAATACGGTATTGGCCGTATGGAAAATCACCGAATCGCGTGACGAATTGCTGGCGCTGTTTACCGGGCATATTAAAGATTCCGGCCCCAACCGCCACGATAACCTGCACTGGCTGGCAAGCCGCTTGATTATTGAACATTTGTTTGATGGATTGTCCGTGGTGCTTACCAAGGATGTTTTCAACAAACCTTCGTTGCAGGTAAACGGACAACCTTGTTTTGTGTCCATCACACATTCGTTTGCTTATGCTGCGGTTTTGGTAAGTATGGAGGTTCCGGTGGCTATTGATATGGAAAAGGTGGATGAACGGGTGATAAGGGTTTCGCGTAAGTTTATTCGCAGCGATGAACAGTATGAGGATGACGATATTGCCCAACGGTATACGCTTATCTGGTCGGCCAAAGAAACCTTGTACAAACTCCATGGCTCCAAAGAACTCGATTTTAAAGAACACCTTAGGATAGGTATTATTTCCAATACCGAACTCAAAGGGGAAATTCTCAAAGAGGGATTTGAGTTTACGGCCATCATCAGGGCTTTTATGGTGGATGGTTATATTCTTACCTACAGTATTTAATTGTTTTTTCTTCAAGTTTTCCGGTTAAGGGATTGAGGATAAAACGTACATAATACAACGCTCTTCACTTATTTTGGGGTATGATTTATTTCACGCAGAGTGATGAACAGTAAAGGGGGTAACCACAACGAGCGCAAAGGAAATACCGGTTAGCTGCCAACTCTTAATCCGCTTAAACAAAAACAGCCACCCGAAGGTAGCTGCTTGTATAAACTCGAATGCTTAAATCACAATTCTCAAATTCGAAAGAAAGAGGGACTCTTTTATCTTTACTCTTTTCTCTAATTCACCACCCACGTTTCACGTCCGGCAATCAACTTATCCAAATCACCTGCACCATAACTTTCGATGGCTTGGTTAATCTGGTCGTTGAACAATACGTCAAACGGAGTTTTGTTGCTGTTAACGTAGAATACACCAAACGGACGAGGGAAGTGTCCTTCAACACTTGGATCATCATAAAAGCGTGAAAGAATTTGTGCTTTCACTAAATCTGTTTCATCATGAATCCATAAATCGTTGGCCGAAACATCAGCAACATTTACAACCATCGGTTTAAAACCATCCAGCTTGATTCCCAATTCGGAGTTCTCGCCAAACACCAATGGTTTGCCGTGCTCCATCATCAGGGTTTGTTGTTTTTTGCTTCCTTTTTCGGTGAACACTTCAAACGCACCATCGTTAAATACGTTACAGTTTTGGTAAATTTCTACCAATGAAGTTCCTTTATGCTCGTAACCTCTTCTGATAACGGCTTGCTGGTGTTTAGGATCACGGTCCATGGTGCGTGCTACAAACGTAGCATCGGCTCCAAGGCATAACGCGATTGGGTTAAACGGATAATCCAACGAACCCATTGGGGTTGATTTGGTAACTTTGCCCTGCTCCGAAGTTGGAGAGTATTGTCCTTTGGTCAAACCATAAATCTGGTTGTTGAACAACAATACATTCAAATCCGGATTTCTGCGCAGCATGTGGATGAAATGGTTTCCTCCAATACTCATCGAATCACCGTCACCGGTAATTACCCAAACCGACAAATCGGGACGGGTAGCTTTGAGTCCGGTTGCGATGGCTGTTGCACGTCCGTGAATGGAGTGCATACCAAACGTATCCATATAATAAGGGAAACGTGAGGAACAACCGATACCCGAGATGAATACAAATTCTTCTTTCGGACGGCCCAAATCAGGCAATACGGTTTGTACCTGTTTTAAGATACTATAATCACCACAACCCGGGCACCAGCGTACTTCCTGGTCGGAGGCGAAATCTTTTGATGTTAATTTTTCTACTACTTCTGTCATACTGTTTCTGCTTTAGAAAACGGTTTTCATTGTTTTGCAAGGTCTATTTTACCTGTTGTGGAGACGCATAATTATGCGTCTTTACGCCAATATTTCCTTTATTTTATTCACCACTTCATGCGACATGAAAGGTTGTCCCTGAATTTTATTGTATGGAATAGCATCCACAAAATATTTATCACGGATAATTTTCACCAACTGACCATTGTTCAATTCCGGCACAACTACCGTTTTAAACCTGCTCATCAACTCGCCTAAATTTTTAGGGAATGGGCTCATGTAACGAACATGGGCATGTGAAACTTTGTAACCTTCTTCAATCAACTGAGCGGTTGCAGTTTTAAGTGCCCCATAAGTTCCACCCCAACCTAAGATTAACAGGTCGCCACTTTCGGCACCGTTGTCAATGGTTTGTTCTGGAATATAGTCGGCTACCATATCCACTTTTTGCTGACGCAGTTTTACCATCAATTCGTGGTTCTCGGCATCATAAGAAATATTTCCGGTGATGTTTTGTTTTTCCAAACCTCCAATTCGGTGCTCCAAACCTTTGGTGCCGGGAAGCGCCCATGGGCGTGTTAGTTTTTCATCACGCATATACGGCATGAACTTATCATCGCTGGCTTTGCGTTCTTTGGCAAATTCAACATTGATTGGTTGCAGTTCGGCTGTTTTAGGGAATTTCCAGGGCTCTGCTCCGTTTGCAATATATCCGTCACTCAGGAAGAATACCGGAATCATGTGTTCCAATGCAATACGGCAAGCCTCATAAGCCAGATTGAAACAATCGGAAGGAGATTGGGCCGCTAAAATCACAACAGGACATTCTCCGTTACGACCATAGTACGATTGCAATAAATCCGATTGTTCGGTTTTAGTAGGCAAACCTGTACTTGGTCCTGCACGTTGTACATTCACAACCACCAATGGCAATTCGAGCATGGTCGCCAAACCAATGGCTTCGGTTTTCAATGCAATACCCGGTCCTGATGAACCGGTAATGGCCAGATGACCACCAAATGCCGAACCGATAGCTGCACAAATACCGGCAATCTCATCTTCGGCCTGAAAGGTTTTGATATTGAAATTTTTGTATTTCGACAGCTCATGCAATACATCTGATGCAGGAGTAATCGGGTAGGTTCCGTAGAACAAAGGCAGGGTTGATTTTACCGAAGCCGCGATTAAACCATAAGCCGTAGCCTGATTACCCATGATACTGCGGTAAATACCGGCTTCCATTTTTGCCGGTTCAACATTGTAACGTTGTGCAAACATTTCGGTGGTTTCACCATAACTCCATCCGGCTTGCAATACCTTGATATTGGCTTGTGCCACGGCAGGGTTTTTCTTGAACTTGCTATTGATGAACCCGATGGTGTTTTCTACCGGACGGTTGTACATCCAGTACAAAAGCCCCAATACGAACATGTTCTTGCAACGGTCAATTTCTTTAGTTCCCAATCCACTGTCGGCAAGAGCCAGACGGGTAATTTTGGTAACGTCAATTTCTTTAAGATCATATCCATCCAAGCTGCCATCTTTAAGCGGGTGTTTATCTTCGGGCACATTGGCCAAACGCATATTTTTGGCGTCAAACCCATCTGTGTTGGCAATGATAACTCCCCCCTTTTTGAGGTTTTTAATATTGGCTTTTAAAGCGGCAACGTTCATCACCACCAGCACATCGCTTTCATCACCTGGCGTATTGATCTTGGTGGAACCAAAGTGAATCTGGTATCCCGAAACGCCTGCAAGGGTTCCGATTGGGGCCCGTATTTCGGCCGGAAAATCAGGGAACGTGGCTAAATCATTTCCATGAAGGGCTGCTGCATTGGTAAACTGGGTTCCTGTTAATTGCATTCCATCACCCGAGTCGCCTGCAAATCGTATCACTACCGACTCTACGGTACTCTCTGTTATACTCATCCTTTTTGAATCAAAATAAGGCTACAAGTATACGATTTTAACCATCAAAATCCGAATTGGGTTTGTTGTTGCAATCAGCCCTTGAAATATTCAGTTATTCATTTAACTTGGTGATTATAAGTTTGAAAGTCAACTCATCTCAGGAAATAGAACAACTCCTTCGGGATGGCTTAAATATGATAGAAATCAAACAACAATTATTGGCCAAAGGGATGAACGAAGCAGAACTCGAACAACAAATGCAGATAATGAAGGCGCTTAAGTATAAGAAGCAGCGGCAAATAGGGTTTACCTGCGTTGCATTAGGAGCATTGTTATGTGTGGCGAGTTGTTTGCTAACGTTTTTCCATGGATATTCGGCTATTTATGCGGCTTTTATCCTTTATGGAATGACAATGGCAGGCGCTTGTGTTGTGCTGGTAGGACTGGCTTTTATCTTCGGTATTTAATTTATTTTGGATGCTGCAAGATTGCTCCTATCCAATATATTTGCGGTTATGAGCAACGTACGCATTTTTGTCACGGGCGGTACATTCGACAAGGAATACAATGAACTGAACGGGCAGCTTTTTTTTAAGGATACCCATATTCAGGAGATTCTGAAATTAGGTAGATGTAAGGTCGATATGAGTATTCGCACGCTCATGCTGGTGGATAGTTTGGAGATGACCGATACCGACCGCAATATTATTGTGGAGAGTTGCAAACGTGCCGAAGAAGACCGTATTGTAATTACCCATGGAACCGATACCATGACGGTAACAGCTAAAGTGCTGGCCTCAACTATTACCAATAAAACCATCGTTATTACGGGAGCGATGATTCCCTATAAGTTTGGATCAAGTGACGGACTCTTTAACCTGGGAAGTGCGTTGGCATTTGCGCAAACATTACCACATGGAGTATATGTTGCCATGAACGGACGGTATTTCAACTGGGACAATGTGAAAAAAAACCGTCAAACAGGATTTTTTGAAGAAATGTAGGCATCACGATTTATCGTGATGGGGTATTAAATAAATAATGTAGTTTCACTATTTATCGTGATAGGATAGATTAAATAACAACGAAATAGCCAAGAGCTAATAGCAATTTTTAAAACATGAAAGTAGCACTTATAACAGGTATAACAGGACAGGATGGAGCGTATTTAGCCGAATTTCTGTTGAACAAAGGATATATGGTTCACGGTATCAAACGCAGAAGTTCATTGTTTAATACCGATCGTATCGACCACTTGTATCAGGATCCGCATGAGCGTAATGTGAATTTGAAATTACATTATGGCGATTTAACGGACTCAACCAATCTGATTCGCATCATTCAGGAAACACAACCGGATGAGATATACAACCTCGCAGCGATGAGCCATGTGCATGTGAGTTTTGAAACACCGGAGTATACAGCCAATGCCGATGGGATTGGAACCCTTCGTATTTTGGAGGCCTTGCGCATTTGCGGACTGACCCATAAAACCCGCGTGTATCAAGCGTCTACATCGGAGTTGTACGGATTGGTTCAGGCTGTTCCGCAAAGCGAAACCACTCCGTTTTACCCGCGCTCGCCTTATGCCGTTGCCAAATTATACGGATACTGGATCACGGTGAACTATCGCGAAGCGTATGGAATGTATGCCTGTAACGGAATCTTGTTTAACCATGAGAGTCCGATCAGAGGTGAGACATTTGTAACCCGCAAAATTACCCGTGCCGCTTCCAAAATTGTATTGGGCATGCAGGATAAATTATTTTTGGGTAATCTCAATGCTCAACGAGATTGGGGCCATGCTAAAGATTATGTGGAAGCTATGTACCTGATTTTGCAACAGGATAAACCCGAAGATTATGTGATTGCAACAGGTGTTACCACATCAGTGCGCGATTTTGTGCGAATGAGTTTTGAAGATGTGGGAATCACTCTGGGCTTTAAAGGAGAGAATACAACCGAAATTGGATTTGTTGAGTCGATTGATGAGAGCCGCTTGAAAGAGTTGAATATTAAATCGTGCAGCTTAAAAGTTGGACAGGAAGTGGTGGCTGTTGATCCGCGTTATTTCCGCCCAACAGAAGTGGATCTGTTAATTGGTGACCCAACCAAAGCGCAAACCCAATTGAACTGGAAACCTAAGTACGACCTGCCTGCATTGGTAAAAGATATGATGAAAGGGGATTTGAAGTTGATGCAAAAAGAGTTGTTTTTGAGAGATGCAGGATTTAAAACATTGAATTATTTCGAATAGCAGGGGAGGCTGTTGGCCTTTAGCTGTTAGCTAATCCGCGCCAATGGCCAACAACCAACAGCTAATAGCCAACATGGAAAAACACGAAAAGATATACATCGCAGGACATAAAGGAATGGTAGGCTCCGCCATGTTGCGCAAGTTGCAAAAGGAAGGTTATACCAATATTGTGGTGCGCACGTCAAAGGAGCTGGACTTAACCAACCAACAAGCGGTGGCTGATTTTTTTGCCAAAGAAAAACCGGCTTATGTTTTTCTGGCAGCCGCTAAAGTTGGAGGTATTGTAGCCAATAATACCTACCGTGCCGATTTTATTTACCAGAACCTGATGATGGAATCGAATATCATTCACCAATCATATCTGAATGGTGTGAAAAAAATGATGTTTTTCGGTTCTTCATGCATCTATCCCAAGCTGGCTCCACAGCCGTTGAAAGAGGATTACCTGCTGACAGGCGAATTGGAATACACCAATGAACCTTATGCGATTGCCAAAATTGCGGGTATCAAATTATGTGAAAGTTACCGCGACCAATACGGTTGCAATTTTATATCGGTAATGCCAACCAATTTGTATGGTTATGGCGATAATTACCATCCCAATCATTCGCATGTATTGCCGGCTTTGATACGCAGAATACATGAAGCCAAGGAAAACAAAACACCTTTTATCGAAGCATGGGGAACAGGTACTCCTTTGCGCGAGTTTTTATTTGTAGATGATTTGGCAGATGCTTGTTACCTGTTGATGGAACAGTACAACGAAAAACAATTTGTGAACGTTGGATGTGGTGAAGATATCTCTATTAAAGATCTTACAGCCCTTGTGAAAAAAGTAGTAGGGTACGAAGGCGAAATAAAATTTGATGCCTCCAAACCTGATGGCACACCCCGTAAGCTGATGGATGCAACCAAGCTGCGCAACATGGGATGGAAACCAACCATCAGCCTTGAACAAGGTATAACATTGGCATATCAGGATTTCCTGAAAGGGAAATTCCGCGATGTGTAATGTATAGACGTATAACTATACGTCTCCAATCTAATGAACACAACATACAATTTATGGAGACGTATAGTTATACGTCTCTACGAAATGTGTCACAAAAATCATGCATCTTCCAACGATGCAAATTCCTTTGCAAACCGAATCACACGGTCGTCAATAATAATATCTTTATAACGGATAGGTTCGCGTAAGATCAAACCCTCAAAACTGCGGCAGCGGCTTAATGCAACGTATAATTGTCCGTGGGCAAAGGTGCCTCCGCCCATTTCCAAAATCATCTTATCAAACGTTAAGCCTTGGCTTTTATGAATGGTAATGGCCCAGGCCAGTTTGACCGGGTATTGTTTAAAGGTTCCAATTACGTCACTCTTCACACGCCTGTTCATGGCATCCCAGCGGTACAGTTTATTTTCCCAGGTTTCCATACGCACTTCTTCAATTTCGCCATTGGATAGTTGAACTTCAATTTTATCGGGATGTAATTTGTGAACCTTGGCAATGGTTCCGTTCACCCATTTTCCGGTGGGATGGTTTTTAATGAAGATAACCTGTGCGCCTTCTTTGAGTACCAAAATTTGTTCGGTGGGCAATTGTTTTAAGCTGAACTCGTTTTCAATTACACCCTTGTATACATACTCAACACCTCCCAGTTTACTTAAGTTAAACTCATTGATACCTGCCGCTGTATTGTTGCGTGTGCAAAGGGTTACACACAAATCATCGGTGGCAGGTTCAAAGTAGCGGTCGATGCGGCTGTTCAGTTTTTCGAGATCACTGTCGCCTGCTTTTTTCAAACGAATGGAATCGAGCAGCGCAATAAAATCAGGGTCCGACTGGCGGTATACTTTGCGCAATTCAATACAGGTCAGAATCAGGTTTTGAAACACACGTGCATCAAAGAAATAATGGCTGTTATAATATTCGGTAAACAGGTAACGTTCCACTTCATTGTTTTGCACCACCGGCTCCAACTGAAACAAATCCCCAAAAAAAATCACCTGCTTGCCGCCAAACGGTTTACTCATATCCCCACCATTGATGCGCAACGATTGGTCGATGGCATCAATCAGATCCGCACGCAACATCGAAACCTCATCAATGATCAGTGTGTCGAGCTTGTGCAGGATCTTAAACTTTTCGGTCGATTTGGCAAAACGGTGGATCTCCTCATCATCCTGCACAATAGGGCGGAAGGGAAGTCGAAAGAAAGAATGCACGGTACTTCCGCCAACATTAATTGCTGCAATACCCGTGGGGGCCAATACCACTACCTGCTTTTTGGTATTCTTTACAAAGTGCCTGAGCAGGGTTGATTTTCCCGTACCCGCTTTACCGGTAATAAATAGACACTCATTGGTGTTCTCCATCGCTTCAAAGGTTCGCTTAAAATGCGAAGTATTGTAGTCGATGGCGGTATTGTTAAGGTTTTGCGAAGCGTCCTGCATGGATACGAATATCCTGCTTCTGCGGAGTTCAATCCAACAAAGTTGTAAACAAAAAAAGCCAACCCTTTCGGATTGGCTTTTCTTCTTTTCGAATTGTGTCCTGATTATAACTAGAACTACTTTCGAATTTTTATTTTTCGATATTCGAATTTACTCTTAGTATCTGTACATCTCTGCTTTGAACGGACCTTCAACTTTCACACCGATATACTCGGCTTGCTCAGGACGAAGCTTAGTCAACGTTGCACCGATATGTGCCAGGTGTAAGAATGCTACTTTTTCATCCAAATGTTTAGGCAATACATACACTTTGTTTTCGTAGTTCGCACTGTTGTTCCACAATTCGATTTGTGCCAAAGTTTGGTTTGAGAATGAGTTACTCATTACAAACGATGGGTGACCCATTGCACAACCTAAGTTCACCAAACGGCCTTCTGCCAGAATGATAATCTCGTTACCGTTTACATTGTACAAATCAACCTGTGGCTTGATGGTATTTTTAGTTGAACCGAAGTTTTTGTTCAACCAGGCCATGTCAATCTCGTTGTCGAAGTGACCGATATTACATACGATTGATTTATCACGCATCGCTTTGAAGTGTGCTTCGGTGATGATGTTAACGTTTCCGGTAGCAGTAACGAAGATGTTTGCACGGGTACAAGCTTCTTCCATTGTTACTACTTCAAATCCGTCCATTGCAGCTTGCAACGCACAAATTGGATCGATCTCGGTAACCAGGACTCGGGCACCGGCTCCACGCAATGATTCGGCCGAACCTTTTCCTACATCACCGTAACCTGCAACAACAGCAACTTTACCAGCCATCATAATATCGGTAGCTCTGCGGATAGCGTCTACCAACGATTCTTTACATCCGTATTTGTTGTCAAATTTAGATTTGGTAACCGAATCGTTTACGTTGATAGCCGGCATTACCAAAGTTCCTTTTTTCATGCGCTCGTACAAGCGGTGAACTCCGGTAGTGGTTTCTTCCGACAATCCTTTGATGTCTTTAGTCAGTTCAGGGAAACGGTCGAAAACCATATTGGTCAAATCTCCTCCGTCATCCAAAATCATATTCAACGCTTTTCCGCCTTCAAAGGCAGTCAGGGTTTGCTCAATACACCAGTCAAATTCTTCTTCATTCTGACCTTTCCATGCATAAACAGGAATACCGGCAGCAGCAATAGCAGCAGCAGCGTGATCTTGTGTTGAGAAGATATTGCAAGAACTCCAGGTAACTTCTGCCCCCAAAGCTTTTAAAGTTTCGATCAAAACAGCAGTTTGGATGGTCATGTGCAAACAACCGGCAATACGAGCGCCTTTAAGCGGTTGTTGTGGTCCGTACTCTTTACGGATAGCCATCAGGCCCGGCATTTCTGCTTCGGCCAGTTTAATCTCTTTGCGTCCCCATTCTGCCAGGGAAAAATCTTTTACCTTGTAAGGTAAACGGGTGGTTGTTTGTGTCATATAGTGTTAAACGTATTATTTGTACTAAAAGGACGGCAAATCTATTGTTTATGTAGCACTTATGGAAATTATTTTTTAGCTAAACAAAGAGGGTTATTTTTGCGTTTTACTGACAATTGTTCCGTTAATCCAGATTGGCTTAATGCTTGACCAGTTGGGATATAAACAAACATCACAAATCAGCGTTCCTAAATCACAAATCATACATCACAAATCTTAAATATAAACAATATGCCTTATCCCGAAATGCTGGTGGCTCCCATGAGAGCCCAATTAGAAGAAGTAGGATTTACCTCGCTTATGACACCTGCAGAGGTGGAAGGAGCTTTAACCGATAAAACCGGAACCAAACTCTTGGTATTCAACTCGGTTTGCGGTTGTGCTGCAGGAACCGCCCGTCCGGGTGTAATGAAAGCCGTGAAAGAATCGGCCAAAAAACCTGACACTTTGTTAACCGTATTTGCCGGACAGGAAACCGAAGCGGTAGCTAAAGCCCGCGAGTTTACAGCCCCATTTCCTCCATCATCACCAAGTATCGCTTTGTATAAAAACGGAGAACTGGTTCACTTCATCGAACGTCACATGATTGAAGGCCGCAGTGCCGAAATGATTGCCGCTAATTTGCAGGCAGCGTTTGATGAGTTTTGCTAATTGTGTAACAATCGACTTTAATGGAAAGCAGTTCTGACGGACTGCTTTTTTTGTGAGAAGCGGGATTGTGCAAAAGCATTTATAAACCAAGTATTCAAACGCTTTATTCAAATACGATTTGCCAAAGTCTGGTTTTGAAAATCCGACAACACCCCTATATCGTAAACCTGTTCAGTCTGAAAATTTAAGCTGTTTGTGCCTTGGGTGTCCTATCGCACCTTTAGGAGATTCGAGTTCACGGCCATCATCAGGGCTTTTATGGTGGATGGTTATGTTCTCACTTACAGTATTTAGTTGTTTTTCTCAACCATTACCTCTTCAAGTTTGCCGGTTAAGGGATTGAGGGTAAAACGTACATAATACAAAGCATCTTCACCTTTGTACAAACCAAAGGATTGTACATATCCGTTATTGGTTTCCGAAGCTTTTCTGATTACCCCGTTTTTTACTGCGGGCACGTAGGTTTTCATTAATTGCTGTAGTTCTGCTGCATTTACCTGACGTTCGAGGGTATCGTATACAAAGGTTACAGGTTCATCAATAAAAGTCGAGAGGTCTTTTTTTACCAAAGCAGCTTCCAGTTCTTTGTCCTTTTTAAAGGCTTCGTGTTGGGCCTGAGCCATTGCGGTTAGAGAGGCAAAAGCAAGTACAAGGGTATAGATTAATTTCATGGGCCGAAAATAAAGAAGTTTGCTTGTTCAATTGCTATAAAGTTAAATTTAGACTTGCCTAAAAAAATAGTTAAACAATTCTAATTATTAACTATTTTTGACCCATGATTCGTATGGTGTTGATAGTCATTGCATGTGTTCGGTTTGCAGTGGCACAGGTAAATATAAAAGGAACGGTTACTTGTGAAGGAAAACCTGTGGGGTTCGCCAATATTGGCGTGGAAGGAACTACCATAGGCGCTGTTGCCGATGAAAATGGAATCTTTCAATTGAGTCTTTCTAAACCGGCCCCTCTAAAATTGAAATGTAGTGCAGTGGGGTATTCAACCACAACGCTCAAAGTAAATGCCACAGAGGGCATCAACAAAGTGCATATACGATTGGAGTCCACCTCTAACTCGCTCAATGATGTGGTGATTAGCGGAACGATGAAAGAAATAAGCCGTATGCGTTCACCTGTGCCGGTTGAGATTTATACGCCCAAGTTTTTTCTGAAAAACCCCACCAATAATATGTTTGATGCATTGCAGATGGTGAATGGCGTGCAGCCCACGATTAACTGCAACGTGTGCAATACAGGCGATATTCATATCAACGGAATGGAAGGCCCATATACGATGGTGATGATTGATGGGATGCCGATTGTGAGTTCCTTATCCACTGTGTATGGATTGATGGGTATTCCCAACTCGATGATTGAGCGTATTGAAATTGTAAAAGGTCCGGCATCTACTTTATATGGCAGCGAAGCCGTTGCTGGTTTAATCAATGTAATCACCAAACAACCGTCACGTGCACCAAGGGTTTCGGTGGATGTATTTGGTACAACGTATAACGAATGGAATCTGGATGCCTCGGTAAAATATAAATTGAACAAGGTAGATGGATTACTCAGCACCAATGTATTTACCCTCGATAAGGCCTGGGATAAAAACGGAGATAATTTTACCGATGTCACGTTGCAAAAACGGTATTCTATTTTCAGTAAATGGAATTTTAACCGCAAATACAACCGCGAAGCCAGCATCGCATTCAGGTATTTAAAAGAAAACCGCTGGGGCGGGGAGATGCAGTGGAATGAAGAATTCAGAGGAACCGACAGTGTTTATGGTGAATCAATTTATACCGACCGTTTGGAACTGATTGGAACGTATCGTTTGCCTGTTGCCGAATCTATTAAGCTGATGTACTCGGGAACCTATCATTACCAAAATTCATATTATGGAACCATGTCGTTTAACGGAGATCAGCGTATTGGATTTGCCCAACTGGTATGGGATAAAAAACTAGGCAACCGCAATGATGTATTGATGGGAGCTGCCATGCGGTATACCTATTATGACGACAATACCGTAGCCACCACCAATGGTGATACATTGAATCCGGTGAATCTACCTTCGGCCACCTGGTTGCCCGGTTTGTTTGTGCAGGATGAAATCACACTCTCATCTACCCAAACATTATTGGCCGGGTTGCGCTACGATTATTTTCAACAACATGGTTCCATTTTGTCACCGCGCATAAATTATAAATGGACACCCAATCCATATCAAACGCTGAGGTTTTCGGTGGGCAATGGATTCAGGGTGGTTAATTTGTTTACCGAAGATCATGCAGCACTCACAGGTGCGCGTGTGGTGGAGATAAAAGAAGAACTGAGGCCCGAACAATCGTGGAATGCCAATATCAATTACAACCGCTATATCAATACATCACGGGGATTTATTGTATTGGATGCTTCGGTTTTCTACACCTATTTCACCAACCGCATCACAGCCGATTACGATACCGATCCCAATAAAATTATTTATGATAACCTCAATGGGTATGCTATATCAAGAGGGGTGAGTTTAAATGCCGAATATGCCTTTACCTTTCCGCTTAAAATCAATGCGGGTTTTACGCTGATGGAAGTGTTTCAGCAGGAAAAAGATTCGGCAGGTATTTCCCATAAAATTAAGCAGGTTCATGCGCCTGCTTTTTCGGGAACGTTTCAGGTAAGTTATACCATCAAACGTTGGGGGCTTAGTATAGACTGGACCGGACAAGTATACGGACCGATGCGCCTGCCGGTATTGCCCAATGATTTTCGTCCTGATTATTCGCCCTGGTATACGCTCCAGAATATTCAGCTCACACAACGCATTGGTAAATCGGTGCAGGTATATGGTGGCGTGAAAAATATCTTTAACTTTATGCCCAAGGATCCCATCATGCGGGCCTTCGATCCGTTTGATAAACACCTGTCGGTTAACAACCCTTACGGCTACACGTTCGACCCTTCGTACAACTATGCTCCTATGCAGGGCATACGCGGTTTTGTGGGAGTGAGGTACGTTTTAGGAAGTTGATAGTTCATGAATCATAGTTGATAGCACTGAGTACGAAATTCATCATTCGACTCAGTCAGTTCGAGTGAGCTTTGGGCGGTCCGGTGCATGGAGCTCGTATCGAGAACAGTCCATAGACCATAGTCGATAGCTGCGTACAACTAAACAATTGGCATATAGCTGTTGAATGAGATTTATAGGTTCATTCAGAGCCGCAGGCGCGAGAGGATTAAGGCGCAGGACAACCAGTATTTATGCCCTATTCAGGCACTTATGAGAGAAAGTTAATTGATACTAAAATCTTCAAAAAAAACTGCCGTACAAAGATCCTTCTTTATACGGCAGTTTAATTTTATACGAATGCGCTGTGGTCTATGGACTATCGTCTATCGACTTTCCTCTAGCTCTTCTTCAACTTCAAAATCGAAAAATCTGTATTCACCTTCTTGATCGTATTCGTCAATTTACCCAATCCGGTAATTTCCATTTCAACTACATCACCATCTTGCAACCATTGTGGTTTAAATGATTTGTCGTTTAGTAAACCGGTTCCGTTCAACTCCAAAAAACAGCCTGTACCAACGGTTCCACTGCCAATTACATCACCCGGTAAAATGTCTACACCATAAGCACAACGTTCAACGATTTCGGCAAAGGTCCAGTCCATATCGGCAACGTTTCCTTCGCTTACCAATATCCCATTCACCCAGCATTTCATGTTTAGGTTGTGGTTGGCTCCTGTATGGTTTGGTTTAGCCGGAACCAAATATTGAGCAAGCTCATCAGGTGTTACAAAATACGGTCCGATAACGGTTGAGAAGTCTTTTCCTTTGGCAGGGCCAAGGTTCAATAACATCTCTTCCATTTGCAAAGTGCGTGCACTCATATCGTTCATGATCATGTAACCTGCAATATATTGGTCGGCTTCAGCGGCTTTGATATTGCGGCCTTTTTTTCCAATAACAATGGCTACTTCCAGTTCAAAATCAAGCTTTTCAAAATGATCGGGCATACAATCAATAACACCCGGTCCTTGAATAGCGTTGTGGTTGGTGAAATAGAAAATAGGGTATTGGTCAAATTCTTTGATCATCTCCACTCCACGGTTTCTGCGGGCTGCAGCTACGTGTTGGCGGAAAGCGTATCCATCGCGGCACGAGGTAGGTTGTGGTACGGGTGCTTCCAATACAACCTCGGTTTCCAATACGAAGGGCTTGGTCACCTTACCTGCTTTGATTTGCTCATCCCATTTTTTAGCTTTCTCCATCATGGTTTCACCGGCAAATAAAAACTTGCGCATCTTGTCGGGAAAAGCAGCATCCAAGTCTTTCAATGCCCAGATTTTACCATCATGAATAATTCCCAATTGGGAGGTTTTGTTGTGGTTGTATGTTACTAATTTCATATTCGTTTATTATCTGTTTTGAAAAGACAGTTTTGATGTGTCTTTTCTGGTGTATAAATCATTTTTTGAGGAGTGGCAAATATGGGATTTTATCCTTAGTATATGTATGATTTTTCTTGCTTAATGAATTGGTTATTTGCTCAGTCTCCCGTTAAAGATGGCCCCCCTCCGGGGCCGAGATACTTTTTGTGTTGTGTTTGTTACAAAAGTGCGACTCCTTCGGAGTCGGGAGATTTCAAAAGTATTTTGCTGTTATAGATGTGTGACTCCTCCGGAGTCTTTAGTGTTTTGGGTGGTATTTTTTAGGATAGAAGCACAGAGCTGAGGGATCTGTCATCCACAAAGGTGCGACCCCTTCGGGGTCGGGAGATTTTAAAAGTATTTTGCTGTTATAGATGTGTGACTCCTCCGGAGTCATTATTTGGGAAGGATAATCAATCATCTAGAATGTTAGGGATCAATCTATACTGCATGCTTCAATATGGGCGGTTGGTAGACCCCGAAGGGATGACACGTCTATAATTATAGATATGTGACTCCTCCGGAGTCATTATTTGGGAAGGATAATCAATCATCTAGAATGTTA
>CAYMRD010000016.1:32917-54381 GCA_964392775.1 uncultured Bifidobacteriaceae bacterium
GGGATCAATCTATACTGCATGCTCCAATATGGGCGGTTGGTAGACCCGAAGGGATGACACGTCTATAATTATAGATATGTGACTTCTACGGAGTCATTATCAGGGATCGATGATCAATCATTTAGAATGATTGGGGATCAATCTATACTGCATGCTCCAATATGAGCGGTTGATAGACCCCGAAGGGGTCACACGTATATAACCTTAACCCCACAACCCCGAAGGGGTTGAACATCATTACGCACGACAATGCCTTCCTTAAAGGAAAGTATCATCAAACAAAAAAGGTGGTTGCTCTAAATTTTGCGACCACCTTTCTTATTATAGCTTAGGTAAGTTGATTTTATCCGGCACAATAAAGGCTTTATCGAATGAGTTCAGCAAATGGCGGTATACAGCTTCGGCTTCGAGCCTTGTGCGGTAATTACCTACACGCACTTTAAAATATGGTTGCTGGTAGATGAAGTATACATCTTCATCAGGCATCAGTTGTAAAAAATGAGTCTTGGCATCGTTGGCGGCTTTACGCTCCGAACCGAAAAAAATCTGCACGCGGTACCCCTGTATACCATTCGATGCCTTATTGTGTTCGATATTGCGTTCGATTAATGAATCGAGTCGCGCATCCGATACTACAACTGTTGTATGTTCTTGTGCCCATACCGAACCTGCCCACGATAGCAGCAGGAAAACGAAAAGGGTATGATATGTAAAACGACTACTCTTCAATTCCGAGAATGTTTAAGCTGGATGAACAACCGATACGGTTAGCACCGGCCTGAATGAGTTGGAGAGCAAAATCGCTATCTTTAATTCCTCCTGCAGCTTTAATTTTAATTTTTGCAGGAAGAATTTTACGCATCAGGGCTACGGCCTCAACGCTGGCTCCTTCTGCTGCAAATCCTGTTGATGTTTTTACATAATCCACTTCGCAGTCCATACAAATATGGCAGGCTTTTTCAATCTCTTCGGCACTTAGGTATGCTGTTTCGAGGATTACTTTTATCTGTTTGTTTTGCAAATGACAAGCAGTGGTTACTGCCTGAATATCGTTTTGAACGGTTGCGTAATCACCCGATTTAAAGGCGGCAATATTCATCACCATATCCACTTCATCGGCACCCGATATGATTGCTTTTTTGGCTTCTTCCACCTTTGAAGCCACGGTAGCATATCCCAAAGGGAAACCTACAACAGTGATAATTTTTACGGATGTTTTGGAGAGTTCTTTTTTTGCAGTTTGCACATGGTAAGGCGGCACGCAAACGCCATAAAAAAGGTGTCCTTCGGCCTCTTCACATAATTTAATAATGTCTTCCTTGGTACAATCGGGCTTTAAGTTGGTGTGCTCAATATGCCCTGCCAGTTCAATCATTTCTGCTACATTCATCTCCATAATCAGTTTCAATTTATGTTGTGTTCAATAGGTTTCTTAGTCTTCTTTGCCGTGGCAAGATTTGAATTTCTTTCCGCTTCCGCATGGGCAAGGATCATTGCGTCCAACTTTGTTGGCATTGATAATTTGCTCCTGTTTGCGTTCGTTTGAGCCTGCAGCTGCAGCAGCTAAAGCCATTGCTTTTTGCACAGCAACAGGATCTTCGCTTCTGCTGGTTTGCAGCTTAGGCTGTGCCTGCGGCTTTGGCGCTTTGGTTTCCTGAACTGCTTGTCCTTGTTGTTGCGGAATAAATCCTTTGAACAACATTGAAAGTACATCGCGGTTCATGCGGCTAATCATGGCTTTGAACAAGTTGAACGACTCGAGCTTGTAAATCAGCAAAGGATCTTTTTGTTCAAGCGCAGCATTTTGTGACGATTGTTTCAAATCATCCATCTCACGCAAATGTTCTTTCCACTCATCATCAATGATGAATAAGGTCGCCATTTTTTCAAATGTTCTTACCACTTCGGCAGCGTGGTTGTCATAAGCTTTTTTCAACGGAACGGCAATCTGCATACCTTTCATTCCATCGCTGAACGGTACACCTACAAATTCAATTTGTGTGCCGCGGTTTTCAAATAAATCTTTAATAACCGGCCAGGCCGATTCGCTCAGGTGAGCACATTTTTCGTGGTAATGTTTCAGGAGTTGATCAAACAGGTTGTCGGCAACAACCTCTGTTTTACCGTTCATAAACTCGTTTTCGGCCAAATGGTAATCAAAGGCAAACAAACGAATCAACTCCAGCTTAAATCCGGTAAAGTCCTTATCATCCTGGTACATCTCTACCAACTCGTGGCTCAGGTCGGCCAGCATATTGGTAATATCCAGTTCGAGTTTATCGCCATGTAAAGCATTTCTGCGTTTGCTGTAAATCACTTCACGTTGAGCGTTCATCACATCATCATACTCGAGCAAACGTTTACGTGTACCAAAGTTATTTTGTTCAACCTTACGCTGGGCACGTTCAATATTGCGGGTGATGAGTGAGTGTTCGATGTTCTCGCCTTCTTTCATTCCCAGCTTATCCATAATTGAAGAGATTCGCTCACTTCCGAATAAACGCATCAAATCGTCTTCCAGTGAAACAAAGAAACGGGATGAACCCGGATCTCCCTGACGACCGGCACGACCACGCAACTGTCTGTCTACACGTCTTGACTCATGACGTTCAGTACCGATGATGGCCAAACCTCCTGACTCTTTTACGCCTGCTCCCAGCTTAATGTCGGTACCACGACCGGCCATGTTGGTTGCAATAGTAACGGTTCCTGCTTGTCCTGCTTCGGCAACAATATCAGCCTCACGCTGGTGTTGTTTTGCGTTCAATACATTGTGTTTGATTTTACGCAACGTGAGCATGCGACTCAGTAATTCCGAAACTTCAACCGAAGTTGTTCCCACCAATACCGGACGTCCGGCTTCGGTCAGTTTTACCACTTCGTCAATAACGGCATTGTATTTTTCACGTTTGGTTTTGTAGATAATATCATTTTCATCCTTACGTGAAATATCACGGTTGGTTGGAATCACCACCACATCCAGTTTGTAAATTTCCCAGAACTCACCCGCTTCGGTTTCGGCTGTTCCCGTCATACCGCATAGCTTGTGGTACATACGGAAATAGTTTTGCAAAGTGATGGTAGCATACGTTTGAGTAGCCGCTTCAACTTTTACGTTTTCTTTGGCTTCAATAGCCTGATGCAATCCATCGCTGTATCTGCGGCCGTCTAATACACGTCCGGTTTGTTCGTCTACAATTTTTACTTTGTCTTCCTGAATGATGTATTCCACATCGCGCTCAAACATACAGTATGCTTTAAGCAACTGGTTAATGGTATGGATACGCTCCGATTTTACCGAAAACTCAATCATCAGTTGTTCTTTGCGTTGAACTTTTTCGTCTTCGGTAATGGTGAGTTTTTCGATTTCGGCAATTTCACTTCCTACATCCGGAATGATAAAGAAATGAGGATCTTCACCTGATGAAGTAATCAGTTCAACACCTTTCTCCGACAAATCAACGGAGTTCATTTTTTCATCAATCACAAAATACAAATCAGCATCTACCTTGCGCATTTCCTTTTGCTGGTCCTGCATATAGTAGTTTTCTGTTTTCTGCAAAATCTGGCGCATGCCCCCTTCGCTTAAAAACTTAATGAGAGCCTTGTTTTTGGGTAAACCACGGTAGGCTTGCAGTAATTTAAATCCTCCATCCTTTTCGTTGCCACTTTCAATCAGTTTCTTCGCTTCGGTCAACGCGGTATTAACGAAGTTACGCTGGATGCTTACCAGCTTTTCGATACGCGGTTTGAGGATATGAAACTGCTGGTCGTCACCTTTAGGAATCGGACCTGAGATAATGAGCGGGGTACGGGCATCATCAATCAAAACACTATCCACCTCATCCACCATGGCAAAATGGTGTTTGCGCTGAACAAGTTCGCTTACATCGCGGCTCATATTATCGCGTAGGTAATCAAAACCAAATTCGTTGTTGGTTCCGTAAGTAATATCAGCTAAGTATGCGTTGCGTCTTTCAGGAGAGTTGGGTTGGTGGTAATCCAAACAATCAACACGCAAACCGTGGAATTCAAACAAAGGCCCGTTCCACTCACAGTCACGTCTTGCGAGGTAATCATTTACCGTTACCACATGCACACCTTGTCCGGCCAATGCGTTGAGGTAAGCAGGCAACGTTGATACCAGCGTTTTACCTTCACCGGTAGCCATCTCCGAAATTTTTCCCTGATGCAATACCACACCACCAATCAGCTGCACATCATAATGAATCATGTTCCAGGTAACGGTGCTTCCGGCTGCTTCCCATGTATTGTTCCAGATGGCTTTATCGCCCTGAATGCTTACGGCTTTTTTCAGGCGCGTTTGTGATGCCAGTGATTTATCGAACTCAGTTGCGGTTACAACCAGTTGCTTATTTTCAGTAAGCCTGCGGGCTGTTTCTTTCACTACGGCAAATGCTTCGGGCAATAACTCAAGCAATACTTTTTCAAGTTCTTCATTACGGTGCTTGCGCAGTTTATCGAGCTGTTTAAACAGGTCATCTTTTACATGTATATCTACATCTGCAACTTCTGCTTTTTGTTTGAGGTCGTTGATTTCGGCATCTATATCCGAGAGGTACTCGGCAATACGTTGTTTGAAAAGGGCAGTCTGGTTACGCAATTCATCATCACTCAAAGAAGAGAGTTTGGCATAAGCCTGATTGATTTGTGCTACATAAGGAGTAATGGTTTTAAGATCACGTTCCGATTTGCTTCCGAAAATTTTGGTTACTACGTTGTATATCGAATTAATCATTAGCTAAAGTTAAATATCTGTTGTCGAATTAAGGGCGGTAAAGATAATACAATTAAGAGTTTTTCCCTTAGTCATAAATGAAGCCAAGAGGTGTTTGCACGACTTTTTGGCAGGATTTAGAAGAAAGCGTTTTTTCTGTTCAATTGAACATGAAACAGATATTATTCTTTTGTTTGATAATCAGCTTGTTGTTTGGATGTGCCTGGCCGGATACATCAGGGTTCACGCAACAGAAAACCGCAGTATCAACAGTGTAAGTTTATCTGCACATCAGTCGAAAAACGGTTTATGTACTCCATCCATTGCTATTTCCGGCCCGTTTGGGTGTCAGGATTATTAAGGTGTATTTTTGCTCGTAACAATGTACTTTTGACAATCAGGTAAATAGTTTTACAGCATGCGCAATATTTTTCTACTCATTTTATTTGTTTTGACATCAGTGCCTTTTGCAAATGCCCAGCAACCGGCTCAGTTTAAAACGGCCAAACAGGCACAACAGGAAGATTCGGTTTATCAGGCTGCACATCCGGCTGTAAAAGATACATTGCCCCCATTGCAATATGAAAACCCAAAGGATACAGCGGCTTGGGGAGCTTTGGTAACGCTTGGCTTAGTGTTTGTTATTCCTCAGGGTGAGCTTGCCGATATTACCTTGCAGGGGCCCGGTTATGGCTTTCAAACATCTGTTTTAATCAACCCGGCAAAGAGACGCAATCCATTTGCATGGGAGCGAAGAATGGCAAATATATATGGAGGTGTTGGTGTGGGATATATGAAACAGGGCGGAATAAAAGATGTTCTCGGATTAAACGATAATGTGGTGAGTTCAACCATTACCAATAGCATGTGGGCATTTGATTTGATTGGCAGGGCCGAAATTTTAAAAGGCCCTATTAAGTTGTTTGTTGAAGGAAACTGGGGCGGGAGCTTATTTGCAGCCAAACAAGAACTGGAGTTTGCATCCTCATCTCCAACCAATATCAATGTCAGTCAAACAACAGGGGCAAGCAGTGAGTGGCTTGGACATTACGCTTATGGTGGAGGTGTTCGTACAGGAACAGAGTTGTTTAAACTGGAGTTTAAGTTTATGAACCATATTGGACAAAGTGTTTCGTATATCAATCTTGCAACCACTACTTATGATCCTGCAACCAAAACACTAAACTATTCAACTCATAAAGTAAACACCAATTTTTGGTTGCCACAGGTGGCGGCTTCATACTTGTTTTAATAATTAGCGAGTCGCCTTTTTTATTACCCGTAATCTTATAGTTTTGTCGTTGCTATAACGCAACGCACGTAATTTCATGAAAGTAACCGAACATATTCAGAACGCGAAGTCAACCTTATTCTCTATTGAGATTTTACCCCCTTTAAAAGGCAAGGATATCCAGTCCATATTTGATGGGATTGATCCGCTGATGGAATTTAACCCGGCCTTTATTGATGTTACTTATCACCGTGAGGAATTTGTATTGCGCAAGCGCAAGGATGGAGGGTTTGATAAAGTGTTTACCCGCAAACGTCCGGGTACGGTTGCTATCTGTGCTGCTTTGATGAACCGTTACAAGGTAGATACGGTTCCGCATTTGATTTGTGGTGGTTTTAGCAAAGAAGAAACGGAAAACGCATTAATCGACTTAAACTTTTTGGGTATAGATAATGTGCTGGTGCTTCGTGGTGATAGTATCAAAAACGAAACAAACTTTGTTCCCGAGCCTGACGGAAACAAAACCTCATTAGAGCTTTTGCAGCAGGTGAAAAATATGAACAATGGTATTTATATGGATGAAGAGTTGACACATCCAACGCCTTCATCTTTTTGTATTGGTGTGAGCGGATACCCTGAAAAACATTTTGAAGCTCCGAATATGAACAGCGACTTGCGCTGGCTTAAACAAAAAATAGATGGTGGGGCTGATTATATTGTTACCCAAATGTTCTTCGACAACAAAAAGTATTTTAGCTTTTTGGAGCAATGCAAAGCAATGGGAATTGACAAGCCGATTATTCCGGGACTGAAACCTTTAACGACACGCAAACAGCTTACCTTGTTGTCTAAGCTGTTTCATATTGATTTCCCTGAAGAACTGGTACTGGAAGTGGAGAAATGCAAAGACGATAAAGCTGTAAAACAAGTAGGTATTGAATGGGCCATTCAGCAATCACTCGAGCTAAAAAAAGCAGGCTCTCCGGTATTGCATTATTATACGATGGGATTGAGCGAGGCTACTAAAGCGATTGCCTCTAAAGTGTTCTAAATAAAGTTGCATAGGTATAGTTGTTTTTACTTTAAGATGAAACATTGGGCCGGTTAAAATTCGACTTCATAAACAGCAGTTTCTTTCTGATTTCTTCGTCCTTTTTTCTTGATAAAAAAGGACCAAAAAATCAAGACTCACATAAAATCCTGAAAAATGTAATATCAACGCATTTCCCCGCGTGCCAAGCGTATCGCCTATGCAGTCTATTTCAGAAAGGCGAGACTTGCGCCACACTTAGCTAAGCCCATCGCTCATGCAGTTGATGAACATTTTTTGGCGGATTTTCTGAATGTCAGTCCTTTTCAATATTGTTCTAAACGGAAGCCCTTTTATAAACATAAAAAATCCCCCGACAGTATGTACCATCGGGGGATTTTTGTTTATCAATTGGATAGTTGAGATTAGTGATCGCAGTGATTGCTTTCACCTGTTGTGCAGCAAGCTTTACCTGCTTTGTGTGATGCCACACATTTATCTCCACAGCTTTTCTCACACTCTTCAGCAGTTTTGCAACCTTTATCGCAATTCTCCATGCATGAGCCTGCTTTTTCTTTAGCCGCACACATTTCTTTACATTTAGCTTCGTCAAATTTGCCATCAGCACCATACATGCTCATGCATTTTTCTTTTTGTTCAGCACTGCAACCAAGACTGTCGCAATAAGCAGCACACTCGTCTTTGGTCATTGTTTTGCAACGCTCCATGTCACATTTACCCATTTCCATACCGCATCCCATATCTCCATGGTGTTTGTCCATTTCGCAGCATTCCATTTTAGCACCGTGCTTCATTGATTTGCCGGCATGGTGACCACCTGTAACAGCAATGTATGGAGCAATAACCAATGAAACGATTGACATCAATTTAATCAAAATGTTCATTGAAGGACCTGAAGTATCTTTAAACGGATCACCTACTGTATCACCTGTTACAGATGCTTTGTGCGGCTCCGATTTTTTGTAGAACATTTCACCGTTGATCAATACACCTTTTTCAAATGATTTTTTAGCATTGTCCCATGCACCACCTGCATTTGACTGGAAAATACCCATCAGTACACCTGATACCGTAACACCGGCCAATAAACCTCCCAATACTTCCGGGCCGAAGATAAAACCAACAATCACCGGAGTTACCAATGCAATAGCACCCGGCAACATCATCTCACGGATGGAAGCTTGTGTAGAAATAGCCACACATTTTTCGTATTCAGGTTTCGCTTTGTATTCCATGATACCCGGAATTTCGCGGAACTGACGTCTAACTTCCTGCACCATATCCATGGCAGCTTTACCTACAGCCTGAATACACAAGGCTGAGAAGATGAATGGAATCATACCACCCACAAACAAACCTGCCAATACAGGAGCTTTGTAAATATCAATTGCATCAATACCTGCAATACCAACGAAGGCTGCAAACAAAGCCAATGAAGTTAGAGCAGCAGAAGCAATGGCAAATCCTTTTCCGGTTGCTGCAGTTGTATTACCTACTGCATCTAAATTATCAGTACGCTCACGTACTTCAGGAGGCAACTGGCTCATCTCTGCAATACCACCTGCGTTATCGGCAATCGGTCCGAAAGCATCAATAGCCAATTGCATAGCAGTTGTAGCCATCATACCCGCAGCGGCAATAGCCACACCATATAAACCTGCAAAATGGTATGATAACATGATACCACCTGCCAGTGTTAAAATAGGAATAACGGTTGATTTCATACCTACCGATAAACCACCAATGATATTGGTAGCATGACCTGTAGATGATTGTTGAATGATAGACAATACAGGTGCTTTACCCATTGCCGTGTAGTATTCGGTAACGATACTCATAATTGCACCCACAACTGTTCCTACTAAAATAGCGTAGAACACATTGATGTTTGAGAATACATATCCGCGTAAGTTCAATGTTTCAGGCAACATCCACATTACAATAAAGTAAGAAGCGATTACTGTGATACCCATCGATACCCAGTTACCCATGTTCAATGCATGTTGAACGTTTGATTTATCATCTTTAATGGTAACAAACCAAGTTCCTACGATAGAGAATAAGATACCCAAACCACAAATCAACATTGGCAATAAGATTGGCGACATACCACCAAAATTATCGGTAACGGTAATTTCTTGTCCAAGAACCATAGTAGCCAAAATGGTTGCAACATACGAACCGAACAAATCGGCACCCATACCTGCTACGTCACCTACGTTATCACCTACGTTATCGGCAATGGTTGCAGGGTTACGAACATCATCTTCAGGAATACCGGCTTCAACTTTACCCACAAGGTCCGCTCCAACGTCAGCAGCTTTGGTATAAATACCACCACCCACACGGGCAAACAACGCGATTGATTCAGCTCCCAATGAGAAACCTGTTAATACCTCAATAGAAGTGATAACAGTGTTTGCACCAAGGTCTGCAAAGATGCTTAAGAAAGTGATGAACAATCCACCCAATCCCAAAACAGCTAAGCCTGCAACACCTAAGCCCATTACGGTACCACCGGTGAAGGAAACTTTTAAAGCTTGTTTTAAGCTGGTACGGGCAGCTTGTGTAGTACGAACATTGGCTTTGGTAGCCACCTTCATACCAATATAACCAGCGGTTGCCGAAAATACAGCACCGATGATAAAGGAAATTGAGATAATCCAGCTTGAGTGGATTTCTTTTCCGTTTACTTCATGAATGGTTCCTGAATAAGCCAATAAAGCAGCAGCAAAAGCAACAAATATGCTCAACACTTTCCATTCAGCTTTTAAAAATGCCATAGCTCCATCAGCGATGTAGCCGGCCAGTTCGGTCATTTTTGCGTCTCCTGCGTCTTGCTTGCTTACCCATGCACTTTTTACAGCCATCACCAGCAAACCAACAACACCTAAAGCAGGAATTAAGTAGATTACATTCTCCATAAATTTTAATTAGTTATTTTTTTCTAAGGTGGGCAAAAATACACTAAAATATCAATTTAGAAACTTAGATTTACACTTCCATTTAGCCTGTGGAATTACGTTATGCCTAATCTACTCATTCTAAGAGAATTCGGGCTGTTTGCCTGTATTCTTATGTGTACCCTATCCTCACATGCCCAGTTACTTACAGGTTCGCAAGGTGCCGAGTCGTGGATGTTTGGAGGATTCTCATCATCATTAACCAATGTTTGGAGTGTATGCAACAATCCTGCTGCTATGTCGGGAATTCATTCCATGCAAATTGGCCTTTATTCCGAACAGCGTTATTTACAATCCGAACTAAAGATTGGTGGTCTTGCAGCAGTAAAACCATTCAAATCGTTTAGTGCAGGTGCTGCTGTTTCTTACTACGGTTTTACAGCTTTTAATCAGCAACGTTACACACTCAGCATGTCCAAATCGTTGAGTAAAACAGTGCGCTTAGGTGTGCAGGGGCAATACCTCACAACTTTCATTCAGGATTATGGTTCAGCCGGAAACTGGGTACTGGGTTTGGGTTTGCAGGTTATACCTGTTCGCAATATCATATTGGGAATGGTATTGTTTAATCCAACACAAGCTAAGTATGGTACTCAAACATCAGAACGTATACCTGCTTATGCACGCTTAGGTTGCACTTATCAGGTATCGGATAAAGTAAAGTTGATGATTGAAGCAGACCAGCAATTGGAGCAACAACTCTGTTGGCGGGGTGGTGTTCAGTACCATGTTCATGAAGTGCTGACACTTGCGCTTGGGGCCGCTGCACGACCCACGTATTATACTTTTGGCGTAGGTTTAAAAGTAAATACGTTTCAACTCGATTTAGCATCGGGCATTCATGAAGTGCTTGGATTTACACCCCATCTCGGACTCACAATGCCCATCCAAAAATGAAACGTTGTAGGTTCATTATATTGATATTCCTGTTTGCCGAAACCATTTGTGTGGCGCAACAGAAAAGAGAATCTGGAGAAAAAATCATTGCTGATTTGATGGAACGCTGGATTGAAAATACGGAATCAACAATTGATTATACCGACTTGCGGGATCAGCTTGAGTATTTTATGAAACATAAAATCAACCTGAACAAAACCAACCGCTTTGAGCTGGAACAGTTGCAATTGCTGGATGAAACATCAATAACTGCTATCCTTAATCACCGTGAGCAGTTTGGCGATTTTTTAACGGTGTATGAACTGCAAACCATTGAACAAATTAGTGAACGAACCTTGTATTACCTTTCTTATTTTGTTACCACCGAATCGGATGTGTTTGATGACCACACACCGCTGTTGACAAGGCTTCGCACCGGCAAACAGGAAGTAATACTTTTGTACGACCGCGATTTGGAACAACGTAAAGGTTATCGTTCCGGTACAGACGGAGCCTACTACGAGGGTGCTCCGTACCGGCAGGTTGTTCGTTACCGGTTTGCTTCGGGCAATAAATTGATGTTTGGCTTTGCGGCCGAGAAAGATGCCGGAGAACCCTTCAAGTTATCACAGGGTGGTTATGATTTTTGGTCGGCTCACCTGATGATTCGAAACCGGGGCAAGATAGAAGCATTGGCTTTGGGTGATTATCAGGTTTCATTCGGACAAGGACTCTCCTTTGGCAGTGGTATGGCTCCGCGAAAAAGTGCGTATGTGTTAAATGTGAGGCGCAATTTTCAAACCGTGCGACCGTACCGTTCGCTTAATGAATATGACTTTTTGCGAGGTGCTGCACTGACATATAAACTGGGCAAAACAAGATGTACGGTCTTTGGTTCATTCAAACCGGTGAGTGCAACACTGACAGCGCAAGCTGCTGATGAACCTTTGGTTTTCACCTCCATTCAAACCTCAGGATTGCACCGCACCGCAACCGAAATGAAGGCTAAAAATTCCGTTAATGAATTGGTAGGTGGACTGAATTTTTCGTATCAACAAAAACAACTAAAACTGGGTGTATCAAGCGTAATAGTTCACTATGACCGGTTGATGATTCCGGGTACACAATTGTACCGCGTATTCGATCAACGCAAACAAATATTCATCAATATGGGTTTTGATTATGAATACCAGTGGCGCAATCTGCAATTGTTTGGAGAGCTTGCCGGTAGTGATAATGGTGGGGTGGCAATGCTCTCTGGCCTCACGGCTTCTTTACATTCTTCTCTTGATATGGTTTGTGTTTACCGTTCTTACGGCACGTCTTATAAGGCCGTTTACAATAATGCTTTTGGCGAATATGGAGATGGCCGGAATGAACGAGGGATTTATACCGGAGTAAGTTTAAAGCCGCATAAAAAGTGGCAACTCAATGTGTATGTTGATGTGTACCGGTCGCCCTGGTTGCGCTATTTGGTTGATGCGCCTTCGCGTGGAACAGATTATCTTGGAGAGTTGCAGTTCAATCCATCGCGGCAAACACAACTCTACGTGCGTTATCATAACAAAACAAAAGAAGGAAATCTGCCGGATGCTACCGTTCGGGTCAGTTACCCAATGGCAAACCAACGGGAGCAGTTTCGTTTTCACGCACGTTATCCGGTGTCGGATAAACTTACCGGCAATAGCAGGTTGGAAGTAGTGGTATTCACGGATGGAATGGGTGTGGAGCAAAGAGGAACCCTTATTTTTCAGGATATTCAGTATTCATCAAAACAGCATCGGGTATCTGTTTCGGGGCGTGTGGCCCTGTTTACGGTGGATGATTATGCGGCCCGGGTATACGCCACCGAAACCGATGTACTATATCAATATTCGGTTCCCATGTACCAGAACAGTGGGATACGAGCTTTTATAGTGGTTCATTTCAGTATTCATAAGCATCTGGATTGCTGGCTTAAATGCAGCCGTACCGAATACAGCAATGTGCAGAAAATCGGGAGTGGTCTCGATCAAATAAACGGCAATACGCTGACCGATGTACGGCTACAGGCACGTTGGCGTTTTTGAGTGCAGAGGGGATGAGATTTATCAGATTTTGGAAATCGCAGGCAAATCTTGTGTTTTTACATCTTCTTACCCTTATTTTCGCCCCAATTTAACAAACAACCGTATCAATGGATATTTTCGAAAAACTCGCTAAAAAAGCAGGCCCTTTGGGTCAGCATGCAGATGATGCTTATGGTTACTACATGTTTCCGAAACTGGAAGGAGAGATAGGGCCGCGTATGACGTTTCGTGGTAAAAAAATGCTCAACTGGAGTTTGAACAATTACCTCGGACTGGCGAACCATCCCGAAGTGCGCAAAGCGGATGCCGATGCTGCTGAGGAATTTGGATTGGGATACCCGATGGGTGCCCGTATGATGAGCGGTAACTCGGTGTTCCACGAACAACTGGATCGTGAGCTTGCTGATTTTGTTGGTAAAGAAGATGCTGTTTTGGTAAACTACGGTTACCAGGGTATGGTAAGTGCCATTGATGCGTTGGTGGATCGCCATGATGTGATTGTATATGATGCCGAAAGCCATGCGTGTATTGTGGATGGCGTTCGTTTGCACATGGGAAAACGTTTCCTGTACAAACACAATGATGCTGCAAGTTTGGAACAACAGTTGATTCGTGCTAAAAAAATTACCGATGAAACAGGCGGTGGTATTCTGGTAATCACTGAAGGTGTGTTTGGAATGACAGGTTCACAGGGAAATGTGGCCGAGATTGTTGAATTGAAAAAGAAATTTGACTTCCGCTTATTGGTAGATGATGCACACGGATTTGGTTCCATCGGAACTGGCGGACGTGGTATCGGGTTTGAGCAAAACTGCAATGACGGTATTGATATTTACTTCGGAACCTTTGCTAAAAGTATGGCCCTTATCGGTGGATTTTTAGCGGCTAAAAAAGATGTTGTAAAATACCTGCGTTACAACCTGCGCTCTCAGATTTATGCAAAGTCGGTTCCGATGCCGATTGTAAAAGGCGCATTGAAACGTTTGGAACTCATTCGCAACCATCCTGAATATAAAGAGCAATTGTGGACCATCGTTCGCGCCCTGCAAGGTGGTTTGAAAGAAAAAGGATTTGATATCGGACATACTGATACCATGGTTACTCCGGTAATGATGAAAGGTACCGTTGGAGAAGCAACAGGTGTTGTTCAGGATTTGCGTGAGAACTACGGAATCTTCTGTTCGGTGGTTGTGTATCCTGTTATTCCTAAAGGAATGATCTTATTGCGTTTGATTCCAACTGCGGTTCATACCTTGGAAGATGTACAGGAAACCATTACTGCTTTTGGAGCAATACGTAGTAAATTGGAATCAGGTGCTTACCAAATGGACAAAGGTATTGTGGCCATGGGTGAAACAAACTAATCCAATAAAAAGTATAAAACAGAAAAGGGGCTTTCGGCCCCTTTTTTATTTGCACAAATTGAGCAAGTCTTGAAGAATTCTGCAGAGATTTATGCCCATAGCAATTGCTAACTTAACTCGGTAGAGGCGCATTCACGCAGGCGTTCCACTTGTGTGCAAACGTTATCCAATTGACAATATGGCTCCGGAGGAGCCCCATCTCTGAGGGAATTTTATTGATAGCAATATCAGCGCTCCGGAGGTGCGCCATCTACATTCAAAATCCATCCTGAAATTAGGGAAATAAGATTGAGCTCCTCTGGAGCTCCAGGCTTTTCGTTTTCTATTAGCTACAGAGGTTTGCCTCCGGAGGAGGCTGGGGGCAACAGTTTTGTGGCAAAGCCACCAGTATGTTGAATTAAATGACGCTCGCGTGAACGCTTTACTTCTTCAAATATTTTACAACCTTATTAGCTGGCAAGGTAAATACGGTTGATCCCAAGGTATAAGGCCCCACTTCGTAAGCATTGAAGAAAAACGTAATGCCATCATTATTGATGAAAAAATTATTGTTCAGTGCAAAGCGTTTATCCTTGAACCAGAATCCGGCTTCTTCCAGACTTTGATTCGGATTGATGCCTCGCTCCGAACGAAAAGCGGTTTCAGCGAGTTCTAAAAGTTTGGGCATCGAAGCCTCTTCAAACAAATCGGATACTGTTATTTGTTTGCCATTGCGTTTGTCAATCATGCGGTATTGAACAAACGTATTTGGATGTGCACCTCCGGTAAATGATTCATCACGTTCACACAACGTAATCCATTTTGCATTTTGATTCATCACCGTTACAGACCTGTTTATATACCATGATGGAACATCTCTGCCTTGCTCTTTTTTGAAAGCGGTGAACTCGGACAAAAATGCTTTTTGAATACTATCTTTATTAAACAGGTGTAGCTCTTCATTTTTAAAATACCGGTTGGTGAGTGCCAACAACGAATCGCCCAATACTCCTGTTGCATTCCCAAATTGCGGGTATTCAAAAAGAATATAGGTACAGTTGCCAGAATCAGGTGTGCAGTTGTCGACCGACTGAATCATGGTGATGTTCTCGTACAACAACGAATTAGCGTCAGCAATACCTGATGTTTCGTTTGACGGATTGGAACACGAAACCAAAATTCCCAGTAAGGCAGGAACAGCCCATAACTTTATCATAAAGCAAATATAGGAATCCCCGGATGTTTTAGTCCACCTGAGAAATCCACCTGCTTAGTCTAAGGTGGACTAAACAGATACGATTGGGTGCTTAACTGTTGAGTGCGGTTTTTACCGGAATCCAAATATCTTCTTCCGACTTCGGATCATTATTACGATACAGTTTTCCCAATACTTCAAAATGCGGTCTGTTATCCAATATGTAACCCGATTGAGGCAACCACTCTGTGAAGATATATTGGAAGATGGATGGATCTGTACTTAAACCCTTATAGTGAAAAACAGCATACAATCCCGAAGGAAGTGTGAACTGCTCAAATCCTTTATGAGTCTCTTCAAAGTCTGCTACTTCAACAAGTGCCCATTTTTCAAATATTGTGCTTGGATCAAACAGCTCAAAATAATTTGCAGGATAAACCTGCAACGAAAAGCGATCTGCTGAAACAGGATGAAGAAGGGTTGCATGTTTTTGCATAAACGCCTTCCACAATTCACCGGTGAGGTTATTGGAAAGGCTCATTATTTGCTTGATACCAATCAGTTTTTTACCTCCCGTGATTACCAGTGTTGGTTTAATTGCTTCAGCCATCTAAAAATAATTTATGAGTAAATTACATATGCCCTTTGTGTAACTTGGTGTCTCAGTGGCAAGGTCTTTTCGCTACCAAGACACCAGGGCACCAGGAAACACGAAGAAGAGACTCCACTAAACGATAATTTATTGCTCAACAATACTTTGTGAAACTTAGAGTCTTGGAGACTTTGTGGCAAGATTCGCATAGGCAAACATAGGAGGCACCAAGTCTCAAAGGATCACTAAGTTTATGAGAGGTATAATAAACTTAAGGATTGATACCATTCGATACCATGCACAGATTAGCCACTTTGTATAATAAGCGGGCTCCAACATTTGCATCCCATTCATCTTCTCCGGGTGATACTTCGTTGATATCAAACGCAAGAATTTTTTTACCTGCCTTCACCAATTGCTCAATGAGGTAAACCACTTGTTCAAATTCAAATCCACCCGGAACAGGAGTACCTGTATTCGGACAAAGTTTTGGATCCAGTCCGTCAATATCAATGCTTAGGTATATGGTATCAGGTAAAGTTTTGATGATTTGTGTACACAACTCATTCCAGCTTTTGCCTTCGTATTGTTGGGCTTTCAGGTCTTTATCATAAAAGGTGGTGATGCGTGCATCGTTGACGCTTAAGTTGTATTCGTCTTCGCAATAATCGCGAATACCTACCTGCACCAATTGACTCACCTGCGGAATTTTGAGTGCGTTAAACATGATCGATGCATGTGAGAATTCAAATCCTTCATAAGCATCACGCAAATCGGCATGGGCATCAATCTGCAAAATGGCAAACGACTCATGTTTTTCTCCCAGAGCTTGCATCAAGCCGAGTGGTGTACTATGGTCTCCTCCCAATAAGGCAACTACTTTGCCTTTGTTCATTTGTTTGAGGGCCGTTTTTTTGATGTGCGCATTCAACTCCCGACAAGCAGTATCAATTTCTTTTTTGATACTCTTCATGTCCTTGTTTTTGGCAGCCGTTTTTCCGGCTGCATACAGGTCGATATATTTCTCCGCTTTTTTGCGCAGCTTTTTGCCGGTGCTTTTGATTTCTTCATTCACCTCCATCATGGCCATGCCCAACTTCCATGCATCTTTCACAAAGGGGTCAAATAAATCTACCTGATAAGAAGCATCGTACACGGCTTCGGGGCCTTTAGCTGTTCCGGCACTGTACGATACGGTTACTTCCCAAGGAACGGGAATGATTACAAGGTTTGCCTCAGCAGGAGAGAAGGGTAATCCGAAAATATTATTGTCTGCGTTTCCGATATCGTTCGGATTAAAATTGTCAGTGCCGGTATTTTTTGCCATAACTAAATTTTATAGCAAAAATATGGTTTCGTCTGCGGTTGGCAATATTAAGTTTTGTTTAAGACGGATCGTGCCGGGTTGATATAGTTCAAATACGATTGCTTAAAAACTCATGTTACGTATTTACTTTATGTTTTATTTTTAACATTCGTTCCCGTTCTTCCGGAGTTTGGATCTTTGATAAGAATACATTGGTATCCCAAATCCATTGCAGCTTTTCTTTGAGCGACCACTTTTTATATGCCTCAATTTGTTCCGGGGTTACCGTATAGGAAAATCCTTTGCTGGCATTCTCTGATTTGGGTTTAATTACATTATCCATTCTTTAGCTGCGATAAAAGGTAAATGTCTTCCTGATCCTGTTTTCTATTGCTGTATGTCTTTAGTTTAATAAGGTCTTCTACATGCACTATGTACAACGGAGTACCATCATTTTGGCGGGTGCTTTTTCTTTCCCAAAGGTCATCAAAATTCATTGGAACATCAATCAGAATATCCATACTCATCACATTTGCTTTGGTATTGAAGTATGAAAATGCAATAAGGTTTCTGTCTTTAATAAGTTTAATGCGTTCTTGTTTGTCGGATAATAAACTCAATGAAATAGGGAGTTGAGACTGGTATAATGCATTCGTAACACAGATTTCAAATCGCTTTAGGTTCTCTTTTTCAAAATCTAAAATAATATCAATATCGGCTGTCATTCTTGGTACACCATAAATATTTACAGCTAATCCTCCACATAAAAGGTATTTTACATTTTGCGTGTGGAGTTGCTCAAATATTTGCAGGTAATCCATAATTATGATTGTTGTCCGGCCAATAGATACATGATGGCCATACGGGTGGCTACACCATTCTCCACCTGATCGAGGATGATGGCATGTTTGGAGTCGGCCACATCGCTGGTAATTTCCACACCGCGGTTAATGGGGCCCGGGTGCATAATCACGATGTCTTTGTCCAGACTGTCGAGGCGTTCCTTATCCAACCCGTACAACATGCTGTACTCGCGCAGGGAAGGGAAATATTTGATGTCCTGACGTTCGTGCTGGATGCGCAACATATTGGCCACATCACACCATTGCAGGGCTTTCATCAGGTTGTGTTCTACTTTTACACCTAAGCTTTCAATGTATTTAGGAATGAGAGTTGTTGGTCCGCAGACCATTACTTCGGCTCCGAGTTTTTGCAGACAGAAGATGTTTGAAAGTGCCACACGTGAATGCAGGATATCACCAACAATTACTACTTTTTTTCCTTTAACGCTGCCCAATCGTTCACGGATAGAGTAGGCATCCAGCAATGCTTGGGTTGGGTGCTCGTGGGTTCCGTCACCGGCATTGATAATTTGTGCATCAATATGTTTGGCCAGAAAAATACAGGCTCCGGGAGCGGGATGGCGCATCACCACCATATCCACTTTCATGCTTAAAATATTTTTTACGGTATCAATCAGCGTTTCGCCTTTGGATACAGATGATGAAGAAGCAGAGAAATTTACGATATCGGCACTCAAACGTTTTTGTGCAAGCTCAAAAGAGATGCGCGTGCGGGTAGAGTTTTCGAAGAAAATATTGGCAACGGTAATATCGCGCAGCGAAGGCACTTTTTTGATCGGACGGTTGATGATGGCCTTAAAATTATCGGCCGTTTCAAATACCAACTCGATATCATCGCGGGTAAGGTCTTTGATTCCGAGTAAGTGTCGCTGACTAAATTTTTTCATTTTTGTTGCTTTTAGCTATTGGCCTTTAGCCTTTAGCTGCTGAATTCATTAGTTTATTTATTTCCTTAACTAACCGCTTACCGCCAATAGCCAACAGCTAATGGCTAACAGCCAACGGCTAATTCGTGATCATATGCACCACATCTTTTTTGGATGTTTCTTTCCACTCCACTTTTACTTTTTCGTTGGAGCGTGAGTCTACTTCCAATCCAACATAATCGGGTTGAATAGGCAAGTGGCGGCTAAACCTGCGGTCGATCAATACCAACAGTTCCACTTTTGATGGGCGACCAAAATCCGTCAGTGCATCCAATGCAGCGCGAATGGTTCGGCCGGTGTACAATACATCATCAATCAGTACGATGTTTTTGTCTTGCACACTAAAGTCCATCTTCAATTCGCTTGGAACAATTTGCTCGTTACCCCGTCTGAAATCATCGCGGTAAAAAGCAATATCCAGTTCTCCGTACAGAATATTATTGTGTTTAAGGATTTCCTGAATGCGGGTATGCAGCCTGCGCGAAAGGTAGATGCCACGGGGCTGAAGGCCGATCAATGCTGTGTTCGAAAAGTCGCCATGCTTTTCAATGAGTTCGAAACACAGGCGGTCGAGCGTGATATCGAATTGTTTTTTTTCGAGGATTACTTTTCCGTTCATGAGTTAACCTCTTTCAAATTAACCCATTCTACTTTCCCATTTTGCAAAACAGGTACTAATGGATTTTCAGATGCTCGGATTTTTGCAAGGGCTTTTTGAACGCCAAGCTTAACACCTGCATCTATTTTAACAATTAAGGATTCAACTTCTTTATTACTTAACATAATTTTTGAGTTGTTTAAAAGACGTCTGGTTTATGATTTCAATTTCGTTACCATCCATTCCTTTTGCAATCAGTTCCGGATGTGTATCTGAATTGTCGAATATTATCCAAACGTTGCACAAATGTATGAAATGATTGAATAGGTTGTTTATCCCTCTTACATATCTGCGCTCAATAACCTCGGTTGGTATATTATGACCTCCCTGTTTTACGCGTGTAGCCACACGTGATTTGGCGAGTTCAGGATTCTGTAGCCAGAAAAACAACAGTGTAACACGATATCCTTTCGATTGCGCTTGTTTAACCAGATCAACATAAGATTTGGTAGCCAGGGTGGTTTCAAACGCAAAGTCCTGCTCTTCATGGATCAGCTGTTGAATCCGCTCAAGCATGATTCTGCCTGCCTGAAAAGCAACCGATTCAACGTTAAAAGGGGAGATGCCTGCCGCTATGGCATCTGCATTGATAAATTCTTTGATATGCAATACATCAGGCAAAATAGTCATGCTGGCAGTGGTTTTACCTGCCCCGTTCGGACCTGCTATGATGTATAAATCGGGCATTATTTGGTTTCCGATAAAGCCAGAATATAATCGAATTCAACTTGTTTCACGGTTCCAACACTTAACCTGCTCAGGCGCACTAGATCCATTTGCGCTAATTTTTTGTCGGCTTTAATTTGCTCCAGGGTAACAGACTTTTTAAGCTTTTTAAAGGGTTTTAGTTCCACCACGCTCCAATCTCCTTCGGTAGCGGTGGGGTCGGGGTAAAACTCTTTACTCACCTTTGCAATGCCTACAATTTCTTTGCCTTCGTTGCTATGATACCAAAATACAAGGTCGCCTTTTTTCATGCCGCGCAGGTTATTGCGGGCAGCATAATTGCGCACGCCATCCCAGATGGTTTGTTTGTCTTTTTCAAATTGCTCCCAACTGTATTTAAACGGTTCGGATTTTACAAGCCAGTAATTAGCTTCGCTGAACTCTCGTTTCATACCACAAGTATAATTGATTTGAGAATATCTCCCGCGGATTTCGTAGAAGACGCAGATTGCCTTTGTACGATTAACGGTTCACGCGGACGTGTCGTCCGTGTGTAATAAACAGTCACGGACGGCACGTCCGCGACAACGGGTGTCCCCGGTAAATGAAACAGAGTCAAGCCATATAGTATCCCAAGCCGTAATTGTAACATCAAAAGTAAAAACACCACTTTGGTTCATTTCTTCTTTGGAGGTAACTGTAGCTGTTGCATAGCCGTCCTCGCTGCATTGTGAATTGCCTTGTTGTGAAGGAGGGGTAGAATAGTTTTGGTTGTTTGAGGCTGCTGACAGCAGGATGATAGCCAGCAGGCCATATAAAATAAAAGTTCTCATAAGCTGATTTTAATTTATTGAATTATTTTGTAACGAATTAATTCCCAATCAGAGGTATCAGTAAAGCGATGAAACTTTACCAGACCAATGTTTTTAGCATAGTGCATATCGTCTAAATAGTCCCGTGTTAATATTCCGGCCTGATACTTTAACC
>CAYMRD010000017.1:0-54177 GCA_964392775.1 uncultured Bifidobacteriaceae bacterium
GTTGTGATGGCATTCCTCAGAATTCTACTCAATAGATTATGAACAGGCTCTAAGGCTGCTTCATAAGCTGATTCGAGTAAACCGGGGCCAACTGCTTTGTGAATTTCAATAGCAGCGCCAATAATTTTGTACGAAATGTCATTGATTTTCATAGGCTTAATTATGAAGAACCAAGATACGATAAAAATAGAAAATAAGTTTCACACAGAGAAAAATACAAAGAATACACAGAGGGCCACAGAGCATAGCCGCGAGCAGAGGAGAATGTCGAACATCCTTTGTTGTTTGTGAGCTCTGTTGATGCTTGTTTCACACAGAGAAAAATGCAAAGAATAGACAGAGGGCCACAGAGCATAGCCGCGAGCAGAGGAGAATGTCGAACATCCTTTGTTGTTTGTGAGCTCTGTTGATGCTTGTTTCACACAGAGAAAAATGCAAAGAATAGACAGCGGGCCACAGAGCATAGCCGCGAGCAGAGGAGAATGTCGAACATCCTTTGTTGTTCTTTGTGAGCTCTGTTGATGCTTGTTTCACACAGAGAAAAATGCAAAGAATACACAGAGGGCCACAGCAGAGCATAGCCGTGAGGAGAAGAGAAGAATTATAGAACTTCTTTGTGGTTCTCTGTGTCTTCTCCGTGCGTTCTGTGTGAAACACCTTATCAGAAACTCTTCAATACAAAAAATCCCCTTTCTCATTGATGAAAAAAGGAACTCCAAATTTGAGTTTTTAAAAAAAATAGTGTGAAGCAAGGTATGAAGCGATACTGACAGCGGTGTCAACCAATCCGTCTTTTCCACCTTGTATAACTGTCTTGTGAATTTCAATCGCAGCGTCAATAATTCTATTAAGAAAGCAGAGGCCTGTGTGGTTTATGTTTCCTGACTTACTCAGTTTTATTGCCTCTCATCTGCACCTCATTTCTTTGGTCCTTTGGGTTGCAGCGGTCTCACCTCCAAATTCACTGTATGAAAATTATCCGGCATTTCGAGGGTTTGTATAATGCTCAATGCAATATCTTCAGGCATCAGCATATAATCGTGGGGTTGGATACCCGGACTGTTGCGAAAGAAATCTGTTTTAACCGAACCCGGATACAAACAAGTAACCTTGATTCTAAAATCACGCACTTCTCTGAATAACGATTCACTCAATCCTTTAACAGCCCATTTGCTGGCGCAATAAGCCGATACCTGTGGCATTCCCTCTAACGCAGCAGTTGAGGCTATATTGATGATATGTCCGTACTGTTGCTGTTTCATCAATGGCAATACTTCGCGGCAACAATAGATTGTTCCGTTCACATTGGTTTCCATCATCTCGGTAATTTGCTCCTGCGGCATATCTTCCAACATCCCAAAATATCCCAAACCTGCATTGTTCAATAAAATATGAACCGTATTGTTTGTTTGAGCAAACACTGACGCAAAAGCTGCTGTCACCTCTTGCGCCTCGCGCACATCACATTGAATAAAACTATAGTTGGGATGGGTAATCGAATTGTTACGCCCCAAGCTAAATACCTTGACGCCTTTGGCCAATAAAGCCTCAGCAGTGGCATAACCTATGCCTTTGCTCACACCGGTTATCACGGCAATTTTATCTTGTAATATCATACAACGAAAGTACTGTTTAGATTGATTATTTAAGTTGGTTGAAATAAAGTAAGCGCATAACGAAGCAATATATTTTCGCCACTGAGACACAAGGACTCGAAGTTTCACAAAGAGGATTTGTGCTTAAATTACAACCAAATTTACCATTTAACCCACTTCACAAAACCTTAGTGGCTTTGTGTCTTCGGGCCTTTGTGGCAATCTCCTCACATAAAAAAGGCCACCCGCATGGGATGGCCTCAAAAAAAATGAGACGTTTATTTCCTGATCTCAAATGTGTTCATGAATGCAGTGGTGAAGTTTCCTTTTTTGAAATCTTCATTTTGCATCAATTGGATATGCAATGGAATAGTGGTTTTGATACCGGGACCTTCGATGATAAATTCACCCAAAGCACGTTCCATTTTAATGATGGCTTCTTCACGTGTTTGTGCAAACACTATCAATTTAGCAATCATCGAATCATAGTTTGAAGGAATGGTATAACCCGCGTAGATATGCGTATCTACACGCACTCCATGTCCGCCCGGCTTGTGCAGGTAATCAATTCGGCCCGGAGTTGGACGAAAATTGTTCATCGGATCTTCGGCATTGATACGGCACTCGATTGCATGGCGGAACGGGAAGTAGTTTTTACCACTGATTGGAACGCCTGCTGCGATTAAGATTTGCTCTTTCACCAGATCGTAATTGATTACTTCTTCGGTTACCGGATGCTCCACCTGAATACGCGTATTCATTTCCATGAAATAGAAATTGCGGTGTTTATCCACCAAAAACTCAATGGTTCCAAGTCCTTCGTAGTTGATGGCTTTGGCTCCTTTAACGGCAGCTTCACCCATCCGCTCACGCAACTCATCGGTTACAAAAGGAGAGGGGGCTTCCTCCACCAGTTTCTGGTGTCTGCGCTGAATCGAACAATCGCGCTCGCTCAAATGGCAAACATTACCGTACTGGTCGCCCGCCAACTGAATTTCAATATGCCGTGGTTCTTCGATGTATTTCTCCATGTACATACCATCGTTACCGAAGGCAGCAAAGGATTCTTGTTTGGCACTGTCCCAGTTTTTTTCAAACTCATCATCTTTCCAGATGATACGCATCCCGCGTCCACCACCACCTGCAGTAGCCTTGATGATAACAGGGTATCCTATTTCTTTAGCCAGCGCACGACCTTCTTCTGCACTTGCAAGCAATCCATCAGAACCCGGAATAACAGGAACGCCTGCCTTTTTCATGGTCTCTTTGGCATTCGACTTATCACCCATTTGGTTAATCATCTCGGGCGAAGCACCGATGAACTTAATACCATGGTCGCGGCATATTTGCGAGAACTTGGCGTTTTCAGATAAAAAACCGTAACCCGGGTGAATAGCATCCGCGTTGGTAATTTCGGCAGCAGCAATAATGCTGGCCATATTCAAATACGATTGAGGCGAAGGTGCAGGACCAATACATACGGCCTCATCGGCAAAGCGAACATGCAAGCTGTCTTTATCGGCCGTAGAGTAAACAGCAACCGTTTTGATGCCCATTTCTTTAGCAGTGCGAATCACCCTTAGGGCAATTTCTCCACGATTGGCTATCAGTATTTTTTTGAACATAGTTTGAATGAATGTGTAGATGTGAAGATATGAAGATGTGCAAATGAGAAAAACATCTTCACATTTGCACATTTACTAATTTGCACATTGTTATTTCGGTTCTACCAGAAACAAAGGCTGGTCGTACTCAACCGGAGAAGCATTCTCCACCAATATTTTAACAATCTTACCTGAAACCTCAGACTCGATTTCGTTAAACAACTTCATTGCCTCAACGATACACAATACTGAACCCGGCTTGATTTCGTCACCAACATTTACAAACGCAGGCTTATCAGGTGATGACGATTTATAAAAGGTACCGATCATAGGCGATTTGATGGTGATCAAATTGCTGGCAGCAGGTGTAGCAACAGGAGCAGCCGGTGCAATTGGGGCTGCGGGAGCAGCTGGTACGGTAACCTGCATAACAGGAGCGGCCTGAGGGGCTTGTTGCACGATTGTTGTTTTTTCTTCAATCTTTTTTATGGCGATTTTAAAATCACCTTTCTCAACTTCTACTTCCGAAACCTCAGCTTCCGAAACGAGTTTAATAAGTTCTTTAATCTCTTTTAGTTCCATGTCAGGATAAGTTTATTGCTATCAAATGTATAGAAATTTTAAAAATCTGAAAGACTTTAAACGATTTTGGGTAGAACCCACTTGAAGACAACAGTTTAATTAACTGTTATAGGCCCATTTAATATAAACAGCGCCCCATGTAAATCCACCTCCGAATGCGGAAAGGATCAGGTTGTCGCCTTTTTTCAGTTGTTTCTCCCATTCCCATAAACACAAAGGAAGGGTTCCGTTGGTGGTATTACCGAAATGATCGATATTAATCATCACTTTGTCGCGGGATAATCCCATGCGCTCGGCAGTGGCATCAATAATGCGCAGGTTGGCCTGGTGAGGCACCAGCCAGCTCACATCATCAGCTGTAAGGTTATTGCGTTCCATGATTTGAGCCGATACATCTGCCATTCCGCTTACGGCATATTTAAATACCGTTTTACCATCCTGATATACAAAGTGTTCACGAGCATCAACCGTTTCGTGAGTTGGAGGTTTGAGCGATCCTCCTGCTTTTTGGTGCAGGTAGTGACGACCGTTTCCATCAACTTTCAAAATACTGTCCATCACTCCCAGTCCTTCTTCATTGGGTTCGAGCAGCACACAGCCGGCACCATCCCCAAAAATAATACAGGTATTGCGGTCGGTATAATCAATGATTGATGACATTTTATCGGCACCAATCACCAATACCTTTTTGTATTTGCCGCTTTCAATAAATTTAGAACCCGTTTCCAGGGCAAACAAAAAGCCTGAACACGCAGCGGCTAAATCGAAACCAAAAGCATTTTTGGCTCCAATTTTATCGGCCAGAATATTGGCACTGGCCGGAAAAATCAAATCAGGAGTAACGGTTGCAAAAATAATCAGATCGAGGTCAGCGGCAGTAATACCGCGTTTAGCCAACAACCCATTTACTGCCTGCACAGCCATATCTGAAGTGGCCAATGCCGGATCTTTGAGAATTCTGCGTTCACTGATACCGGTGCGTGTTAAAATCCACTCATCATTGGTGTCAACAATTTTCTCCAGATCCTTATTGGTTAATTTGTCTTCCGGAACGTATCCGTTCACGCAAGTAATAGCTGCCGTAATTTTATTCATTATTGAACAGGAAGTACAAGATTTTTAAATGCTTCACGAACAATGCCACACAGATTGGAGTTCACAACATCGCGGGCCGAGAATATCATGTTCTTAAACGCTTTGGCGTTTGAGATACCGTGACCGATAATCACCGGGGCATTGACACCTAAAATAGGTGTTCCACCATAGTTTTCGTAGTTCATGCTGTCAAAATACTCATCGTTTATACCACGTTTTTTCATTATGTGGTACATTGATTCAAAAGTTTTTAAGACCACATTTCCTACAAAGCCTTCACAAACGTAAACATCGGCCTTATCCGACAAAAAGTCGCGGCCTTCAATATTTCCGATAAAATTAAATATATCGGTCTCTTCCATAACATGGTGGGCCGATATGGTAACGAGGTTTCCTTTTTCTTTTTCTTCACCGATGCTGAGCAGACCAACGCGGGGCGTATCAATGCCCATCACATATTTAGCCATCAAATGACCTAAAATCGCAAACTGGTACAAAACATCAGGCTTGCAATCGGCATTGGCACCGGCATCTAATAACAGCCCGAATTTACCATTGGGCTTAGGGATAATAGCTGTTACACAGGGGCGAATCACACCTTCGATCGGCTTTACCGAGAACATTGCTCCAACAAGCATAGCACCGGTATTTCCGGCACTTGCAAAAGCATCCAGTTGCTTTTGAGCAAGCATACTGAACCCTACCGAAATGCTGGAATCCCGTTTTTGCGAAATGGCTTTGGTTGGATGCTCATCCATTCCGATAACCTCGGTGGTGTGAACAAAGTCAAAATCGGCTTCCGTTAAACCATGTTCCTTCACCAGAGCCAAAGTTGAGTCTTTGTCACCAATAAGTACGATACGTTCACCTGATTTCAGTTCGCGGTGAGCCAAAACAGCACCCGCTACGGCTTCTTTGGGGGCGTAATCGCCACCCATTACATCAAATCCAATTCTCATTCAATAATTGTTTGGTGAAACAATTATACGTCTTTTTTCATATCAGGAAAAACATGTTTTCCTTTATAGAAACCATCGGCAGTTACGCGGTGACGTAAGTGTGTTTCGCCAGAAGTCACATCAACTGTAAGTGTTGGAGTTGACCCTTTGTAGTGTGTTCTTCTCTTGTCTCTGCGAGAGTTAGAAATTTTTCGTTTAGGATTTGGCATAGTAGTATAACTTTACGTTGTTATTAATTGTTAAACATATTTTTAAGTTTATCCCAGGCCGGATTGTTGCCTTCTTCATCCTCTTTATCAAGAGGGTGATTAAGCTCTTCCAGTTTGGTTATCACTTCTTTATTACACTCTTTGGTGCCGCTCATTTCGCATACTTTACGTTGCGGAACAGCCAGCATCAAACTGTCGTATAAGTACGATGACAGGTCATATTCAATCAACTTTTCAGTGATGTAAATAATCTCATCATCATCGTAGTTTTCTGTTTCACTTACCTTAATCAGCAACTTGTAATCAGCATCCACAGGAAGGTTAAACTCCTCCAGACATACGTCACACTCACATTTCACTGTTCCGGTCAGGCGAAAAGTCAGGTCATATAAATTTTCAGACCGAAGCAACTGCAATTGAATCTGAGCATCAGCATGTTGAGTCGCTGCTCCTTCAATCGTGGCCAAAAATGCATCGTTGATATCAAATGAATAATCATTTAACCCCATGCGCACTTTGTTAAACTCCAGTATGTAATCTTTCGACTTCACTATCTCACAGAAAGCCTGCGAAGATATGCCATTCCGCAGAAAAAATACAATAAACACCAAAAAAATAGCCCCTGTTTTCTTCTTTCCGCTTCGCAAAGGCTTATTATTATTGCATCCCAACGGATTAACCCCGGTTCAAAAAAATCTTGGGTTACACTTTTATTCCCATTTTTCTTGCTTAAATTTGGTCAACTTATTCTAACTATTCATGGAAGAACTTTCCAAATCCGGATTCAGTGAGCTGGCACGTCAGGCTACCCTCCAACCTAAAGAAGCGCTGGTGGATACCAAACACCCTTCAAACACCCTTTATATTGGGGTTCCCAAAGAATGTACCCTACAGGAAAGCAGGGTGGCCCTTACGCCATCATCTGTCAATCTGCTGATTAACAATGGAATTGAAGTATGGATTGAAGCCGGAGCTGGCAAAGAGGCCCGTTTTACCGATAAAGAATACTCGGAGGCGGGTGCCAAGATTTGTTACAGCCGAGAGGAAGTGTATAAAGCCGATGCGATTGTAAAGGTAGAACCCCTGAGCGAAGAAGAAATTTTGCTGATGCGCCCCAATCAATTATTGATTTCGGCCATTCAGCTCAGCAATAAATCGGATAGTTATATCCGCTCGCTGATGGCCAAAAAAATTACGGCCATGGCATTTGAGTATATCAAATCGGCCGATGGCATATACCCTGTGGTGCGCAGCATCAGCGAAATTGCCGGAACATCCGCTATTTCGGTGGCTGCCGAATACCTGTGTACCACCCGTGGCGGCAAAGGCGAAATGCTGGGAGGCGTAACGGGCATTCCTCCTACCGAAGTGGTGATTATCGGGGCCGGGACCGTGGGCGAATATGCCGCCCGTGCTGCCTTAGGCGTAGGTGCTACCGTTAAGGTGTTTGATAATTCACTTGAAAAACTGCGCAAGCTGCAAAATAACCTTGGCGTAAATATTTTCACCTCGTTGCTACATCCCAAAATTTTACAAAAAGCCATCTCAACAGCCGATGTGGCTCTGGGTTGTTTGTGGAGCGAAGAAGGACGAAGCCCAACTGTGGTAAGTGAAGAAATGGTTAGCAAGATGAAACCACTATCGGTGATTGTGGATATATGCATTGACCAGGGTGGTTGTTTTGAAACCTCCGAACTTACCACCCACCAAAAGCCTACGTTTATCAAACACGATGTGATTCATTATTGTGTACCTAATATCTCATCAAGGGTAAGCCGTACGGCCAGTTATTCGTTGAGCAATATCCTCACGCCTATTTTACTGGATATTTCGGAAGCCGGCTCCATCACCGATTATATCTGGACCCACCAACACTCGCGCAGTGGGGTATATATATACAAAGGCAACCTCACCAATAAACATATTGGCAAACGCCTCAATATTTACCATAAGGATTTGGATTTGTTGATTGCGGCACATGCGTAGGGGATGTGCAAATGTGCAGATATGTATATGTGCAGATGAGAGAACTCCCAATCAATTATTTTAGCGAACACCAAACCCAAAACCTTGCAAGTATACTTCCCCCGCTGCCGCACGAATCCTTTCGCGTGGTTTACTCATTAGAATACATACATTAACTTGCATGTTATACCCCCCAGTTGATGCGCATCTGTGATGCGTGTCCTGCCATTCCTAATTATTGCATTAATAACCAGCATCCCTCTTCATCAGTTTATTCTTAATTTGTATATTCGTCTTGCATGCTTGCTTTTGGCTCTGACGACAGTGACTGTGTCAAGTAAACGAAAAGCAAGGCAGAAGAACGTTAGAGGCAAGGCCACGACAGCACAAAAACGAACCACAACCAGATTACGAGATGAACTTTCAGAATCATGAAGAATAAAAATCCCGCGAAATGATTGACAAAAAAATCACCAAACTTATTGGTAAAGCCATACGGGAAGGGAAATATCTGAACATTACCTACCAAAATAAGAGCGGGGCGATTACGCCTTTTTGGATATGCATACTAGATATAAACGAAAAGGATGAGCTGCGGGTGGACATGTTTAATGTTACAAAAGATGAGCCTATCAGAGATGCAAAAATATTTATTACAGGTATTCAGACTGCCGAAATTCTGAAATTTTCACATTATGATGTACCTGAAAAACTGATTAAAAAATTAGATGAAGATAAAAAATTGCAGATTTATGAATTTGAACAGTATGACAATAATATATTAAACTACTATCTGGAATGCTACAAAGCCAATAAAGATCCATTTCTACACAAAGCGCATTTAATTCCGGGGATAGATTTAACAGAATTAGCGAAGAAAAATCCATATCAGTTAACGGACGAGCAGCAAAAGCAGATTATAAAAGATATCTATCATAATGATTACAACAAGTATTATGATTACGAGCTGGCTATAAGTGAATTTTCAATTGATTTAAAGTCAAAGGGTAAATTTGTAATTGCGTACAGAAAACTCACGCTAGATCCCGTAAACAAAACATTACATGTAAATAGCAAAACACAATTCAATTCAAACTTTTATGTAAAAGATGTAAAGCATTCATTGGCATACTACACCGATTTGAGCCCGGCAGATTTTGAAGCGATTTACATAAAAGATAAGACAGAAGCTATAGAATTATTAAGGGGCACTTTTAAAACTGGCGAATTGCCAAATACAAGGCCTGAAGTAGTTGTTTTGGGATATGCACAGATAGACATATCTGGGATTTACGACAACATACATGCAGAATATGTGCGTAAAGAAATGGAGGTTCCGTTAAGGACATTCTTTCAAAACTTATCATTGCTTGACAGACAAAATCGAAAGGAACCTCATATTGCGCTGTATGACCAGAATATAAATATAGATCAGATTCAAACCATTTATAATGCTTTAAAATACCCCATCACCTACGTACAGGGACCACCAGGAACAGGCAAAACACAAACCATACTAAATATTATTGTGAATTGCCTTACCAATAGTAAAACAGTTTTGATTTCGTCCAATAACAATGTACCCATTGATGGAATTAAAGATAAATTGTACTTAGGCAAGTACGGAAACAAGGAAATTATCCTTCCCATACTCAGGCTTGGAAACAATGAAAGTGTAGCACAGGCACTGCACGTAATTAAAAAGCGGTATACTTTTGAAACAAAAGATGTGCCTAAGGAAGAACTATTGTTTAATCTCAAAGAAAAATCGAAAGAGAAAAACAGGAAATTGCTTGAGAAAATTAAAAATTACGAAACTAAAATTGAACAGTCCCAAAACCTGTCGTTTGTTAGCAGTCTGTTATCAAAAGGAGGTAATCATTTGTTGGAAAAAGAAAAACATGCCATTGAAGAAAAGCTAAAACTGATACCTGAAACCAACAATGATAATTTGGACAATTTATATGAAGTGATAAAAGATAATCGACAGCTGTTGCAATTCTTCTACTTTGAGTCATTAAAGTACCTAAAACGTCTAAAAAACAAGGATTATGCTCAGTTGATAGAAATACTGGATATGGAAAAATCCGAAAAACAGGTTAAAGAGTTTAATAAATGGGTGGCAAATGACGACAATCTAGAGAAGCTCACAAAAATATTTCCTATTATTCTTACTACCAATTTATCAAGTCGCAAGCTGGGACGAAAATTCAAATTTGATTTACTGGTAATGGATGAAGCCGGGCAATGCGACATAGCCACCAGCCTAATTCCTATTTCAAAATGCAAAAACATGGTTCTGATTGGCGACACGAACCAACTAAAGCCTATTGTTGTTTTTGAAGAAAGTAGAAATCAACACTTGATGGACCAGTTTGGTATAGATAAGACATATGATTACTACAATAATTCAATCCTATCAGTATATAAAAGGATTGATAATATTTCGAGAGATATTTTGCTGAGTTATCATTATCGCTGTGGTAGGAAAATTATCAATTATTCAAATATGCGGTTTTATGAGAACAGATTAAACCTTTCGAAGATTAAAAAACATGGAGAGGTGAAGCTGATAAATGTGAATAATGTAAACCAAAAGAACAAAAATGCAACCATTGAAGAAGCGCAGGAAATAGTAAAATACATAGCAGACAATAAATTAACGGATGTTTTCATTATCACACCATTCCGTAACCAGCAAGAGGTTTTGAATCATTACTTGGAAAAGGCAAAAGCAAATTCAGAAATAGATTCATCAGTAAGTTGTGGTACGATTCACAAAATACAGGGACAAGAGAACAAGACCATCATTATATCCACTTCAATATCAAGAAACACAACTTCCAGAACGTACGACTGGATAAAAAACAACAGCCAGTTAATTAATGTTGGAGTTACAAGGGCACAAGAAAATTTGGTTGTGGTGGCCGATTTAAAGGCAATAGATATTTTATCAAAGAAAGATGATGATTTGTATGCCCTGATTGATTATGTACAAAAAAACGGTACTACACAAATTCAACAAAGCACAGCAAACAAGTTTACAATAGGATTTTCCAATGATTCAAAATTTGAAGACGAATTTTATAAAACAATGAGCCATTATTGTACAACACAGGGCACCCGTTTTGAAAGAAATGTAAAAGTAATAGAAGTCTTTCCAGAAGAAAGAAGCAATCCTGATGTAAACAAAAAAGAATTTGATGGTGTAATTTTTCAGGATAGAATTCCAAAAGTGGTATTTGAAATAAATGGTGCTGAACATTATAAAAACAAAAAACGAATTGACTCAGATAAGATTAAAATGCAATTACTTAGTTCTAAAAACATCTATAGAATTGTTATCCCTAATCAGTATGTTAAACATTATGAATTTATACGGGAATTAATAAATAAAATAAAAGGAGGCGTTTATCAAAAAACATTGTTTGAATGACCCCAAAACTAATCTTCAACTGGAGCTCCGGCAAAGACTCGGCCCTAGCCTTGTATAAAATCTTACAGGCTCAACAATATGATGTACTGTGTTTACTCACCAGCATCAGCCAACAATACCAGCGCATCTCCATGCACGGGGTAAGGGTTGAGTTGTTGGATGCGCAGGCAGAGAGCATCGGTATTCCGTTGGTTAAAATGGAGATTCCTGAAATGCCTAGCATGGAAGATTATGAAAACGTGATGCGAACCACGTTGACCGATTTAAAAAACAAAGGAGTTACGGTTTCGGCCTTTGGTGATATTTTTTTGGAAGACTTGCGAACATATAGAGAAACCAAACTGGCCGAATTAAATTTAAACGCTGTTTTCCCTTTATGGAAACTCCCAACCGACCGACTCATCCGCGAGTTTATCGATTTAGGGTTCAAGACGATTGTTACGTGTGTAAACGAAAAATACCTAAACAAAAGTTTTGCGGGCCGAATCATAGATCACCAATTTCTAGATGACTTACCTGCCAATGTGGATCCTTGCGGTGAGAATGGAGAATTCCATACGTTTGTGTTTGACGGCCCCCTTTTTACCAATCCCATCTTATTTGACAAAGGCGAAATTGTGTACAGAACATACACACCCGGAAAACATGAAGACAACAACTGTACGCCTACTGCAGATAACCCATTTGAATATGGATTTTGGTATTGCGATTTATTAGAGCCACAGGCCGTCACATTAGGATAGTTTGGATTATGTTTTCTACAGTTTTAGTATCTTAGCTTAACAATTTACCCCATAGCCATCAAGCCTATACTCTGTTGAATGACAAATCATTATACTATGAACGAACAGATTCAATCCTATAACGATTCCCAAACACCGGACGACAAAGCTCTATGTGATCAACTCGCCCAAATCATAAACAAAGAGTTACCCGAGGCCGAAAGCAAAGTATGGCATGCCCACCCGGTTTGGTTTTTAGACGGCAATCCCATTGTGGGCTACAGCAAACAAAAAGCCGGCATACGGTTGATGTTTTGGAGTGGGGCCGATTTTGAAGAAGAACAGTTAAACATTTTAGGCGCAAAATTTAAAGATGCTTCTACCTTCTTCACCTCCCTTGACCAAATCAACACCAAAGACCTTGCTCGTTGGCTCGAAAAATCGAGGGCCATTCAATGGGATTACAAAAACATTGTGAAACGCAAAGGACGACTGGAACGATTGAAATAATATGAACACAACAAAAGAACACGATGAACGCATAGCGAAGATGACATTCGCCTCGGTATACCCGCATTATGTAACAAAGGTTGAGCGAAAAGGGCGGACCAAGGCCGAATTGCATGAAGTGATCCAATGGCTTACCGGTTATAATGAAACAACATTGCAAAAACTGATTGAGACCAAGGTGACCTTTGAAGAGTTTTTCAAAAAAGCCAAACTTCATCCCAATGCCAACCTTATCACCGGCATGATTTGCGGGTACCGCATTGAAGAAATCACAACTCCATTAACCCAACAAGCTAGGTGTTTGGATAAGTTGGTGGATGAACTGGCTAAGGGCCGTAAAATGGAGAAGATTTTGCGCGTTGGGTAAACCCTTTACTTTTTATACAAAACAGGATGACAGAAAAACAAAAAATATCCAAGCCATTGAACATCGCTTTTTGGGGCCTGCAGGTGCTTTTAGCTTTAACCTTTATTGGGTCGGCATATATGAAACTCTTTAAACCCGAAGAACTCCCCTGGTTATGGATACACGAAAATCCGAGTTTGGTAAAAGTAACGGCCCTGTTTGATTTATTGGCCGGCTTGGGACTGGTATTGCCGAGTTTGCTAAACATCCAACCTAAACTAACAATCTATGCCATATATGGAACCATTCTATTGATGTTCAGCGCATGTGTGTTTCATATTTCAAGAGGTGAAGCCTCTCAAATTGGTTTTAATATTTTTGTACTGCTGGCTGCTGTGTTTATTGGATGGGGACGAAAGAAGGTTCACTGATTTCTGATCACAGTATAAGGTCTTCCCCTGAGCTGCGAAGCAGAAACTCTGTGTCTCTGTGCCTCTGTGGTTGGCTTCGACCTAATCTGCGAAGCAGAATCGTTGCGTTCTCCGCGGTTGTTTTTCTTCTTTTCGAATTTCGGATTTAAATATTCGAATTTCTTTCCTCTTCTCTCTTTCCTCTTTTTTCTTTACTCTTTCCTCTTATGATGATACAAATCCATTGCCGTTAACATTGCAAATCCTCCCCAAAAGAGAACCGCAATTTTATCGGTTTCGCTGTAATTGTTCATCAAACCATGAATGAAATAGGTAATCATACCCAATGTGATGGCCAATGATATGAGTCGCACCCGTGGTTTACGGGCCGTATAAAACAAATTAAAACCGGTATTAAGCACCTGATAAAACAGGTATAAAATGGTAAGCATACCCATCAATCCCATTTCACATAATGGATTCAGAAACTCACTGTGGGAGTTTCCTCCATCTCCAAAATCGGTACTGATAACCGTTCGGTATTTAGCCATCTGAAAGGGTGCGTACTCAAACTTATAGGTTCCGGGACCCCAGCCAAACACAGGTCTTTCCTTAAACATCTCAATGGCGCATACCCAGCGGTTGATACGCTCTGCATTTGAAGCATCGGTTTTAATATTGGAAATGGAATTGATATGCTCCGAAAAATCCTTGCTCGACTCATCCTGGTTACGCGACATCAGATATATAATCTGGCTTGAAAACATGAGTCCAATCACCGCAGTTGTTACAAACAGAATAAGTAAAGTATTGAGCCGGATGCGCAACAACAACGGAACCAAAGCCACCACGGCAACGGCAATGCTAATCCACGCAGCACGGGTATACGAGAAAAACAATCCAACCAGCAACAATCCCAACAATCCAAAAATAACCGGCCACGATACCACACCGATGCCAAACCTGTTTGGGTATAATAAATAAATGACCAACAAAGGCAATACAAAAGCAATGGCTGCCGCATACACTCCATGTCCCACATAAAATGGCTGCATGATGGTGAATGAATAGTGCTGCAAAAAATTATAGGCGCTGTGTTGGTACAGGGTATACACCACCACCACACAGAGCGGAACGATATACAACCAAAGGTATTTTGAGATATTGCCAAACTTGCGGAACAAGACAACACCCAAAAAATAAAATACCACCACAAACCAAAAACGTGATAAAAAATACTTGAACGATACAAATGGATGTTCGCTGCTAAAGCAGGTAATGAATACCCAAACTAAATTAATAAGAATGGCTTTTGAAATGGGATGTTTAAAGATCTTGTAATCGTATTCGGAATGGATGATAAATTTGAACACCGCCAGAGCCATGATGAGCATAATCAAAGGCTCATTGGGTAAACTGATGCCCAACCCGAAACCAACATCATCCACATTGATGGAGAGTGGGATTAGAAATACCAAAATCAGAATGAGTAAATCAATTCTAAAAATGATAAAAAAAGAAGCCAACAATAAAGCCGGCAGCAAATTTAACCACGGAAAATCAAACGGAATCGCAATCGTATTGATGACAATAAATGCCAGACAAATGATGTAAAACAACCGTTGTTTCAGGGCTTCCTGCATCCTAGTTATTCTTTTTGTATGCCTTGTATTTTTCGAGCATCACAATGGCAACACATGCCATGATAAATGCAGAGAATACAGATAACAACACAATCACAGAACGTACAGGAGTTGCTTTTCGATCAGGTGGATAGGCATATCCTACAATAAAAATATTACTTAATTCTCCTCTTGCATCCACTTTGGATTGCTCCAGACGCATCCGCAGTTCCGAAAGGTTTTCGGCTTCGTAACGCAACATCTGATACACGAGTGTATAATCTCCGCTATGCTCACCTAATGTTTTGCGCTGTGCAGATGATGGTCCACCTGATGCTTCCGACAAACGAATGGATTGTTCAGGAACAGCATACACCCCCTTCGCGCCCATTTCTTTCATCGCAGCTTTCAGCGAATCCACAAAAGCTACTTTATTGGTATACTCGGCAGCAATGATATCATGAGCCTGCAAGGCTACCCTGCGTTTAATTTCTGTTTTGATGGTATCGGCCATCATCATCACTGCATTGGCGATCTCTGCACTCATCAGAGGGTTTTCATCCAGTACACTTATTTCTATGGAGTTAAAATCGGTACGTTTTATCTTGATATTTTTATTGTATTGCAAATCCACCAGATAATTTTTATTCGGGTTATCGGCACCAATACGGTAATGCTCAATAAGGTTAAACTTTTGGATGATACGGGCTTTCAAATCGCCCGACTCGAGCAGTTGCATAAACTGCTCCGTTTCTTCTATCTCTCCAAACATCAACGGATCGCGCGCTTTTTCCCTCATCTTAAAAAACAAGGCTGCCGAAATACTATTGACCGTTCCGGGATAAAAGGTAGCACTTGATTGAAACTTGGGTTTAATAAACCAGGGACCGGATGCGAGATAAGACAATACCGCGGCAAGGGTGCAAATCACAAATAGCTGTTTTTTCCATTTGAATAAAAAAGCCAGAACCTCTATGATTTCAAAATTATACTGCTTTCGTTTGTTCATGTAAAGTGATTTTCGACAAAAATATAAAAAAATAGCCCCTAACAAAGGTTATTGGGTACGCAATCGTTTGAACAATTTTTGGACGCTCCGTTTGTCTACCAGTTGCATCACCCATACAAAAACGGCTGCACAACACAGGTATAAAAACACTGACAGTGACAAAGACAGGTTTTGGTTGATTAGCCATAACAGCGCACCAAAACAGAGAAAAGTAAAAAATCCGAACTGCACAAAGTAGATAAACGATATGTGAATAGGTAAACGATTGATGGCAAAAAAGGTATTTACTCCAGCCACAAAACTATGTGTAATCAGAACCGAAATTGCTGCTCCCTTAGCACCATACTCAGGTATCAGTGCAAAGTTTAGTATCACATTGATAACCAGTGCTGCCACGGCCGTTAGTATCAAAATATTCAGTTTGCCGGCAGCTGTAAGCAAGGTTCCAAACACATACATTACACATAGCGGTATTACTGAAGCTATGCAGAAGATAAAAATATCAGCGTGGTAAGGGTTATATTGACTGTAAAGCAATTGCATCAATCCATTGGCGTTTTGAACACAAAAAACAACTCCAATGATGGCAGGAACCAACAGAAATACCATAGCCAATCGCACCAATGGTGTGAGCGAATGTTTTTGGTGAAGCATACTGGAAAACATGGGGAGCAGTAAGCCACTCACCAATACAGCCAACATATTGACGGCCTCCAGCAGCCGGGTGCTTTGCGCATAAATACCGTTTTCGGTATTTCCATCTGGCAGCAGTTTGCGAATCAGCAAAACATCAGAGCGGGTATACAACATCATTATCAGTGCCAGCAAGGCATAAGGGGCCGACTTCATAAACCCCGTTTTGATTTGTTGTGTATCAAACCGAACCTGTAGTTTTTGAATACTCGGCCTGAGTGCTGCAAGGCTGGTTAAAAATGCCACCCCGTAACCGATGGTTTGAAGATATATAAAGGTTTGAATGCTGATGGGAAAGAAATTGAACAGCAACAAGGCTCCGCCCCCAACCACCATGGTAAGCCTGTCGACAGCAGAGATGAGCGCATCTGTTTTGTAAAACTGCAAACCTGTTAAGGTGCTGCGCAAATAGGTAGAGCCATAAGCTAAACATTGGTTGATGGCCAATATTGCGAGTAAATACAATTCAGCACTTCCGTAGCCATACCATACCCCCAGCAAAAGTGTCAAAATGAGGTAACAAAAACTCAGAATCACTTTGAGCAAAGCCAACGGATAAAACTGCTGTTTTAGCAGTTGGGGCTGGCGGGCCAGACTGGACGAATTGTAGTTGTTGATACCAAAATCGAGCAATAAACCCAATACCACCGAAAACGTAAACAGGTTGGTATACAAGCCATACGATTCCAAGCCGAGCCGGTTTTGAAACGTTCGGTCGATACCCAAAATCCATAAAGGCTTAATCAGCAAATTAGCGCTGAGGGTAATAAACACGTTGGACAAAAACTTTCGTTGCATGGCTGCTTGCGGACGGTAAATGTAGACATTATCCCTTATCATTGCAATGCATGAAAAGATTCAGGCAAACCTGGCGCGAAAAACTGCTTTACTTTACCTCTATGACTTTGAGTAAGGTGATGCAAACTGCTCGTCCGGAAACACTCCGGCCGAAACGTATTTTATGTATCCGCCAGGATGAAATCGGGGATATGTGTTATACCCTGCATGTATTCGACATGCTGCATGCCCAATACCCTGATGCCGAAATCACCTTGTTGTGCAAGCCTTTTGCCATTACGTTGCTCAACAACCACCCGGCCATTACGCACCTCACCAGCAATTTCAGCGACTTAGAAAAACACTACGATATCATTATTGACCTGCGGGGTTCGTGGCACAGTATATGGTTTGCCCTCACTCACTGGCCCAAGCTACGGCTCGACCGGGCAACCATTCGCTACCAAAACAGCTTAACGGGTAAACATCCACATGAAGTGCTTACCAATCTTCAACTGGTTTCCCCAATAATCGAACCCCAAAACCAACAAACCAATCCGCGCATTTACACCAGCGTTGCCGACCGTAAAAAAGCGGCTGATTTTTTGGTTGACAATGGCATTGGCCAATTTGTAATTATTCATGCCGGAGCGCGCAAAGCTTTGCGCAAGTGGAATGGTTATACTCAACTGGCAACCTACCTGCACCAACGCGGACTTGATATTGTGTTTACGGGCGACCACAACGAAGTAGCCGAAATCAAAAAACTGCAACAACAAATCCCTTTTGAAACCTACTCGATTGCCGGACTCTTTAATCTCACTGAACTTTCGGCATTGGCTGTGATGAGCAAACTATTTGTAGGCAATGAAAGTGGACCTTTGCATATTGCCGCGGTGAGCGGAGTTCCTTCTCTGGGTTTATACGGACCGGGCGAACCGTATGTGTTTTATCCTTGGGGCAAACAGACCGATGTGATTCATCACATTCTGGAATGTAATCCGTGTGATCAGATCCATTGCGTGCATCCCGAAAATACCTGTATGCAACGCATCCAGTTGCAAGAAGTGATTGAAAAAGCAGAAAGTTTATTAACTTCACATTAGAGATGGGACTCAAACGATATTTTCGCAAAGGTGTGGTTGAAGCCGGCTGTGACGAAGCCGGACGAGGCTGTCTGGCAGGACCTGTATTTGCCGCAGCCGTTATTCTGGATGAACGCAACCCGATTGTTGGATTGGATGATTCAAAAAAACTGACCGACAAAAAACGCGAACTCCTGCGTGTTGAGATTGAAGAAAAAGCCTTGTGCTTTGGCGTGGCCATGCTCACCAACAAGGAGATTGACCAGCATAATATTTTACGCGCTTCTTTTATGGCCATGCACCGGGCCATCGACAAATTGAGCGGAGAACCGGAGCTGTTGCTCATTGACGGCAACCGTTTTATTCCGTATAAAAAAATTGAATACGAATGCATTGTAAAGGGAGATGGAAAATTTCAAAGCATTGCTGCGGCTTCCATTCTGGCCAAAACATACCGGGATGAATATATGCGCCAGATGCATGACACCTATCCGCACTATGGATGGAACCATAATATGGGTTACCCAACCGTAGTACATAGGGAAGGAATCAAACAGTATGGTATCACTCCTTTACACCGGCTGTCTTTCACCTTACTCAATGATCAGTTAAGCTTAAACCTATAATGTTTTTTACCTTCCACAATACCATCGAATTATTAGGCATTGGTGCTTTTGGTGTATCGGGTGCATTATCGGCTATGCAAAAACGGCTTGATATTTTTGGGGTGCTGGTCATAACCTTCATCACTGCTATTGGTGGCGGAACCCTGCGCGATTTGCTGATTGGCAGTTTACCCGTAGCCTGGATTCTGGATTTGCAGGCCATCACCGCCCTCATTGTAGCTTACTTATTGGCCCTGTTCTTCCACAAGTATATTCGACTGTATACGCATATCTTGTTTTGGCTTGATACCGCAGGACTCGCATTATTTTGTGTAGTAGCGATTGATAAAGGAATAGCCTTTCATCTTCACCCGGTAGTATGCATTGCCCTCGGAACCATCACCGGTTGTTTTGGAGGCATCATCCGCGATGTAATCTTAAACGAAATTCCTTATGTGTTTCGCAAAGATGTGTATGCCTCGGCTTGTATTGCTGGTGGTGTTATCTTTTTTGCCCTCATGCAATTTATTGATGACCGTAACCTGATTAGTATTCTATCAGGAGTGGTGATTGTATTGATTCGCATCGGGGCCAAATATTTTGGTTGGGCAATGCCCGATATTTATAAGGGAAAGTCGGAGGAGAGTTGACCGATTACAGTTGACAATTCACAGTTAGTTATTGAGCATACAACTCATTATAGACTTACTCCTACACTTTCGTTTCTATGTGAATTCCCGTAAACAAAAATCCCCTTTCTCAGCAATGAGAAAGGGGATTCGAAATTTGAGTTTAAGAAGATTAGTGTGAAGCAAGGTATGAAGCAACACCTTGCGCTGTATCTTTCAATCCGTCTTTGCCTTTGTTCCAGTCGGCCGGACAAACTTCTCCTTTTTCTTCGAAGAACTGTAAAGCGTCAATCATGCGCAAAGTTTCATCAACACTGCGTCCCAATGGAAGATCATTTACAACCTGATGGCGAACAATCCCTTGTTTGTCGATTAAGAACAAACCACGGTAAGCAACTGAATCTTCCCCTTGGTTGCCCATCCATACCATTTGTCCTTCTTCGTTGTAGTCGTAGTAACCGGCCAATACTCCGTAGTTCAGAGCGATGGTTTTGTTTACGTCAGCTACCAACGGGTATTTTACGCCTTGAATACCACCATTGTTTTGCGGGGTATTCAACCAGGCCCAGTGAGAGAATTTAGAGTCGATAGAGCAGCCGATAACGGCAACATTGCGCTCTTCAAAATCTTTCATGCGTCTTTCAAAAGCGATGATTTCGGTTGGACATACAAACGTAAAATCAAGCGGGTAGAAGAAGAACACTACATGCTTGTTTCCGATGTATTGCTCCAATGAGAAATCTTCCACGAACTCGCCTCCGTTTACCACGGCAGATGCTTTAAATGAAGGGGCTTTTTTGCCTACTAACATTGTCATATTGTATATAAATTTTAATTAAGGTTTAAAATGAGATTTGAGTCAAAGGTACTTTCAACTAAACCACATTTTCGATAAGTCGTTTTCTGATTTTAGTCAGCACTTGCTAATGCCTAGTAAATCAGCCTTTAGCAAGGTTGCTGAGCGGAGTTGAATTCGGTAGCTGAGCGGAGTCGAAGCTACCCGTTCATCGAAGCCAAAAACTCCTCGTTGGTACGGGTGTTTTTCATATTCTTCAACAACAGGTTCATGGCCTCTTCCGCATTCATATCGGCAATATGGTTACGTAAAATCCACGTACGTTGCAAGGTCGCTTTGTCCAACAACAAGTCATCCCTACGTGTGCTTGAGGCCACAATATCAATAGCAGGGTAAATACGTTTGTTGGCAAGCTTGCGGTCCAGTTGCAATTCCATATTACCGGTTCCTTTAAACTCTTCAAAAATCACCTCATCCATTTTCGAACCTGTATCAATCAAAGCTGTTGCGATGATGGTCAACGAACCACCATTTTCAATTTTACGGGCTGCTCCGAAGAAACGTTTAGGTTTGTGTAATGCATTTGCATCCACACCACCCGAAAGGATCTTGCCCGATGCAGGTTGTGCGGTATTAAAGGCACGTGCCATACGGGTAATGGAGTCGAGGAGAATCACCACGTCATGTCCGCATTCGGTCATACGTTTGGCTTTTTCCAATACAATATTCGCAAGCTTCACGTGTTTATCCGCAGGTTCATCAAAGGTTGATGCTACCACTTCGGCACGTACACTGCGTTGCATATCGGTTACCTCCTCAGGACGCTCATCAATCAATAAAATGATTAAGTATACTTCGGGATGGTTTTTTGCAATGGCATTGGCCACTTCTTTCAATAAAATAGTCTTACCTGTTTTAGGCTGGGCCACAATCAAACCACGCTGACCTTTTCCGATTGGTGCCAGCATGTCGATGATGCGGGTAGAGTAGGAGTTGGTATCGCCCAGCTTTAATTTTTCATCCGGGAACAACGGTGTTAAATGCTCAAATGCCACACGGTCTCTGATTTCGGAAGGCTTGCGGCCATTTACCGAATCTACTTTAATCAGGGCAAAATATTTTTCACCTTCTTTAGGAGGGCGAATGGTTCCGCGAACGGTATCACCGGTTTTGAGTCCCATCAATTTGATTTGAGAAGGCGATACATACACATCATCCGGAGAAGCCATGTAGTTGTAATCAGATGAGCGAAGGAATCCGTATCCGTCAGGAATCAATTCCAACACACCTTCAGCACTAACAATACCTTCGAGTTCCTGCAACAGGTTGTTTTGTTGTTGCATGCGCTCATAACGTTCCTGGCGTTTATTGTCACGTTCAGGCCCCTGACCTTGCGGTTGGTTTGGCTGATTGCGTCTGTTGTTCGGGTTGGTTGATTCTTCGGTAGCTTCCGAAACTTCTATATTTGTAATTTCCGAAGTTTCCGGTTGTTTATCTTCTACATTGCCTGTGGCTTCTACATTTCCTGTGGCTTCAGCCACAGGTTCTATATTTTGTTTTTCTTCTTCTTGAGGCTCTGATTCCGGAGTCTCCGCTACTTCCACAACTTCTTTAGCCGCTTTGGTTTTGCGGGGTTGGGTTAGTTTTTCTCCGGTACTGATTTTAGTGGTTCTGGGCTTGCGCTTTTTCGTGGCATCGGCAGGGGGCGTTTCTTGTGCTTGCAGAATGCTGGTGATGAGGTCTTGTTTACTTAGGTCGTCAACTTGGGGGATGTTGAGTGATGAGGCTACTTGTTGTAGGTCCGACATAAGCATGTCGTTCAATGCGGTAATTTCGTACATTTTAATTTATGCTAGTAATGATTAATGCAACGCAGAATCTTTACGGGATTTGTTCAATAATAAATCGCTGGATTGTTTGCAAGGTGCGGATGAGAACCATCCACATGCAAGTGTAAGCTACTTTTTTGAGATTACAAAATAATGTTTGGGGAATATGTTGATTGTGTTGAGTATGTTAATGTGGTGATTCGTAGTTCTTAAGTCGTGATGGGTTTTCTAGCTTTCTGGTTTTGTGGCTTTATGTGAATACGGGTGTGGGTAACCCAACAAATATGTATTAATCAACACAAACGTACCTACAGTGCGCCTCACAACCGCAACTAGGTTGGATATACGATGGTGATTTGATAACGTTGAATCTCTTTGGAATAAGGTTTAATGAAACAGAAAATCCTGCACCGAAAAATCGATGCAGGATTCTACTATAAGTTGTTTTGAAAATTACACCAGCAAACGTACCGGGTTTTCCAGCATATCTTTTAAGGTTTGAAGGAAAGCCGAACCAACTGCACCATCTACTGAGCGGTGATCGCATGAAAGGGTTACTTTCATCACATTGGCTACTTTCATTTGTCCGTTTTCAACTACCACCGTTTCTTTAGCTGCACCTACTGCCAGAATACATGATTCAGGCGGGTTGATGATAGCTGTGAACTGATCGATACCGAACATTCCAAGGTTTGAGATGGTGAAGGTGCTTCCTTCAAATTCGCTGGGTTGCAGTTTTTTGTTTTTAGCTTTATCAGCCAGTTCTTTTACCTCGGCACTGATATGCGAAATGGTTTTGTTATCGGCAAATTTCACTACCGGAACAATCAGTCCGTCTTCGATGGCCACAGCCACACCCACGTGAATATGTTTGTTCATGCGGATCTTATCACCCAGCCATGATGAGTTCACTTTTGGATTGGCTCTCAACGAAGCAGCCACGGCTTTGATGATGATATCGTTCACCGAAATTTTCACAGGACTGATATCGTTCATCACCTTACGGGCTTCAATCACCTTGTCCATGATAATGCTCATGGTGAGGTAGAAGTGAGGTGCACCATTTTTGCTTTCGCTCAACCTGCGGGCAATGGCTTTGCGCATTTGCGAAACTGCCACATCTTCGAAGCTTTCGGTTCCAACTACTGCTGGTATTGAAATGCTTGCTTTACCGGTTGATGTAGATGGAGTGAAGTTTTCGACATCACGTTTAACAATGCGGCCGTTATCGCCCGATCCTGAAATCTTGCTGATATCTACTCCTTTTTCTTCGGCAATTTTTTTAGCCAGAGGAGACGCTTTTAAGCGAGCATCCGAAGAGATGTTGGATGTTAGATGTTGGATGTTAGATGTTGGAGTACTTGTCTCAACTTTGGCTTCTTCTGCTTTAGGGGCAGATGCCGGGGCTGGTGGAGCAGCGTTCAACAACGCGCTTACATCTTCACCTTTTGCGCCTACAATGGCAATCACGGCATCCACCGGAACGGATTGACCGGCTTCGATACCAATATGCAAAAGGGTTCCTTTTACATAGTTTTCAAGCTCCATGGTCGCCTTGTCGGTTTCCACTTCAGCCAGTATATCTCCTGATTTTACATCATCTCCAACTTTTTTATGCCAGGCAACAATAACACCTTCGGTCATTGTATCGCTCATTTTGGGCATGCGGATTACTTCAGCCATAAACTCTTTATCTGTTTTTAAAAGTCAACAAAAATAACAATAGTATTGATTTTAGCTACAATTAGCTAAAAACCTATGTAGGTAGTTGTTCAGAACTTGTCTGAATCCGGCTTAATTGTGTACTCAAACGACTCATCCACTCGTCAAACAGTTGATGTTCAACAGCAACAATGGCATCGGCATGGGTTTTCCAATCATCACTAAATTCTTCTAACTGGCGCTGCATTTCTGCCAAATGGCCTTCTTCTTCCACAATAATCGACTTCACATTCACTTTCGAATTCTTTTCGGTCAGCATTTCCTGATAAACCGGATACAACTCATCCGCTCTTACTTCGATGGCATACGTTACCAGCAAATACGAAACAAAAGCGAGGTCATGCCCATCAAGATTCAGCACATCTTTGATATAACGCGAAGCGGCAGCATCGAGCTTATGCAGGTATTGGTAGCTGGTGATAGGAGCCAGCAAATACTCAAATGCATAGGTCGGACAGGCATCAGGCTGAATTTTGGCAATTTGTTTTTTGAGGTAGTACGCATGACGGGCTTCTTCGGCTGCATGTTTCAAGATTGTTTCATTTACCAAAATGGGATGCTCGCATTTGGAGATTTTGCGGGCTCCGGTATTTTCCATCAGCGATAAGGTATTAAGCCATTTTGCATGTAGGATTGGACTTTCTGTGATGATAGCTAAGTTTTGTTTAAGCGTTGTCATATCTGTGCAAAGCGTTTGATCGCTTGTTCTATGGTCTTATAAATTCTATTCAGTTCTTCATTGGTGATACAATACGGAGGCATGATGTAGATGATGTTTCCCAGAGGTCGCAACAAAATATGCTCGCTCATAAAAAAGGCATATAGCTGGTCGCGTATCGTATTAAAATAAGTGGTGCCGGAACCTGTTTCCAACTCCACGGCAAATATAGTTCCTTTTACCCTGCAATGTTTGACACCAATTTGGTTGCGGATAGAATCAGCAAACTGGCGGTGTGATTGCTCGATGCGAGCCAGATTGGCTGTTGTTTCAGGCATCTCCATTAAATCGAGGCTGGCCAGAGCCGCGCTGCAGGCCACAGGGTTGGCTGTAAAACTATGTCCGTGAAACAGGGTTTTTAGTTTGTCGGTACTGTAAAACGCATCAAAAATACTTTGACCGCAGCTTGTAATGCCCAATGCCATCGTGCCTCCGGTGAGGCCTTTGGATAAACAACACATATCGGGTTGTTGGGTGATCTGATGCGATGCAAAAAAGGTTCCCGTTCGGCCAAACCCAGTCATCACTTCATCAGCAATGATCAATATTCCATATTGGCGGCACAGTGCAATCAGTTTGTCGAGCCATTGGGCTTCATACATTACCATGCCCGCTGTGCCTTGTACTAATGGTTCAAAGATGAAGGCTGCGGTTTCTTTTCCATGTACTTTTAGGTATTGGTCAAATTTATCCAAAGATTCTTCTTCCATGCCCGGCACAGGTACCGGTAAAAACGAAACATCAAACAACAGTTCATTGAACGGAGCGGTAAAAGCACCGCGTCCACTGATGCTCATGGCTCCGAAGGTATCGCCATGGTAGGCGTTTTCGAAAGCAATAAACCGGGTGCGTGGTTGTTCGATATTGAACCAATATTGAAGCGCCATTTTAAGCGCAACTTCAACGGCTGTTGAACCGTTATCGCTGTAAAATATCTTACGTTGGTTTTTGGGTAGATGATTCATCAAACGCTGAGCCAATGAAACAGCGGTAGGATGGGTAAATCCCGCAAAAATTACGTGTTCTAATGTATTGAGTTGCTCCGAAACTTTTTGCGCGATATACGGATGTGCATGCCCATGAATATTCACCCACCAACTCGAAATGGCATCGAGGTAGGCCGTTCCGTTTTCATCATACAAATACGCTCCGCTGCCCCGCACAATGGGAATATGCGTAGGGTTGAGGCCCATTTGTGTGTATGGGTGCCAGATATATTGTTTGTCGGCTTCGGTAATGCTCATTGCAATAAAACGGATAGTTGGGGTTTGAGTTGTGTGGCAATTTGCTGAATGCTTGTTGCGGTCACTTCGTTGAGTTCAGGTATACGGCCAATCATTGGCAATCCTGTTTGTTCAAGAATGAACGCTTCGGATGAAGGATTGGATTCACCGTTGAATAAAATTCCCGCAACCGGAATATGGTATTGTTTAAGAACAGCAGCAGTCAATAAGGTATGGTTGATGCTGCCCAAATAATGACGGGATACGAGTACCACTTTACACTCAAATCGTTTCACCAAATCAAGCATGGTTAAGGTATCGTTGAGTGGAGATAGCAAACCTCCGGCCGTTTCCAGTACCAAAGGGCTTTGGGTTATCGGCAGTTTTATGTTATCGAGTTCAATTGTTACGCCATCTATATGGGCGGCCAAATGTGGAGATACCGGTTCGGTAAGCGAATAAGCTTCGGGGTGACAAACACTCGTGCTATTGCTCAGTAATTGTTTTACCGTGATGGTATCGGTCAATAGGTTGGATCCCGATTGAACCGGCTTCCAGTAATCGGCCAACAAGGCTTCGCATACAATGGCCGAAGTGATTGTTTTACCTGCATCGGTATGGTTTCCAATAATAGCTATGGGTTTCATGCGATGCTGTTTAATACGTTTATCATTTGGTCTATTTGTTCGCGTGTATTAAAGGCATGCAAACAAATGCGCAGTCGCTCGGAGCTTGCTGCCACTGTAGGACTTAAGATTGGACGAATATCAAAACCCGCTTCTTGCAATTGTGCTGCAATTGCTTTGATGGTATCGTTTCCGGGAATGATAATGCATTGAATAGCTGAATTGCTATTGATGTACTGATATTGTTTGATGGATTCGATTTGTTGTTTGAAATAATTGATGAGCGAATGTAGGTGCTGTCTTTCTGCATCAGCCAAAGCCATCAATTGGTAGGCACATTTGATGGCGACCAATGAATGCAAAGGCAAGGCTGTGGTATATATAAAGGCCCGGCTGTGGTTGATGAGGTATTCACGCAAGAGGTTTGAACCCAATACTACCGCACCGTGAACACCTAACGCTTTACCGAAGGTGTGAATACGTGCAAAACAATATTGCTCTAGTTGTTCAGCGTTTACCAATCCTTTACCATGTTCACCGATTACTCCGGTGGCATGTGCTTCATCTACGATGAGGTTAGCATGGTATTGTTGTGCGAGTGCAGAAATGTTTTTAAGAGGGGCAGCATCTCCATCCATCGAATACACCGACTCCACAACAATGAAGATGTTCTTACCTTCACTCGGTTTGAGTTTCTGTTCTAAATCGGCAATATCATTGTGTTTAAATTTATAGGATTTCGCTAAACTCAATCCCATGCCATCAATAATGCTGGCATGCACCAACTCATCATACAAAATAATATCGTGACGGGTAGCGATACAACTCATCAAACCAATATTGGCATCATAGCCGGAGTTGTAGATGAGTCCGGCTTGTGCTCCGTGAAAGGTTGCAATAGACGATTCCAGTGTTTCGGCATAGATTGTATTGCCGCTTAATAAACGTGAGCCTCCGGAGCCGTGTGCGGGTTTGTTGAGAGATGAAATTTCAGCGGTGATGAGGGATGAGAGTGTTGAGGAGCGAGCCAAACCCAGATAATCGTTAGACGAAAAGTCGATTCCATCCGATACCGATAATTTACGCAAAGCATTTGCCTCTTTGCGTTTGTCGAGAGCTGCTTTCAAAACCTCATCCATCATTCCGTAGTTAAGGCAACTTGTGTTGCCTCTGTTGCACTTTAACTATTAATGTGCGTGTGCAACTTCGCTAAATGCTTTTTTAGGAGTTAATCCAAGAATATCAAACATTTCCATATCCTCATTGTATTCAGGGTTTGGAGTGGTCAGTAATTTATCGCCCGCAAAAATGCTGTTGGCTCCTGCAAGGAAACACAATGCCTGTTCGCTCATGCTCATTTCTTTACGTCCTGCCGATAAACGCACAGCCGATTTAGGCAATACAATACGAGCCGTAGCAACCATACGCACCAGCTCATAAAACGGAACCCGTTTCATGTCTTCAAGCGGAGTTCCTTTTACAGCTACAAGCGCATTGATCGGAACGGATTCGGGTTGAGGTGAAAGGTTTACCAGAGTATGCAACATGCCTACACGGTCTTCGTTGGTTTCACCCAAACCGATGATACCTCCGCTGCACACCGAAATACCCGCTTTGCGCACATTGTTAATCGTGCCTAAACGGTCTTCATAATTACGGGTCGAAATAATATTGTTATAGTTTTCTTCGCTCGTGTCGATATTGTGGTTGTATGCGTACAATCCGGCTTCTTTCAGCTTTTGTGCCTGGTGCTCGTTGAGCATACCCAGAGTACAGCAAACTTCCATATCCAGCTTATTCACTTCTTTCACCATATCCAATACACGGTCGAAATCGCGGTTGTCACGCACTTCGCGCCATGCAGCACCCATACAAAAGCGTGATGCTCCACCATCTTTAGCACGTTGAGCAGCATCAATAACATCTTCTGTTTTCATCAATGCCTGTACATTTACATCTGTGCTGTAACGGGCCGCTTGCGGGCAGTATGAACAATCTTCAGAGCATCCACCTGTTTTGATGGATAATAAAGAGCTGATTTGTACTTCACCTGTTTTATGGTATTGTTTATGAACAGCAGCAGCGTCCATAATAAGTTCCATTAAGGGCTTGTCGTATATAGCCTGAATTTCTTCTCTTGTCATAATCTAAAAGTAATATGGTGTCAAATATACTGCTAAAACCCATGCCCGCAAGTATATAGCGCTACCTTGCTGTACGACTGCGATTTGGTTCACTTAATGTTGAAAATATGATAAGAACTTTTGGCGGTAATATGCCAAATTTGGGGCATGGATCAGTACGAAAACCTTCTCAAACATATCTATCAAACCGGAACATTTAAAACCGACCGAACCGGCACAGGCACCAAAAGTGTGTTTGGCGCACAGCTTCGTTTCAATCTTCAGGAAGGGTTTCCGCTGGTGACCACCAAAAAGGTTCATCTTAAATCAATCATCCATGAGTTGTTGTGGTTTATCAAAGGCGAAACCAATACAAAATACCTGACCGATAACGGTGTAACGATTTGGAATGAGTGGGCTGATAAGGATGGAAACCTTGGTCCGGTTTACGGTTATCAGTGGAGAAGCTGGCCTGCGCCCGATGGAAAACATATTGACCAGTTGAGCGAGGTGATTGAGATGATTAAAAAAAGCCCGGATTCTCGCAGGATGATTGTGAGCGCATGGAACGTGGCCGATTTACCTAAAATGGCTTTGATGCCCTGCCATGCTTTTTTTCAGTTTTATGTGGCCGATGGAAAACTGAGTTGCCAGTTGTACCAACGCAGTGCAGATATGTTTTTGGGCGTTCCGTTTAATATCGCTTCCTATGCCTTGTTAACTTTAATGGTGGCTCAGGTTTGTGGTTTACAGCCGGGCGATTTTGTGCATACATTTGGTGATGCGCATATATACAGCAATCATTTTGAACAGGTAGAGTTGCAATTGAGTCGTGAACCCAGAGCATATCCGGTGATGAAAATCAATCCCGAACGGACTTCTGTTTTTGATTTTGTATATGAAGATTTTACGGTTGAACAATACAATCCACATCCTGCTATTAAAGCACCGGTAGCGGTTTAAATTCGAATAATGAAATTCGAAATACGAAAAATTAATGCGGGAGCATTCGTGGCGTTCGCTCCGATTTATTCCCTATTTCTGCGAAGCCTTTTCGTAGCAGAATCGCTGTGAGCGCTGCGGTTAATAACTATGAACAAAATTGATGAAGACATATAAAGAATTACATACCCTCGTAGAACAACACATCCAAAATTTATCGGTTAACGGAACACCTGCCGAATTGTATGATCCGATTTCGTATATGCTCTCTCTGGGAGGTAAACGCTTGCGCCCGGTATTGGTACTGATGGCCAATGATTTGTTTGGGGGAGAACCCGCAGATGCTCTTGCTGCTGCTCTGGCTGTTGAAGTGTTTCATAATTTCACGCTGGTGCATGACGATATTATGGACAAGGCCGATATCCGAAGAGGAAAGGCTACCGTACATAAAAAATGGAATGAAACGGTGGGTATTCTGAGCGGGGATTTGATGATGATCAAAGCCACGCAGTTGTTGTGCGAGTCGCCTTCGGAGAGATTGAAAGATCTGCTCCAAGTGTTCAATCAAACAGCCGTGGAGGTATGTGAAGGCCAGCAATGGGATATGAATTTTGAGCAGGAGGAAACTGTTTCGGAAGCTGATTACCTCAATATGATTACCCTGAAGACAGCTGTTTTATTAGGCTGTTCGTTGCAGATTGGAGCAACCATTGCGGGGGCAAGGGACGAAGATGCCAAGCTGATGTATGAGTTTGGTAAAAAGATCGGCATCGCTTTCCAGATTCAGGATGATATACTCGACTCGTTTGGAGAAGGAGACAAGGTTGGTAAAAAAATCGGGGGTGATATCCTCGCCAACAAAAAAACATTATTGCTGATACGGGCCTTGGCTTTTGCCAAAGGCGATACCCTGATTCAGTTGAAACAACTCATCAGCAATCCTCCGGTAGCCGAAGATGATAAGATTAAAGCAGTGCTCGGCATTTACAATGAGCTGGACGTAAAACATTACGCTGACCAGCTCAAGGAAGCCTGTTTGATTGAAGCCTTTCAGGCTTTGGAGCAGGTAAGGGCAGAGGCCATTCGGAAAACAGTGCTTAAAAGCACTGCACTTGAGTTGATGGAACGTATGAGTTAATCGGACTCATTTCCATACACCTTACGGTACATGCGGGTCATCAGCACAAAATAAGAAAGCATCAAAGGTCCGAAAATCAATCCCGGCAATCCGAATAAATCCAGTCCCACAATTACGCCAAACACAGTAATGATGGGATGTACATTGGCGTAACGTTTTTGAATAAACATCCTTACTATATTGTCGATATTGATAATGATGAATCCTCCGTAGGCCAGAAGTCCTATACCCGGCCAGGTGGATCCGGTGCCAATGAGGAGCAAAGCTGCCGGAATCCAAACGAGAGTGGTTCCGATGAGTGGGAGTATGGATGCAAAGGCCGTAATCACCGCCCAAAAGATGGGATCATGAATCCCGAATATCCAATAGCCAAGTCCTGCAGTGGCACCCTGAATAAGGGCCACAGCCGGTACCCCGATCAGGTTGGAGATGGTCATAGATTCCAGTTCTTTATTCAGGATGCCAATATTTTTGCGGTCAAACGGAAGCATTCGGTTGATTTCGTCCACCACCGTTTCGCGGTTCACCAGCAAATAATACATCACAAAATACATTACCCCGATATTGCTTACAATCCATACCGATTCGTTGAGCAAAGAGGGTATCAGGTTTCCTGCGGCCCGTTTCATGCTTTCAACATTTTCGGTGGTTAGCAAGTCAAATCCTAAAAATGATTTGCTTTGTTCATTAAACATCTGAACCATGGCCATCAGGGAATCAGGGTTGGTGAGTGCCATTGATAATTTTTCATACAGCAGGTAACTGAGCACCATTACGGGGATGAGAATAATAACAAAGGATATAAGCATCAAAACTGATGCAGCCAACGGAGGACTCCAGTTGTGTTGAGAAACCAACTTATCCATATACGAACGAAACACTACATAAAAGATAATGGCCCCCAATAAGGGAGTCAAAAAATCCTTAAGAATATAGGTGAGGAAACATCCGAAGAGGATGAGTGCCAACAGCGATAACCATTTGCGAAGGGTAAGTTTGTTCAATTCCATAATAACAGATTGTATCGTAAAGCTAATCAACTTAAACTATATTTGAATGAATGTTTAAGATATGAAGAATAAAAGCTGGATAATATTTTTGTCGGGAGCTTTGGTTGGAGCCGGGTTAACCTGGCTTTTTACCAGCAAAGAAGGCAAAGAATGGCTTCAAAAAATGAAGGCAGGAGGGGAAGGTTTGAAAGATCATTTGCTGAAGGACCTTGAAGGACTCAAAGAAAAACTTGACAAGACCCGAGATAACAATACCTGATATGGATAAAAAAACAGACTATATGCAAACGGCTGAGTTTGCTGAGAAAGTAAAAGAGCAGATAGCAGAATACGTGGAGCTTAGAACCGAGTTGTTTAAGACCACCTTTACTGAAAAAGTATCGAAGGGATTAAGCAAACTTGTTACGGCACTTGTGCTGATGGTGCTGGCCTTTTTTATGATCATGTTTTTTAGCATGGTAGCCGGCTTTTACTTTGGTGAATTGTTTGGCAGCCTCAGGCAGGGGTTTCTGGTTGTGGCTTCGTTTTACCTGTTGCTGTTGGTTGTGATTGTGGTGTTCCGCAAAATGCTGATTCAAACTCCGGTTATCAATTCTATCATTTCTATTATGTATGACGATGAAGAAGCGTAATATTCAAAACCTGTCAGACCTCAGACATGAGCAGTCGTTGCTTCGGATGCAACTGGAGGCTAAAGAAAAACAACTTGCCGAAAGCTGGACTTACCTTAAAACGAATTACAAAGGAATGATATGGAACGATATCAATCCGTTTAAAAACAGTTCGGTACTGAGTACGGCACTGGGATGGTTGCAACCCGGCCTGTTACCCGTTGTTGCTGAGGTGGCCAAAGGAACAGCAAAAGGAAATCCTGTCAATCTTAAAGTGGTAGGTTCGGCTGCAAAATATGCGATTGCAAGCATCGGTATTAAATGGTTGCGTAAATGGATTGACAGCAAGGAAACGGAAGATGTTATGGAGCCTTCGGCTGATGCAGACAGTACACCGGAACAACCTATTGCTTAACGGAAAAGAGTACAACAATTAATATCATAAAAAAAGGCTTCCTGATGAGAATCAGGAAGCCTTTTCAGTATTGTCAAACCAGACTGAATTATTCAGTGATGGTTAATTTTTTAGTGATGGTAGAACCGTTAACAGTCATGTTAACGAAGTAGATACCGGCTTTTAAAGCGTTAAGGCTGATTTCTTCTACGTGATCTCCGGCTGCGAAGTTTTTGTTAACTACCGATTTAACCTGAACACCAGCGATGTTGTAGATAGCTACATTTACATTCGAAGTGTTTTTAACGCTAAATGAAATCAAAGCTGTTCCGTTTGTTTGAGCCGGGTTAGGGTAAACATTGCCCATTGCAAACTGATCGTTTTGAATATCGTTGATACTTGTGTTCAACGCATTTACTTTAAAGTAAGCGTCTAAATAAGCAGGTCTTGAGAACAACAATGAACCAGGAATGGTTCCGATATAGCCCTGAGTATTTGGATATGCAGCAAACGTTGGAGAGAACAAAGTGGTATTGAAGAACGCAGTGTTTTTGTAAGGAGTTGCATTGTCATCAGACCAGTTTCTTACACCAAAATAGTTGATACGTTGGTCTTCTGTTGGCTTAGGTCCTGTTCCTTGGTGGATGTAAGTGAATGAAGTATCGTAAACAATACCCGATTTAAATACGGCAATAAATCCGAATAAGTTGTTTGTAACACCGGTTTGTACTTTCGGTACAAGTACAGGGTTTTTTAAGCCGATTTCCATTGCTGAGGTTAACCATGATGATTCAGTCTCATCAGGACGTGTAGTTGTATCAGCCGAAGACAAAAGAATGGTATCAATAGTGCTGTATCCGGTTGGATATCTTAGTGCCGTATTCCAGTTCATATAACCAAATTTGTCACCATCTGTAGTGGTTCTTTCAAGGATAGCAGGTGTTTTGAATGAAAAAATGAACAACGTATCAACTACGTATTTCTGGCCGCCTTGTCCATCATCAATTGAATCATTGTAACGGCAATACAGGTATCTGAAAGCGAGTGAATCTACTGTATAATCAGTGTATTTGGTTAACTTCAATTCGGGATTGTTTGAGTTGTCAATCACATCATCTTTAGGATCTAAAATAGCACCTGCCGACATTAATGCTACGTCATAGCGGATGGTGTCGTCATTACTAACATATTTAGCTAAACTATCGTGAGCCAAAAATACAACTGAACCGGCAGTACCCAAAATTTGTGCCTCTTGCAAAAACGATGGGTAAGAGTACCATTCACTGATGGATCCTTCTTTGCCAAAACCTGTTGCAGCTCTTGGAGCTGTAGTGTTTTGGTCGATTACGTTTCCGGTACGCAGAGAAACTTTGTTTGGGGTGGTTTGGGCTTGCAACGTTACAAATGGCGTTGCGGCCGTCACACAGATAGTAAAAATTAACTTTTTCATATAATTTATTTTAAGTTGTGTTAAACTTGATAGCAAAGTGCAAGTATATGAAATTTTCAAAACCTGCAAAATGTAATTTTAATATCAGATTCCCCCAAAGGTTTTAGGGTTGCATCACAGAATGAGGTTCTGTCCAATTGCCATTTTCCTTGATAATATTGATGAGTTCCTGTACTGCGGTTTCTTTGTTGACTCCTTTTTTTACCACTTCTTTACCTTTATACAGGGTAATTTTACCGGGGCCTGACCCAACATACCCAAAATCGGCATCGGCCATTTCGCCCGGACCATTGACAATACAGCCCATAATGGCAATTTTAACACCTTTTAAGTGGTCGGTATGTTTACGGATGAGTGCAGTTGTTTCCTGCAGGTCAAATAAGGTTCGTCCGCAACTTGGGCAACTGATGTATTCGGTTTTGGTAATCCTTGCCCTTGCGGCCTGTAAAATGCCAAAACAAATTTGATTGATACGTTTGGTGGGCAATTGCGGAGCACTTACCATGATGCCATCGCCCCAGCCATCTGTAAACAGACTTCCGGTATCGGTGGATGCAAACAACATTCCCTGCTCGATGTCGGTTGTTTGATATGATACATGGAAAACAACAGGGTGTTTGAATCCAACATTTTTCATGCGCAGCATGGTATTGCGTTTATCGGCAACAGCATGTTCGCTCGATGATTGTAGCAGCAAAACAATGCCTGTTTCTTTACCCAAGTGATTGAGGGTTTCATCCGTCAGTTCGGCCGTTGTGCAACTGATAAAATTGAGTGTGCTTGATTTGGCAGTGGCGTTGTTGTATTCAGTAAGCGTAAAGCATGGAAAATTATTGAGTTTATCCGTCAATACATTCCAGGTTTTGGCATTGTAAATACCTTTCACACCATTGGGCAGCATAAACGAAGTGGTATAATCTCCACGGAAAATCCAGTCGCAACCCAAATCGCTCATATTCCATTTGTCGGTAACGGCATCATAGTGATGGCCAACATCACTTAAATGTGAAGGTGTCAGTTCCGATACCGTACTAAAATCAGCAATCACGCGTGGAACCTGATGGTTTCCAAAATTCACCACTTCGGTTGAAACCCTTTTTGTGTATTCAAACGGGTTCCATAGCTGTTCAGTTTGTTGGGAGGTAAGAGCTGTGGGAATGGGGTTATGTGTTGCGCGGTTACTGTATCGCTCAGCAAGTTTTTGGGCTACGGGAACTTCAAACTCCGGGTCTTCCGTTAATGAAACACGAATGGTATCTCCAATGCCATCTTCCAACAAACTGCCAATACCCAATGCAGATTTAATGCGACCATCATCACCATCTCCGGCTTCGGTCACACCCAAATGCAGCGGATAATACATCTCGTTTTTGTTCATGGTTTGTACCAATAAACGATACGCTTCAACCATCACCTGAGGGTTGCTCGATTTCATCGACAATACAATGTTGTGGAAGTTTTCGTCCCTGCAAATTCTCAAAAACTCCATCGCGCTTTCAACCATCCCGTGTGCGGTATCTCCATACCTGCTCATAATGCGGTCGCTTAATGAGCCGTGGTTGGTACCAATGCGCAACGCGGTTCCATATTCTTTACAGATATGAATAAGAGGTGTGAATTTAGTGCGAATACGATCCAGCTCTTCGGCATAATCGGCATCGGTGTATTCAATTAATTCAAATTTTTTCTTGTCGACATAATTGCCCGGATTGACGCGAACTTTTTCGACAATACGTGCAGCAATTTCGGCAGCATTAGGGGTAAAGTGAATATCGGCAACCAATGGAACCTTGATACCTCTTTTGCATAGTTCGGCTTTGATGTTCTGAAGATTTTCAGCCTCTTTCATGCTGGGCGCAGTGAGGCGCACCAACTCGCAACCGGCCTCTACCATGCGTATAATCTGGGCCACCGATTGTGCCGTATCCATGGTGTCAGTGGTGGTCATTGATTGTATTCTGATGGGGAAATCACTGCCTAAGTATAAATCACCCACTTTTACAGTGGTGGTTTTTCGTCTGTTGTAGTGTGTATAGGATGAAGTGTAGCTCATGTAAATCGTGTTCGTTAAATATCTCCCAGTTGCGGTTTGATAACCAGTTCTTCAATGTCGGATGAGTCGCTTAAGCTATAAATCTGATAAATGGTGTGCCCGATATCGGAAGGTGGAATAAAACGTTCGGCCGGCAAATTTACACCACTCCACGAATTGGTCAAAACGGCTCCCGGCATCACAGCGGTTACTTTGATGCCCGTTTGTTTGAGTTCGTGGCGCAGTTGTTTGCTGAATCCCAGCATGGCAAATTTTGAAATAGTATAAGATGCTCCGGCTTCATAAGCCTGAAGACTTGCAATGCTACATATATTAAAAATATTGCGGTTCAAAACAGGTATGAGTGCGCGGGTGAGGTAGTAAGCACTGTATACGTTGGTTTCAATCAATTTTTCCAATGTTCCATCAGCTTCTTCCGCAATTGAACCCGGCAAAAATACACCGGCATTATTGACCAAAACATCAATGCGGTTATATGTTTCTTTTACTTTTTGAGCAAAAGCACCTACTTGTTTTTTGTCGGATGCATCGGCCTGCACAAATAAACACAACCTGTTTGGATACTGCTTGGCATAATGGGATTGCATCTGAGCTAAATCCGCTTCACTGCGGGCAAATCCGGCAACCGCAAAACCTTGTTTGGCAAACGCATCACAGATAGCACGCCCAATACCCTGAGTACAACCCGATACAACAATTACTTTTTGTGAATCTGACATCTTTTTTTGAAAAGCCAAAAATACTTATGCGTATTCATATATTTACATGCATTTTCGCAAAAGGTTTTATTTGTATGAAGTTTTTCGAATTTACAGGGCAGTATGTCCTCTTTTTAATCAGTTTGTTTTCGCGGCCTGAGCGTTTCAGGGTATTTGTGAAACAAACATTTCTGGAAATGTTTTCCATTGGTGTGGGATCATTCGGCATCGTTTCGCTCATTTCGTTGTTTACCGGAGCGGTGTCTACTGTACATATCGGTTATCAGTTGGTATCGGGTTTGGTTCCCGATTATATGATTGGCCGTATTGTGCGCGATTCCAATATTCTGGAGTTTTCGCCAACCATTACATGTCTGGTGCTGGCCGGTAAAGTAGGGTCGGCTATTTCATCCGAAATCGGAACCATGAAGGTTTCGGAACAAATTGATGCGCTCGAAATTATGGGTATTAATTCCCGCAACTACCTTGTATTGCCCAAAATTGTAGCCGGATTGCTAACCATTCCGTTGCTTGTTATATACGCAATGGGTTTATCCCTGATTGGCGGAGCGATTTCAGGTGAGTTGTCGGGTATCATCAATATTGATTTTTTTGTAAAAGGACTGCGGTCTGATTTTCAGACGTTCTCTGTTTGGTTTGCACTTATTAAAGCAACTTCTTTTGCTTTTGTGATTACCAGCGTTTCCAGTTTTCACGGATACCAAACCAAAGGCGGGGCGCTTGAGGTTGGTCAGTCGAGTACCAAGGCAGTTGTGTACAGTTGCATGGGCATTATTTTTCTGGATTATATTATTTCACAATTGTTACTGGGGGTGTAAATGATAGAGATTAAAGATATTCACAAGTCGTTTGGCGAAAAGAAGGTGCTTAAAGGGATGTCGGCTCACTTTTACAAAAGCAAATGCAATTTTGTAATCGGAGCCAGCGGGAGCGGAAAAAGTGTGTTGATGAAAGCCATGGTGGGTTTGCTCGAAGTTGATAAGGGACATATTACTTATGATAACCGTGATTTTGTGGCCATGGATTATGACCAGAAGAAAGAAATCAGGCAGGAGATTGGAATGTTGTTTCAGGGAACAGCTTTGTTTGATTCGCTTACGGTAGAAGACAATGTTGCTTTTCCGCTTCGTATGCTTACAAGGATGAGTCCTGCAGAGGTTATTGACAGAGTGAACTTTTGTTTGAAACGTGTGAATCTCGAAAATGTCAATCAACTGTTTCCTTCATCCTTAAGTGGTGGAATGAAAAAGCGGGTAGGAATTGCCCGGGCTATTGCCCTCAACCCCAAATACCTTTTTTGTGATGAACCCAACTCGGGGTTAGATCCGATTACTTCCCGTTTGATTGATGCGCTGATTAAGGAAATCACCGAAGAATATGATATCACCACTATTATCAATACCCATGATATGAAAAGCTTGTTTGATATGGGTGATAATATTTTGTTTATCTACAAGGGTGAGAAATGGTGGGAAGGGAAAAAGGAAGGTATTCACTCATCAGGTAATCCCGAATTGCTGAACTTTATGAAGGCATCCCAGTTTTAAATCTGTAAAATCTTTTTCGGAGTCGTACAACTAAACTTTTGAATCTGATATCTTTGAGTAAATCCTTTGTGGTGAATATTTGAAGATGTTATTCAATTTTTCCATTGCCGGATCATTCTGTGGTCTTACTTCTCAGGATGTGATACATTGCATCAAATGGAGAAGAATGTAGATTAAACAGAAGTCGATTAAACATATTCGTACATGAAAATAAACAAACAATGGATGGCAGGGCTGGTTATGCTGGTTTTTGCCGGATGTTATTACGATAATGAAGAAGAGTTATACCCTTCCCCGGCTTCCCCAACCAATATACCTGATACCGTAGTGGTTTCATATTCGGCCACCATTGCACCTATGATAGCTACCAATTGTACCTGTCATTCTGTAGGTCAATCGCCCAATCTTACCACTTATCAGGGGGTATATAATAACAGAGGTGTTGTTAAATCGCGCGCAGTAAACGGAACTCCAAAATGGATGCCTGCGGCAGGCCCGATGAGTCAGGCAAACCGTGACAGTTTAGCGAAGTGGATTGATTCAGGAGCGCCAAATAATTAATGAAGGATTATTTATCTGTTGAGAAAATGGAATTGAAAAAGATACTGATTGTTATAAGTTGTTTGCTTGTTGGTGCTCAAAATATAAAAGCTCAGGACGATTTGTTGAATAGCCTGCAAACCAACCAACCGGATAAACCTATGCCTGTTTATGCAACGTTTAAATCAACCCGCGTGGTGAATTTACAAAGCAATGAAAATATGAAAGCCAAACATCTGGATTTTCGGATTCAACATCGTTTTGGTCCGGTTAAAAACGGAGCCTATGATTTGTTTGGTTTGGATGGTGCGGTAATCAGGCTGGGGCTTGAATATGGTATTACCAACCGGTTGATGGTTGGATTAGGACGAAGCACTGTTGTGAAAACTTATGATGGTTTTGCAAAGTATCAGTTGATGCAGCAGCAAAAAAACGGACATCCCATCAGCATCAGCCTGTTTGGAAGCACAGCCATCAATACCCTCGAATGGGCCGATCCAACCCGTGACAATCATTTCAGTTCGCGCCTGTCGTATTGTGGTCAGGTTATCGTTACCCGCAAGTTTAACGATTATATTTCACTGATTTTAAGTCCTACAATGGTTCATTATAATCTGGTTCCTGATACTGAAACACCCAATGATATTTATGCATTGGGAATGGGAGCATCCATCAAAATCAGTCGCAGCACCCGTTTTAATATGGAATATATTCCGCGGTTAAATGGACGGGATCAACCTAAACAATCAAATGGAGATCCTACCTATTATGATGCCATTGCTTTTGGATTTGATATCGAAACGGGAGGACATGTGTTTCAGCTTCATTTCACCAATAGCACCGGTTTAATTGAACAACAATTTGTTGGTCGCAATTCCAATCCTGTAACATTTAGTGAATTGCGATTTGGTTTCAACATCTCGCGCACTTTTTCGTTTAACAGATAACTAAAACAATTGCTTATGAAAAACATCTTATTTGTAATTCTTGCTTTGTTATTAAGTGGAGTCTATGCAAAAGCTCAATTGTATTCTTCACAAGCGGTTGAGATTTCTTTTTTTTCCAAAACGGCTGTGGAAGATATCAGCGCTCAGTCCAAAATGGGTTTGGGTGTGATGAATATTACAACCCGTGAAGTGGCCTTTAGTATAGGCAATATCACGTTTGATTTTCCGAACAAGCTCATGCAGGAGCACTTTAACGAAAAGTACATGGAAACTGAAAAGTATCCGAGCAGTACTTTTAAAGGAAAGATTAATGAGCAGGTTGATTTGACAAGAGATGGGGAGTATAAAGTTACGGTTACCGGAAAGCTCAATATACATGGAGTGGAGCAGGAGCGAACCCTTCCCGGAACGATTCTGGTTAAAGATGGAAATATTACCATTCAGTGTAGTTTTAAAGTAAAGGTGGCGGATCATAAGATTACGATACCAACTCTGGTGATGGCCAAAATTGCGGAAGAGATTGACGTGAAGCTGGATGCTAAGCTGCTGCCTAAAAAATAAGCAAACGAATTTTATATGAAAGGTTCATTTAAGATTGAAGGCCATATTGTAGACATTCTCCAACGGTCTGTTTACACAGGCGTTATCACGGTCGATAACGGAGTAATCACTTTGATTGAATCCAAAGAGCTTTCATCCAACAACTATATTCTTCCGGGTTTTATTGATGCGCATGTGCATATCGAAAGCTCATTGCTGGTTCCATCCGAATTTGCCCGCATGGCTGTTTTGCACGGTACGGTAGCCACTGTAAGCGATCCCCATGAGATTGCAAATGTGTTGGGTGCAGAGGGCGTACACTATATGATTGACAATGCCCGTCAGGTTCCTTTTCATTTTTATTTTGGCGTTCCCAGTTGTGTGCCGGCTACTTCGTTTGAAACAGCCGGAGCGGAGCTTACTCCTGATGATGTAAAGGAGTTATTGGCCTCGCCCGATATTTATTACCTCGCTGAGATGATGAATTATCCGGGTGTGCTTTTTAAGCAAGAGGATGTGATGTTGAAACTGGATGCGGCTAAAGCCGCAGGAAAACCCATTGACGGACATGCTCCGGGCCTGCGGGGAACTGATATGAAAACGTATTTTGATTCGGGAATCACCACTGACCACGAATGTTATACTTACGAAGAGGGACTCGAAAAGCTCAATCATGGTGTTCATATATTGATAAGAGAAGGCAGTGCCGCCCGTAATTTTGATGCGTTGATTCCATTGATGAAACAAGATCCATCGAAGCTGATGTTTTGCAGTGATGACAAACATCCGGATTCGTTGTTGCTGGGACATATCAATCAACTTGTAGCAAAAGCGGTGGCTTTAGGATACGATTTGTTTGATGTATTGCAGATGGCTTGCATCAATCCTGTTAAACATTATAAACTACCGGTGGGGCAACTTAGGGTTGGCGATTCGGCTGATTTTATTGTAACCGAAGAATTGGAATCTTTCATCCCAATCAAAACATTTATCAAAGGAGAGCTGGTGGCAGAGAGTGGAAAAAGTTTAATTAAACAACAATCTGTTGAAGTGGTGAACAGATTTAGTAGAGAAAAGGTAGTTGCAACTGATTTTGTTTTTCAGCCACAACCGCAGCAACGGGTAATTGTATGTGAAGATGGTTCATTGATTACAGGATCTGTAACGGTTGCGGCCGAAGATTGCACCGCTGAAAACGATATTCTAAAAATTGCAGTGGTGAACCGCTATCACCAGGCTCCGGTTGCGGTGGCCTGGGTCAAAAACTTCGGACTCAAACACGGAGCGATTGCATCATCGGTTGCGCATGATAGTCACAATATTATTGTAGTGGGTGTGGATGATGAATCAATCAGCAAGGCTGTGAATACCATTATTGAACACAAAGGTGGTTTGTGTGCCATATCTGACGGGGAAGAGTTGTGTTTGCCTCTTCCTGTTGCCGGTTTGATGAGCAACAGGGATGCATGGACTGTAACCCGCGAATACATGCTGGTGGATCAGATGGCGAAACAAATGGGATGCACCCTGAGGGCTCCTTTTATGAGTTTATCATTTATGGCGCTCCTGGTAATCCCTCACCTTAAATTGAGTGATAAAGGATTGTTTGATGCAGATACCTTTACGTTTGTGGAGTGAAAAAACGTTCCAGTTCCAGTGCTAAAACAGCAGGATGAATGCGGTCAAAAGGATGAAGGGTATCGGGCAAAACCCAAAGCCGCGCATCGGGTAATGTTTTATAAACGTCAAATGTTTCGCTGATGGAGGTAGTCGTGTCTTTATCGCCCACACCTAATAATACGGGCATTTTGATTTGCTTAAAATCTTCTTGTGTTAGCACAAAATCTTTGCTGAGTTTCTCCATCATATCGGCTGTACTTTGCAATACCTGCTTCCAGATATTCAGGCCATGCTGATACATCAGCTTCTCTGCATACGATGGAACTTTCTCTATCATCTTCTCTGCATTCAGCAATCCTATTTCTTTTTGAGTACTTAATGGGTCCCAGTTAAACTTTACGTTCAATGTTGCAATCCGATTCACTCTTCCGGGATGAAGCTTGGCAAAATATAAAGCGGCATACCCGCCCATGCTGTATCCAAACAGATTCAGTTTTTCAATCTTGTTGACATCGGCATATTGCAGGATATCGTTGGCAAATACATTAAAATTATACCCTTGCAACGGAATGGCAAACCCGCCATGTCCTGCAAAATTGATGGCATCGGTTGAAAATCCATGCTGCTGTAAAACAGGTTGGATGGTGTCGAATTGTGCTTTGGAACCCAATGCACCGTGTAACAATAGAAGTTGGGTCATTGATTGAACGATTGAAATGTAAAGGTAATAAGCCCCAACTTATTTCATGAGGTTATTGTTAAAGTCCTGCGATTTTCCTTTGGCAATGGATAGTGTCTGCCAATCCTTGTCCTTGAATAATTTTGCCACAAATACAATCTGGCCAATATGATAGGAGTAATGTGCAAGCTGCCGGTTGATGGCTTCAAGAACAGAATGAGGTTCTTGTCTAATGTATACAATAGAAGCCAGTTGTTCGGGTTTGAGTTCGCTCAACGCCTGAAACAAACAGGCCCAGCCTGTTTCCCATAACTGCATCATTTCGGCTTTGCTCATGGTATCCGACTCAAACTCGCTGTCTCTGTTTCGCCAGGGTTTCTCACCATCGGTGGTTAAAAAGTCGGTCCAGCGGCTGTGCATATTGCCACTCATGTGTTTTACAATGAGGTAGATGCTGTTTGATTCGGGGGCCGGTGGTACGAATAGTTCAGTCTCAGAAACCTGATTGATGGCTTTTTCGGCCAGCGTTTTGTATTGTTTAAAAACCTGAATGGCCGACTCAATGGGGTTGGTGGAAATTTTCATACTGCGGTGTTTCCTTCGAAAATAATAAGATTTTCATCAATGTACTTTTTTCTAAACTTAACATTTGCGTAACATTGTGTCAGGTAGTTGAACCTACTTTTGCCACAAATACATAAAATATGTTCGGATTAGATCCTACACTTACTGCGCTTCTGGTATTCTGTTTAGTAGCAGCGTTTGCTTTCGAGTTTATCAATGGTTTTCACGATACGGCCAATGCAGTAGCAACCGTTATCTACACCAACTCTTTAAAACCATGGGTAGCTGTGGCCTGGAGTGGAGTATGGAATGCCATCGGAGTATTTGCAGGAGGGATTACCGTAGCGGTGGGTATTACAAGTTTACTTCCTGTAGAAGTGTTAACAGATACCAATATTCACCATAGTATCGCGCTCATTATGGCACTTTTGCTCACTGCCATTATCTGGAATCTGGGTACATGGTACCTTGGTATTCCGTGTTCTAGTTCTCATACCTTAATTGGTTCGATTTTGGGTGTTGGATTAGCATATTCTTTAATAGCAGAAAATCAAAATGTTTCTTATGTAAACTGGGGTAAGGCTTCTGATATCGGATTGTCATTATTGGTTTCGCCACTGGTGGGGTTCAGTTTGGCAATTTTGCTGATGTATATTTTACGTCAGGTGGTCAAAAATAAATCCATCTTTAAAGAACCCGATACCACTGCGCCACCGCCATTCTGGATCAGGGCTATTTTATTGCTTACCTGTACGGGTGTGAGTTTCTCACATGGCAGCAACGATGGACAAAAAGGAGTAGGGTTGGTTATGTTGATCTTGATTGCAATTGTTCCCGGTTATTTTGCTATCAATGGTTCAAAAGATATTGACGACTACAAAAAGAATTTATACTCTATTCAATCCATTATGGCCAGAGTTGACATGCAAAGCATGAATAAGTCGGATAGTTTTGAGTTTGCCAAGTTTAACCGTCTGGTAAAAGAACTGGGTGGACAGATTGCCTATGCTAAAGAGTTTGAATACCTAACATCAAAGGAAAAATTTGCCATTCGCAAGGATGTAATCACCATTAGTAAAGCCAGTAAAAAAATGCTGGAAAGCCCTGATTTGAATTTGAGTGTAAACGATAAAGCCAAACTTAGAAAACAAATTGAAGAGTTGAAATCAGTTACCGACTATGCTCCCAACTGGGTGATACTTTTTATTGCCATTGCTTTGGGCCTGGGAACGATGGTTGGCTGGAAACGTATTGTAAAAACGATTGGCGAAAAAATCGGGAAACAACATCTTACGTATGCTCAGGGTGCTTCTGCCGAGTTGGTTGCCGCAGGTACCATCAGCTTATCAACCTATTTTGGTTTGCCGGTAAGTACCACACAGGTGTTATCATCAGGTATTGCAGGTAGTATGGTGGCCAGCAAGGGGGTGAAAAATCTTCAGCCGGCTACGATTAAAAGTATTGGTATCGCCTGGGTACTGACCTTACCTGTAACGATTCTTTTGGCGGGAGGATTGTTCTTATTATTTAGATTGGTATTATAGAAATATCCCAAACGGATTGTCGGGAAGATGTCAACTTGTGCTTAAGGGTGTGTGGAGAAGAGGTTTAGTTGACAATATTCGGATAATCGGTTGACCCAATATGGAACAAGGAGCCTAAGTGCTCCTTTTTTTATGCGTTGATTTCATAGGCTGGCTTATTGCTCCATGTTATGGTTTAAGCAGCCGGAGTGAACGCTGTATTGAGAATGGTATCATCATGGAAGATAAACAACATGATATTTTATCAAACACAAAAGCTCAACAGTATAAAACACTGTTGAGCTTTTGTGAGGAGGCAGGTAGGTGTCTTCTTAGATACCGATTTCCAGTTGAAACCTGAATTGCCAGAAGTCAGTATTACCTGCTCCATAGGTATCATTATAGGTTACCTCGGTTTGGAATTTAAGGCGGTGCCCGCGAATAAACTTACCCATTACCATGCTGTATTGTGTATTCTGACTTTCGTATGTGCTGATTTGTCCTTCAGGTGTGGTGTTGCCGTATCTTCCGCCAAGCATCCAGTTGGTTTTCCAAAGATAACTAAGGTCGCAGGTATAGCCATATCCTGTGTAAATGTACTTTTTGCTTTTGCCATCGGAGGAGGTGGTTATGGGATTATCACTCAAACGTTTCATAAATTCACTGCTGAGTGCCCATCCTTTGTATTTTAACAATATATCACCTCCAATATTTTGATAAGAAGCATGGCCGTATAGCTGGGGACCGAGTGTGCCTCCGGTGCGGGTGGTATTGTTGTTAAAAGCATAATGGCCGGCAATGGCTAGTTTAGGTTTGGCTTCACGGGCCAGGTCACCTTCAAAATAATCACCTCCTTGGGTGAACTTACCCCAAGGCTGAATTTCAATACGGGTCGAATACATCAGTCCGTAATCACTTTTGGCAACATTTCGTCCATCCCCGTTGGTAATGGCTCCTCGTAGTATGTATTGTAAATTATTGATATTGTTGTTATAATACAACTGCATTCCATAATCCCTGTCGTTGGTAAAGATGCTATTGACACACGACCGGTCAGTGAACTGTAAGTCTCCTGATGATATAATTCTTTGGCGGTTGCCCGGAAGTTTAGTCTGGCCAACCCCAATGGTGAAATGAGAGGTTGGCTTGTAAAAGAACATAGCATCCCTGACAATATTAGGATACTGGGTTATATCCCAATCCATATCATTCCGTGAAAATGAGAGTTGAATTGTGTACGCAAATTTGGGATTGTATACAAACCCGTCAAAACGCAAACGAAGCCTGCGCACAATCATTTCATATTCTTTTACCGAAAGATCCTCTTCACTCACCGAAGTATATCCCATCCGGTTTTGCATCCTGAATCGGATGTTCAGTGAAAAGATACTGTCACGGGGTGTAATGCCCAACCCATTTCCATAGGTAAAATAGGGCATAGGGTTGTCGGCAGATTGTGAAAACCCATTCCATGCTAAAAGCGTAAGTGTCAATACGAGTAGGAGTCGTTTTTTCATAATGAATGATAAAAGTGCCGCGATATTAATAATAAGTTGCTCAATTGATATTAGCTTAACTATAAGTTAACATAGGTGGAGATTCTATCAGAAGCCCGTATTCACCGTAAGGTATTGATAAATATAAGGGAAGCGGGAGGGGAGGATGCGTTTTCAGGAGGAGGAGGTTAACAAAAACTTAACACATGATTCACCTATGAGCAGAATCCGGCATGCAGTTTTAATACCTGAGGAATCAATAATTGCTGCTCATCATTTATGATTTCATGTTGAGCACGTTGTTTTTTCTCAGCCTCCGATAATTGATTTTTCATTCGGGCCAATACAGCATCTTCTGATATGCCATCACGGGCAATGGTTCGTTGAATCCTGAGTGGTTCGGGAGCTGTTACTACAATCACTTCGTCCAGTTGTTTATAAGAGTCGCTCTCAAACATCAGGGCAGCTTCTTTGATTACATAAGTTGCACCGGCTTGGGCTTGCTGTGCGCACCAATGGTCAAAATCATCAAATACGGCAGGGTGTACCAGCGCATTGAGTTGCGATAGCAGTTGTTTGTTGTGAAAGGCTTGTTGGGCAATGAAAGGTCTGTTGAGTGAGCCATCCGAAAGGTAAGCATCTTCTCCAAACAGTTTTTTGATCTGGCTGATGAGGGCAGGGGAGGTTATCATCAGCAATTTAGCCCTCGAGTCGGCATCATACACAGGAACGCCAAGGGCGGCAAAGATGTGGGCTACGGTGCTTTTACCGCTTCCGATACTTCCGGTGAGGCCTGTTTTTTTCATGAGGATATTACCTCTTTAATTGCCGTTGGCTTAAGCCAACGGCAATTAAAGAGGTATAATCTTTTATTTCTTTTCTTCTTTCTTAGGAGCGTTCAATGCTTGAGAAGCCTCCATTGAAATAGCAGTACGATCCAATTTCAAACGGGTTCCTTCACTGTTCAAAATGAAAGTTGTGTCGCTCAAACGTTCGATTTTACCGTGTACGCCACCAATGGTGATTACGAGGTCGCCTTCTGAAAGGTTTTCACGGAATTTTTTCTGTGCTTTGTTCTTTTTCATCTGAGGGTAAATCATGAAGAAGTAGAATACAACCATGATTAATACCAAAGGAAGGAAAGAGGCGATTCCTCCGCCTTGCGGAGCCATTAATAAAATGTTTAAAAGAGTCATTGTTGGTTTTAGTTTATCGTTTTAGATTAATGAATAGGTGTTGTTGCTTGATTGTTGCTGGTGCCCGGTTTCGGATTGATAAATCCTTTGATGAAGATTACATTGGTTAACGGAGTTGTATTAGCCGTTATTGTTACCGATTTTTCGAAACCATCAAGGCGGTAATCGCTGTTAAACTTAACTTTTATAAAACCTCCGGTACCCGGTTTAACAGGTTGTTTTGGGTATTCAGGAACGGTGCATCCGCAACTGGCATCCGCAGCCGAGATAATCAAATCTTCATCACCTGTATTGGTAAATTTGAAATTGTATTCGGCTTGTTCGCCCTGGATGATGGTTCCAAAATCGTGTGTGGTTTTCTCAAAAGTAATAATAGCACCAGTTTCGGTTCCAGTCTCTTGCTTGTTGTTGGTATCGGCTGTGGCCGGATTGTTTACCAAACCGGGAGAAGCTTTTGGCGTTTTGTTTTCAGAGCAGGCAACAAGCACTGTTGCCAACATAAGCGTTGCAAATATTTTGTTCATACAGTTCTTATTCAACAAGACCACGGCCCTGTTTGTTTATCTTATTTTGTTTGCGAAGATCTATTTGCACTTTATCCAATACCCCATTGATAAAGGTATGGCTATTCGGTGTGCTGTATAATTTAGCTACTTCGAGGTATTCGTTGATGCTTACCTTAACAGGGATATGCGGGAAATTGATAATTTCACACAAAGCCATTTTCATAAGCAACAAATCAACCACTGCAATACGGTCGGTTTCCCAGTTTTTAGTTTTGTCGCCAATCAGTTTGGTGAGTTCATCATCCTGTTCAATGCTTTTGCGGAACAAGTCTGTCATAAACTCACGTTCTTCCTGTATCGAATTAATTTCGGTGACGATAAACTCCTCACTGCCTCCTTCTTTCATTTGTTCAAGGCTTTTGAGCAATGTTTGGGTAACCAATACCTGATCGTCTTCCCAGTTCATAAACTGTTCTTCCATGTATTGTTCAAACAACTCACTCTCGGCAATAAAGGTCTGATAGATTTCCGATAAGATTTTACGGTCTTCACTAAAGCTATGGTTGGCTTGTTTGCTGTATGCAGCAAAAGCTTCGTTGTTGAGCAGGTCGGCCCAACTGTTCTTAAATAAATCAGAAGTACCTTTCCACATCAGCTTCATGTCCTTCATTTTGTGAGCTATCACCTGCGATTTTTCGAGCAAGGCAATACACTGATTATTATGAAGCGCCTGAAGAGGCGTGATCAATTCATGATCCGGAAAATATTTGGTGGATTGTTTTTCAAGTTCTTTGTCGATATAAAAACGGAACTCAGCCGGTAGCGACAATAGATAGATGTAAAGCTCGTAAGCCTTATCCAGACTTTTAAGCATGGTTTTTTCATGCGTGGTACGATTGGGATGTTCATCCTGCTGATAGGCATACATAGCCTGTAGTACTTTGATTCGCAAAAACCTTCTGTTAAACATGAAAAGAACCTTTAATTTGTGTAGTTAGTGAAAATTAACAATTAGTAATTAGTAATGAATAATTTACCTAATGGATAATTATTAATTGTATTTTTTGAGTCGTATCTTTTGTTTCAAAAGAAGTGAATAATTAATAACAGTGAGGTTAATCACATTATTAATTATTCATTTCTCATTATTCATTGATTGCTTAGTACGTAGCACGTACACGGCCGATGTCGGCAATACGTTTTTCGGCTAATTCAATTGCAGCACGTTGTGTGTGGATGTTTTTAGCAGCGGCTTCCTGATAAATGCGCAGTGTTACATCGTAGATATGCTCAGTATTACGCATAGCTGTATCGCGGTTGTAACCGATATGTTCCTGGTAAACATTAATCAAACCACCGGCATTAATCAGGAAATCGGGAGCATACGCAATACCTTTTTGCATCAACATTGGTCCGTGAACGTTTTCATCGGCCAACTGGTTGTTTGCAGCACCCGAAACAATCGCACATTTTAATTTTTCGATATTCTCGGTATTCAAAATCGCACCCAATGCACATGGAGCAAAAACATCTACATCCAAACCATAAATCTCATCACCCTTTACAACTGTTGCTCCCAATTCTTTGGCATAATGCGCCAAAACAGGTTCGTTAATATCAGTGATAAACAATTTGGCGCCTTCGGCATGTAAGCGCTCCAATAAATGGCCACCTACTTTACCAATACCTTGTACGGCAATTTTTTTACCGCTCAGGCTATCGTTACCCCAAACATGTTTGGCAGAAGCTTTCATTCCCATGTATACTCCGTAAGCAGTCACTGGTGAAGGATCTCCTCCTCCGCCCATTGATTCAGGTAAACCAACTACGTGGTTGGTTTCCATGTTTACGTACTCCATATCTTTGGTGGTAGTGTTTACATCCTCAGCGGTAATATACTTACCGTGAAGGTTTTCAACAAAACGTCCGAATTTGCGCATAAGCGCCTCTGTTTTAATGGTTTTGGCATCACCGATGATAACGGCTTTTGCTCCACCCAGATTTAACCCTGAAATGGCAGCTTTGTACGTCATACCACGGGATAAACGCAATACATCATTGATGGCTTCTGCATCCGAAGCATAGTTCCATACGCGCGTTCCTCCAAGTCCCGGGCCTAAAACTGTATTGTGGATAGCAATAATGGCCTTTAAACCGGTATGGTTATCCTGGCAAAACACCAGATTTTCATGGTCGTAAGTGGTTAACTGACTGAAAATGTCTGACTGAGTGCCTTGGTTAGCTGCTGTTGTTGACATAGTTTTTTGTATTACGGTTTTTTAATTGAAGTTTGCAAAAGTAAACCAAATTCTGGTATTTCATAGAACCTGAAAACAATCATTTGAAAGCGCTCAAGCACCTCAATAAGTACTTTTACAAATACCGTTTGCGGTTCGTATTCGGATTATTGTTTGTAACCGCTTCCAATCTGTTCGCGGTTTTTCCGGCTCAGTCGGTACGAATGGCCATTGATCTGGTGATTGAAAACATCTCAACGTATCAGTTGTATAAAGGCTCTGAACTCAATGCTGAGGTGTATTCGAGAGTAGGTTTTGTGATTATTTATTTTGCTCTGCTGATTACCTTGTTTGCCATTATCAAAGGTTTTTTTATGTACCTGATGCGGCAAACGTTGATTGTGATGAGCCGTCATGTAGAGTTTGATTTGAAGAATGAAATTTTCGACCATTATCAGCAATTGCCCCAATCGTTTTACCGCAAAAACAATACAGGTGATTTGATGGCCCGCATCAGCGAGGATGTAAGCAGAGTGAGAATGTATATTGGTCCGGCAGTGATGTATCTGATGAATTTATCAGTTACAATTATTTTGGTTGTGTGGGCCATGTTTTCGGTGAATGTTACACTATCTGTTTTGGTGTTGTTACCGCTTCCAATCTTGTCATACACAATTTTCAAAGTGAATAACATCATCAACAAACGTAGTGATGCGATACAAACCCAGCTGAGTAAACTCACATCATTTGTGCAGGAAGCCTTTTCGGGTATCAGAGTCATCAAAGCATTTGCAGTTGAGCAACATTCGAGGAAAGAATTTAAAGAAGAAACGAGTAACTATTACGACTTGTCTATGAACTTGGCGAAAGTGGATGCCACCTTTTTTCCGTTGATGGTTTTTTTGACGGGGATGAGTACGTTACTTACAATCTCAATAGGAGGGTGGATGGTTATCCGGGGTGAGATCACGATTGGAAACATAGCCGAATTTGTGATTTATGTAAACATGCTGACCTGGCCTGTAACCTCTTTGGGCTGGACATCCTCCCTTATCCAGCGGGCAGCAGTGTCGCAGCAGCGCATCAATGAATTTTTGCAAACCCAACCTGATATCGTCAATACTACTGAGGCACAAATGAGTTTTGACAAAGAGATTCGGTTTGAGAATGTTTCATACATGTATGAAGGCAAAACTATCAATGCGCTTTCGCAAATCAATCTGGTTATTCCCAAAGGGAAAGTGCTGGCTGTGCTCGGAACAACAGGCTCTGGTAAAACTACGTTGGTTCAATTGTTATTGAGGATGATGGATGTTTCGGAAGGTGCTATTACGGTTGATGGGGTCAATGTAAAGCAACTCAATATGCGCGATTTTAAGAGTCGCATTGGATATGCACCGCAAGATGTTTTTATGTTTTCGGATACTATTGCCAATAATATCAATTTTGGGATGGGGGCAACAACCGTTAATTTGGAGGGGAAAATGAAGGAGGCCTCAAGGCGGGCTGCTCTTTTGGAGTCGATACAGGAGTTTCCTAAAGGCTTTGATACCTTGGTTGGAGAAAGAGGAATAACCTTGTCGGGCGGACAGAAACAACGGGTAAGTATTGCCCGGGCACTTGTAAAAGAACCGGAACTGCTTATCTTAGACGATTGTCTGTCGGCTGTTGATACCAAAACAGAGTCGGAAATATTAGGGCATTTAAAGCAAGTGCTCAAGGATAAAACAGCTATAATCATTAGCCATCGCGTATCTACAGTAAAAGATGCAGATCAAATTGTGGTATTGGATGACGGAAAAATTGCAGAACAGGGATCGCATTCCGAACTGCTTGAAGCAGGCGGTGCGTATGCATCTTTGTATTATAGTCAGCTAAAGGAAGAGCGAAAAGAGGAAAATCTGCCGGGTTAACTGAAAATTAAACCTAAAATTGATAGAGAAATATTTTGAAAAGTAGCCTTGTTCGTATATTTTGCCCCAAATTTAACTAAGAAAACAAAGAGAAGTAAGACATGGAGGACTACAACAAAGGAGACAGACAGGAGATCTACTCGAAAAAGATCAGAGCCGGAAAGAGAACGTATTTTTTTGATGTGAAATCAACAAAAGGAAACGACTACTTTATTACCATTACCGAAAGCAAAAAGCGATTTGAGGATGGCAGTTTTGTAAAGCACAAAATTTTCTTGTACAAGGAAGACTTTAACAAGTTTATGGAGGCATTGAATGAAACTGTTAACCACGTAAAAACCGAATTAATGCCTGAGTACAATTTTGAAGAGTTTAGCCGCGATAATTACGGATCAGACTCTGACGAATCGGAAATGGCTTAGTCATGAAATTAAACAAATAATCAACTTAAATTAAACACAAATGAAAAAATTAGCAAAATCATTCCTGATGCTTTCAATGGCATCATTGGTCGTTATTTCTTCTTGTAAAAAGGATGACGATGTTGAAAATGTAAAAGTAACGGTTACTCCAAGTCCTTCTACATCTACGCTCCCAGTTGGATCTGTTTTAACATTAACAATTGAAGCAACGGGTAATTCGGATAATAAAGTAACCGAAATACTTGTAACCAGCTCTCAGTCAAGTAGTGTGTTGTTAAGCAAATCCGTTTCAGGAACTTCTGTTGTAGAGGTTGTGAGAGATACCATTAGAAATGCCGGGGCAACATATACGTATACCGTAACGGTTAAAGGTGAAAAAGGAGATCCTGCCACTACATCATATACTGTACAAGCACAAGCGGCAGTTGGATCTGGTTTTACAGACGCATTGCCAAATCCAGTGGAATTGTATAGCCAAGGACAGGATTCATCTTTAACTTCTTTTATGCAATTGGTTAATCCATTTGAACAATATGATAGGGCTCGTGCAACATTTGCTGCTAACAAAGCACATATCGATCTTTGTTTCTACTATGGTAGCAACAACAAATTTTCATTGGCGAGCCCTAGCAATACTCAAATGCAATCTGTTTATTCATACATCACCTGGACTGGAGCAAAAACTACTCAAATTGCAAAAACAACTGTGACTCCGGCTCAATATGATGCTATTGTTGCAACAGAGTCGGATTCTGCTATTATTGCAATTGCAAATGGCGTGTCAACTTGGAGCGATCAAGCTACTAACCTTGTTGCTAATCAAGATGTTTTGGTATACAAAACTAAAGAAGGCAAAAAAGGATTGATTAAAGTTGTAAGTACAGTTGGTACTGATTTTCAATCGGCAATGATTAGTATAGAAGCTGTTGCTCAACGCTAGTCTTTGATAAACGATTTATGTTGAAAAGGCTCCCGTGGTTTACCACGGGAGCCTTTTTGTTTATGGGTTAGTTGGTTGACTTCGATGAACTCATTGGTTATTGGGGGGCGGGTTGATTCTTGCGAGTTGACTAATAGGAGCATTTGTCAATTGGCAACTGCTTACTTTCTTTTTTGCCTACTGTGATTGCGAGTTGGCGGGTTGTTTATTACGAGTTCGTTATTGTAAGCACTCTGCCCCAATTATTAATTAGTCGCCCCTCAAAAAGTCGGTTTTGGATTTAATTGCATATTGAAGGCA
>CAYMRD010000018.1:0-51008 GCA_964392775.1 uncultured Bifidobacteriaceae bacterium
CGATATGTGTATATTCATTGGGTTTGAATACTTTTTGAGGGCGGACTAATTAACATATCAAATGAATGTTGAGTTGCGCACGTAATGCTCCTCCCAATCAACACTATCAACCAATCAACTTCATCCACTCAATCACATCCACCCCATCGGCATAATCCCATAACTCGGGCGCTTGTGCTTTGCCTAAAGGAAGGGTTCCCGGCAAGTTGGTTTTGCATACCATACATTGAATTTCCGACTCACGTGTTTTCAGTTGCGCCAGCAGTACATTGATGTCGGTATAATACTCATAAAACATCACACCCAAAGGCGAAGCGATTTTTTCATCTTCTTTCACCAGTAAAAAATTATTGTCGAGATGAGGCGCGAGGTTCATCAAAAACAAAGCCTTGTGGTAAGTATAGTTATTGGCATATTTATGGTGATTGCCAATATCGTTAAACGATTCGATGCCCTCGTAGAAGTTCGCGAAATCAAATCCTGCGGGCACATACAACTTCGATACATTGCGGCACCCCAAACCAAAATAAGTAAAAATATCGGCTCCTAATTTTTGGTAATCTTCAGGAGTTTCGTTTCCTGTGATGATGGCTACACTGTTGCGGTTGGCACGCAGCAACGAAGGTTTGTTCCGAAAATAATATTCGAAATAACGGTTTGTATTATTGCTGCCTGTGGCAATCACAGCATCAAAGTCTTTAGGTAATCTTTGTTCCGAGATTTCAATACAGTCGGCTAAAGCCAACTCCAATTGAATCAATTCACTGATCACCCATTTCATCAGCGTGGCATCATCTTCCGATACTTTCACCAACGCTTTATGTCCACACAACAACACGCATAATAAATCGTGCAGCCCAACCATGGGTATATTACCCGCCATAATCAGCGCAATGGTGCGCTGAGGTTTATCTTCCCATTGGTAAGCAGACGTCCACTCCTTTATTTTTGTTTCGGTTAAACTATCAGCCCAGGCAAGCATTGATTGTTGTATGTTTACAGGCGTAAACCAGGGATTAAGCTGGTAGGCTTTATGAATAACAGGAGCATCTTGTTGGCCGGCTGTTTCACGCAAAACCTTCCCTAATTGTACTAATACAGCGACACGTTGTTGAAAATTCATTAATTTAGAATGATTATTGCTTTGAGTTACAAATCAACAAAACTTATTTTGCAAACGTTAAGTTTAACTAAAATAATAATTCTGATATGGCAATAATGATAACAGACGAATGCATCAACTGTGGTGCATGCGAACCGGAATGTCCAAATAATGCAATTTACGAAAGCGGTGCCGAGTGGGCCTGGGCAGATGGAAACAACCTGACCGGAACCATCACCGTAAATGGTGAAACCATTGATGTAACCAAACGTTTTGCACCTAAATCAGACGATACCTATTTTATTGTTACCGATAAATGTACAGAGTGTGTAGGTTTCCACGAAGAACCACAATGTGCCGCTGTATGTCCGGTAGACTGCTGTGTTCCGGATCCTGATCACGTTGAAGACAAAGATGTATTGCAGGCTAAAAAAGAGCGCATGCACTTGTAAGAACTTCTTGAATTGAAAGTAGAAAGCAACCCGATGGGTTGCTTTTTTTATGGTTGTAAGAGAAGGACCCGCGCGGGCCGTATCTTGACGTTCTTGCCCACAAGTTGTTAAACTCAACCATTAATCATTCAAGGAGTATGTTCGCCCCCCCCCCGGGGTCGTGCTCCACAATTATCTTTCGTTCAAATTTAGCAAAGATTGATAAAAAGAATAATTCATAGTAAGAATGCCAAAAAGAACGGAATGGCCTTCTGATTTTTTGCGTGATTTTCAAAACCTGTACGTTTGGGTAGGGACTTGCAAGCAATCCGGAAGTGGAGCGCAGTGGAACGGCTTGGATTGCGTGGGACGTGCAGGTTGAAGGAAATAGCGAAAAATCAGGAAGCCTTGAATTTCTTTGCTTACTTTCTTTTTTCAAGAAAAGAAAGTAAGTGCGGGTTTAAGGGGCGCATAGCCCCTTGCTTAAGAAAGTGAGATGAAGGGACCTGCGTATCTCATGGTGAGTCTTTACACCTTTGGTGCCGACTTACAAAACGATGTCAGCGGACAAATATCACATTTGGGATTGCGGGCCAGACAGGTATACCGTCCGTGCAAAATAAGCCAGTGGTGTGCCACCGCCACATATTGTTCGGGTATATATTTCATTAGCTGTTCTTCGGCTTGTTTGGGATTGGTGGCATTGAGCGTTAACCCAATACGGGCCGAAACCCTGAATACATGCGTATCAACAGCCATAGCAGGTTTATTATACACCACCGATGCAATAACATTGGCTGTTTTACGCCCTACCCCCGGAAGTTTCACCAGTTCCTCCACTGTTGACGGAACTTCGCTGTGAAAATCATTCACCAGCATTTGTGCCATGCCAATGAGGTGTTTGCTTTTATTATTGGGATAACTGATGCTTCGTATCAATTCAAACACATCATCGAAACCTGCTTCGGCCAATGCTTCGGGAGTCGGGAACCTGCGAAACAAAGCCGGTGTGGTGAGATTGACACGTTTATCGGTACATTGAGCCGATAAGATAACCGCCACCAATAACTGATAGGGATTTTCGTAGTACAACTCCGTTTCAACATCAGGTTGATGTTTGGAGAAATACGCGATAAAATGTTCGTAACGTTCTTTGCGGGTCATTTAAAACAAACCTCTGATGGCTTCTGCTCCAAATATAAATACCGCAATCCAAATCAATCCTTTTATTAAAAAGAAAAAGAAACCGGCCCACCCCAACCGTCTAAACCATACCATCATCCCTTTGCGCTGTTTGTGCGGCACAGGACATTCGAGTGGTTTATCGGTTGATATATGTTCTGCGTGTTTCATCAATGGTTGTAACTGGATGCAAGTTTAAGTCAATATTTGCATTTATTCAAAACCTGACGTTACTTGCTTACATAAAACCAAACAACAGATCATGGCAAAATCATCCAATATCAACTCCATCGGACTGAGCAATACCTTCAGTAAAAAACTTGCGGATAAACTCAATCTGCTCTTGAGCAACTATCAGGTATTTTACATGAACACCCGCGGTTACCACTGGAATATCAAAGGCGAAAAGTTTTTTGAACTGCACCTGAAGTTTGAGGAACTATACAACGATGCGCAGTTAAAGATTGATGAAATTGCCGAACGTATTCTTACACTGGGGCATACACCTGTTCATGCATATACCGACTATGTCAAAACATCTTCCATCAAAGAAACGAAAAACGTAAGTGATGGACGCAAAGCCGTGGCCAATGTGCTGGATGCGTTTGGCATCCTGCTGGTTATGGAGCGTGAGTTATTAGCATTATCGGCTGATGCCAATGATGAAGGAACCAATGCATTGATGAGTGATTACATACGCCAGCAGGAAAAGCTGGTGTGGATGTTTACAGCCTTTTTAGGAAAATAATCAACACCCGTAGCCTTTACGTTTTTCTTTTATGGCAAAATCAATATGTTTGAGGCATGATTAAACAATGTTTACTCTCTGCCGGCATTTTATTTTCGGTCTATATACAGGCTCAAAAAACCATAACCGAACCCACCCGCATTGTGCCGGGACATACCAATGATGTTAATTTGATAACCCAGAATTTTAAAGGTGATTTGATTGCCACCGGTTCATGGGATAAAAATATCAATATTTACGATAGCAGCTTTACCCTGCTGCGCACCTTATCGGGTCATACCTTTCCGTTGACAGCTCTAAAGTTTAGGGCCGATGGGAAATTACTTGCCAGCGGATCAAGCGATAAAACCATTGTAATCTGGGATAGCGTGTGGCGCAGAAGCCGCCAACTCGAGGGACACAAAGACCATGTGAATACCTTGTGGTTTGACAAAAGTAACAGATATCTGTTTTCGGGGGGAGAAGACCGGATGCTGATGGCCTGGGATTTGGCATCAGGCAAAGCGTTCCGCAATATTGATGTGGGACAATCTGTAAACTGCATCGTTCAAACCAGCGACCCTCGTTTTATATACGTGGCCTCGGCCGGACCACAAATTAAACAATACAATCTGAGCAACAGCACCGTTGCCCGCACCTTTGACGGACATGCCGATGTGGTGAATGTGATTGCCGTAAGTTTAAACAACAAACTGATGATCAGCGGCTCCAACGATAAAACCGCCCGCATCTGGGATTTGATTACCGGGAAACCCATTCGTGTATTACCTGTAAATTGCTGGAAAGTAACAGCAGTAGCCTTTACGGATGATTCGAAATACGCGGTTACAGGCTGTAATGATGGAAGTATTAAGGTATGGGAAGTTGAAACAGGACTGCTGGTGGCGCAAATTGACGCAAACGGACAAGCGGTAAAAGACCTTCAGTTTAGCAAAGACAAACAATTTGTTTACGCTGCAACTATGCTGAGAGGAAACAACAATTATGGACTACGTGTATGGCAAAGTGGAATTGAAGGCCCTAAAAAACCTGCACTCCCGACCGATACACTTAACACTCAAACAGATACAGGTGCAGTAAAAAAAGTTATTCCTCAAAAAGCCCCTGTTAAAACCCCTACCCCTCAACACTAACCCTTATCGTAATCCACAATTTGGAGTATTTAGATTGGTAAAAAATCCATTTTGTAATTCCATATTAAGTAAAAAAACTTTTACATTCGCAGGCTGAAATTCTAAGATCTTAAACCATTTCAACATACACGCTCAATGAGAATCATTACAACTGTATTCCGTTCCTTATTGCTGGTTTCGCTGTTAAGCATTTCATTTTCAGGCTTTACACAATCAGCTGAAGAAGGTGAAAAACTCTTTACCGCAAATTGTACCTCATGCCATGCTATGGATGAGAAAGTAGTCGGTCCCGCTTTAAAAGGAACCCACACCAAATACAAGGAAGAATGGTTTATCAAATGGGTTAAGAACTCTCAAAAACTGATCAAATCCGGTGATCCTGTGGCTGTTCAAATCTCAAAAGAGAACAATGATGCCCTGATGACACCTTTTGAAAACCTGAGCGACAATCAGATCAAATCAATCAGAGCGTATATTCAGGCTGAAAGCGAAAAACCGGCTGCTGCTGCAACAGCAAGCGCAACGGTGGGTAGCGAAACCGCTTCGGGAGCCGCTGCTTCTGGCGAAAATCAATATACTTCACGTATCAACTGGTTGCTGTTTATCATCGCGGCCTTATTAATAGGTGTAATCGGACAGATTTTCGGTATCCTTAATAAAGTAAGTGAAATTCAGGGCAAACCGGTTATCAACTGGTCAAGCATCAATGGCAAATTATTATTGGCCTTTATGGTTACCGGACTGATTGCTGCCATCTGGGAATTTGTAGTTCACGGCAGTTGGACAGTATACGCTACCGATGCTGCTTCGGCCCACGGTGCTGAGTACGATAATATGTTTATGATTACGGTAGCGATTACCGGTGTTGTATTTATTATCACCCAAATATTATTGTTCTGGTACGGATACCGCTACCGTGCCGATGGCAAACGTAAAGCTATTTATTACCCTGATAACCACAAGTTGGAATTGATCTGGACCGTTATCCCTGCAATCGTATTGACTGTTTTGGTGATCCGTGGTTTGAAAACGTGGAACCATATCATGAACAGCCGCGATGAAAAAGCTTCTGTTATTGAAGTATTTGGCTACCAGTTTGGATGGAGCGTTCGTTATGCAGGTGCTGATAATAAACTGGGGAACCACGATTTCCGTCAAATGGGTATTGTAAACGCATTTGGTGTTGATCCGAAAGATCCAAAAGCGCAGGATGATATCATCACCAACGAACTTCACTTCGAAGCAGGTAAGCCTGTTTCATTGAAATTCCGTGCAAAAGATGTGATTCACTCGGCATACCTGCCACACTTCCGTGTTCAGATGAACGTGGTACCGGGCTTACCTACACAGTTTAACTTCACTCCTACCATCACAACTGCCGAAATGCGTACCAAGCTAAACAACCCTAAGTTTGATTACGTTTTATTGTGTAATAAAATTTGTGGTGGCGCTCACTACCGTATGAAAATGAAAATCGTTGTGGATTCACCTGCCGACTACAAAAAATGGTTAGCAAGTCAACCAACACTGGTAGCCAGCAGCACTCCTGCTCCAGCTGATGACAATGCTCAGGTTTCGAACACAACTGAAACACACAAACCTTTAGCAAGCAAATAAGCCCCAATTTTACCTATTAAAGAAAGTAACAACAGCATATATGAGTAATTTACATCACGATGACCACAGCCATGACTCACACGAGCATGGACATCACAAAGAAACATTCATCTCAAAGTATGTGTTCAGTATGGACCATAAGATGATTGCCAAACAATTCCTGATTACCGGTATTATCATGGGTACATTGGGTATGGCAATGTCTCTCCTTTTCCGTTTACAGTTGGCTTATCCTGATATGAAAATGCCATTCCTCGAAAACCTGATCGGGCAATGGGGAAAAGATGGAAGATTAGATCCAAACTTCTATCTGGCTTTGATTACCATCCACGGTACCATCATGGTATTTTATGTATTGACTGCCGGATTGAGTGGTACTTTCAGTAACCTACTCATTCCATTGCAGGTTGGAACACGTGATATGGCGTCTCCTTTTATGAATATGCTTTCATACTGGTTCTTCTTCTTATCATCAGTGGTATTGATTTGCTCTTTATTTGTTGAAGGCGGGCCGGCATCAGCAGGTTGGACCGTTTACCCTCCGCTTTCGGCTTTGCCTAAGGCCATTCCGGGTTCGGGAACAGGTATGACCCTTTGGCTGGTTGCAATCGTATTGTTTATTGCTTCTTCATTATTGGGTGGTATCAACTATATCACAACCATCTTAAACATGCGTACAAAAGGGATGAAGATGTCGCGTCTTCCATTGACCATTTGGGCGTTTTTAATGACCGCTGTATTGGGATTGCTTTCATTCCCGGTATTATTGGGAGGAGCTTTATTGCTCATCTTCGATCGTAGTTTCGGAACTTCATTCTATCTGGCTGATATTCCTGCTGATATTGCAGGCGGTATTGAGCGTGTAGGTGGTTCACCCATCTTATACCAGCATTTATTCTGGTTCTTAGGTCACCCTGAGGTATACATCATTTTGTTGCCTGCATTGGGTATCACTTCTGAAGTTATCGCAACCAACTCACGCAAACCGATCTTTGGTTACCGCGCGATGATTGGTTCAATTCTGGCTATCGGTATCCTTTCGTTTATCGTTTGGGGTCACCACATGTTCATCACCGGTATGAATCCTTTCTTAGGGTCGGTATTTATGCTCGGAACATTGATTATTGCTGTTCCTTCGGCTGTAAAAACATTTAACTACCTGGCTACTTTGTGGCAGGGTAACCTGCGCCTCACACCTGCCATGATGTTTGCTATCGGATTGGTATCATTCTTTATCACCGGTGGTTTAACAGGTATCTGGCTGGGTAATGCAGCGTTGGACATCAACTTGCACGATACTTATTTCGTTGTAGCTCACTTCCACCTGGTAATGGGTAGCGCGGCTATTTTTGGGATGATGAGTGGTATCTACCACTGGTTTCCTAAGATGTTCAGACGTAAGATGAATGAAACCCTTGGTCACCTGCACTTCTGGTTAACCATCGTTTCGGCTTACTGCGTATTTTTCCCGATGCACTTTATGGGATTGGCCGGTGTACCACGCAGATACTACGCAAACTCTGCTTACGAGTCGTTCGACATCTTCATAAACATGAACCAGTTTATCACCATTGCGGCTTTATTGGGTGGTGCGGCTCAGTTGATTTTCCTGTACAACTTCTTTAGCAGCATCCGCAAAGGAAAACGTAGTGAGCAAAATCCATGGGAATCTAATACCCTTGAGTGGACAGCTCCTGTTGAGCATATCCATGGTAACTGGCCGGGCGAATTGCCAACCGTTTACCGTTGGGCTTATGATTACAGCAAACCGGGAGCGGAGCATGATTTCATTCCTCAGAACGTTCCTGACCCGGGACAAACAGACGAGCAGACAGAGCCAAACCCTGAAAAGTTTGAGTCGGTACAGAAACCTGTTGTTAACTAGTTAATATGGAATTTGGTTTTATGGCTAAGGAATTGTGTTAAAATACATCAACCCTTAAAGCCACAAAACCATAACACCACGCAATGACAGACAAAACACAACAATCAGAAATACGATTCAGACGCTTCGGTATCTTAACCATTGCATCCGTCTTCTTTCTGATTTTTGTGGGAGGTTTAGTAAGAAGCACAGGTTCGGGAATGGGTTGCCCCGATTGGCCAACATGTTTTGGCAAATGGGTCCCTCCTTCCGATATCAGTGAGCTGCCTCCGGATTATAAAGAGAAATACAAAACCGCTACACATGAAGTCGCTGATTTTGATGTGTACAAAACCTGGACCGAGTACGTAAACCGTCTCATTGGTGTAACCACCGGGTTCTTTGTTTTTCTCACCGTGTTCTTTGCATTACCTTATCGTAAGAAAGATACCACCGTATTTTGGCTGAGCTTTTTAGCCTTTATCGGAGTAGCATTTGAAGGATGGATTGGAGCCAAAGTTGTTTCATCAAACCTTGCAACCTGGATGGTAACCATACACATGATTATAGCCTTAATGATTGTAGGCCTGCTCATCTATACCATCACACGTTCGCAAAGTTTTGTGATTGAACAACGCAATAACGACTCCACGCTGAAAGGCGTTATGATTGCTGTGCTCACCGTATCGCTGATTCAAACCATCAGCGGAACTCAGGTTAGAGAGCAGATTGATCATGTTGCCTTAATGATGGGCGAGCAAAACCGGGTGTATTGGGTTGAGAGTTTGGGAAGCACGTTTTGGTTTCACCGCTCTTTCTCCATCATCAGTTTAGTGCTTACTGTTGTGATGTTTGTAAAGATGAAAGCTGCGTTCGACCGCAACTCCATCATCTACAAATCGGCACTGGTTCTGATTCTTTTGATAAGCTTGCAGATTTTTAGTGGTAAACTGCTCGATACTGCCGGATTCCCTAAACACATTCAAAGCGTACACTTGTTTGTGGGGAGTTTAATTGCCGGAGTTCAGTTGTTCATCACCATCTTAATTTATACCAAAACAAAACGGGCTGTGCAAACAGCCTAATGTATTATAGAATTGAAAACAGTAGCTCAACATAATGACCACGTAATTGTAGCCTCGGCCTTTCGTCAGAAAGTGCAGGACTACCAGCAGTTGATTAAAACCCGGCTGACCGCTTTGGTGGTGTTCTCGGCTGCCATTACGTATTTAACCGCTGCCAAGGGTGCTGTGAATGGATTCGACCTCGCCATCCTGAGCATCGGAGGATTTTTAGTGGTGGGCGCGGCCAATGGGTTGAACCAGATTATTGAGCGCAACTACGATATTCTGATGATTCGCACGGCTAACCGTCCGGTGGCTACCAACCGCATGAGTATTACCGAAGCGGCTATTGCCAGCACACTGATGGGTATTGTGGGTGTTGCATTAATGGCACTCTACCTTAATCAGTTAACAGGATTATTGGCCTTCGCATCGTTGATTTCTTACGCTTTTATCTATACTCCCCTCAAACGTATTTCTCCTGTTTCGGTATTTGTAGGTGCCTTTCCGGGTGCATTGCCCGTATTGATTGGCTGGACAGCTTTCAGTGGACATATCACAACAGAAGCTTTAATTTTATTTGGTGTTCAGTTCATCTGGCAGTTCCCTCACTTCTGGAGCATTGCATGGATTCTGGACGAAGACTATAAACGTGCAGGATTTAAGATGTTGCCTTCTTATGGTAAAGACCGTAAGACTGCTTTGCAAAATTTGGCCTTCGCGTTATTGCTCATCCCTGTTGGTTTCCTCCCTACTCAGGAAGGATTTACCGGAATCATCTCAGGAGTTGTAGCGATTGGTGCAGGACTGGTGATGACCTATTTCGCCTTCCGCCTGTACAAAACACTTGATAACAAAGATGCCAAACGTTTGATGTTTGCCTCTTTCCTGTATTTGCCATTGGTTCAACTAGCCTATTTGTTCGATAAAATTTAAGCGTTATGATGACACAAACCATGAAAAACGAAAACGAACAATACGCCATCAACCCAAGCAAATTTGTGGTATGGTTGATGATTGTAGCCAGCCTGATGTTGTTTGCCGCGTTTACCAGCGCGTATATTGTACGCAGGGGCGAAGGCAACTGGCTTATTTTTGAACTGCCGCAACTGTTTACCTATAGCACCATCGTTATTATCATCAGTTCTGTTACCATGCAATGGGCTTACCTGTCTGCTAAAAACGACAACCTTGCCCGACTGAAACTGGCTCTGGGAATTACCTTTGGTTTGGGGTTGACCTTTGGTTTGATGCAATGGTTTGCCTGGAAAGAACTGGTAGCCAACAATATTCACTTTGTAGGCAATCCATCAGAATCTTTTATTTATGTGATTTCGGGTGTCCATTTGTTTCACATGCTGGGCGGACTGATTTTTCTGCTGGTGGTTATTGGCAAAACTTTTCAGTTCAACGTACATAAAAAAAACCTATTAAGTATAAATTTGTGCACCACGTACTGGCACTTTCTGGGCCTTGTATGGGTGTATCTCTTCTTCTTTTTCACACTGAACAGATAATTATCAAATATGTCACACACTACTGCATTAACTACTGAAAAAAAGAGCATTTGGGGCGGAGGTCGCTCACCATTCGGCATTAGCTATGGAAAACTGATGATGTGGATTTTCCTTCTATCGGATGCGTTCACCTTCTCATCATTGCTGGTATCTTACGGATTTGTTCGCCACACCTACCCTTCACCGGCAGCCAATGAGATTGTGAAGCCAATGCAACACCTTGAAGAAGGATTTGTAGAGCAAATGCAACATGTGGGTTATTTTACAACCGAAAAATGGCCTTTGCCGGAGTTGGTATTTAACCACTTCCCTTTTATTCATGGAATGCACCTGCCGTTGTTTTTCGTAAGTTTAATGACCTTTGTGCTCATCTTTAGTTCGGTTACAATGGTACTGGCAGTAGAAGCCGGACACCGAATGGCCAAACAGGAAGTAGCTAAATATATGTTCCTCACCATCCTCGGAGGATTGGCGTTTTTGGGCTGTCAGGCCTGGGAGTGGACACAGTTCATCACCGAAGGTGCAACCCTGAGCCATAATCCATTCGGACCAATGGCGTTTGCGGCCCTGTTCTTTATCGTTACCGGGTTCCACGGATTCCACGTATTCTCAGGAGTGGTAATCAATGTGGTGATTTACTTAAACGTACTGAACGGTACCTACGAAAAACGCGGTCACTACGAAATGGTTGAAAAAGTTGGATTGTACTGGCACTTTGTAGACCTTGTGTGGGTATTCGTATTTACTTTCTTCTACCTGATCTAATTTAGGACTCTGGTTATATGGCTTTATGGTTTTACGTAAAGCCTTAAAGCCACAACACCATAAAACCAATTAACATTATTAACCCGTAATAAATAATATCATCATGGAACATACAGAACAACACATGGAACATACAGATACTCCTAAAGATATGAAAAGTAAAATCTGGAGAACCTTCTGGATTTTGACAGCCCTTACCATTGTGGATATCGCATTGTACTTTATGCTACTCGATAACCATTCAATGGCTAAAAACATCCTGTTCATTGCATTGGGTGTGATTAAAGCGTATTATATCGTTGGAATTTTCATGCACATGAAGTTTGAGCACAAATGGCTGGGCAATCTCATCATCTATCCGATGATATTTGTTGTCTTTCTGGTTGCACTCATGATCATTGAAAGCAATTACACTTCACTTATTCGCTAATTTTAGGAATCAACAGGCTCCTGTAGCCAGTTGATTTGCGCATACATCATGAAAAGCAAAAAATCGTTTTTTCTGGCATTGGGACTCATCGTAGTCCCAATTCTTATTTATTGGGTACTGAGTTTAGGCACCCATACTTTTAAAGGTTTGCCTTATTATGGCGAAAAATATGTACCCGAAGGTTCAACCGACACGGTGTATTATACAGTTCCCGATGTTCAGCTCATATCCCAATTTGGAGAACCCGTGACACAGGCAACCATTGGCAACCGCATCTATATCGCCAATTTTTTCTTTGCCCGCTGCAAAGATGTTTGTCCGAAGATGAATGCCAAGGTGGAAACCATTTATGCCAAATGCCAGGAGCTTGCCGCAAGCAAAGCGGAGTATGGTAATATTTTGTTCCTCTCCCACTCGGTTGACCCGGAGAACGACAGTGTACCGGTATTGGCCATGTATGCCGAACGTTTTGGTGTGAAGAATAAAAACTGGTTATTCGTAACAGGCAGCAAAGACTCCATCTTTAAAGCCGGACGCGGGTATTTATTGCCGGTATCAATCGAAGACAAAACCATTGACCACAGCCAGCAGTTATTGCTGATTGACCAAGACAAACATATCCGTGGTATCTACGATGGACTGGAAGACCTTGACATCAAACGTCTGCGTGAGGACATTGATGTATTGCTGAATGAAAAATCTAAAAACTAATATGCAAAACAATCCGCAACCCGCAGCCAACGACCGTTTATATTTCCGCATTGTGATGGCCCTTTCGGTGGTGGTGTTTTTGGCCGTGGTGGTGCTTAACCGAAAGTGGCTTCCACGCCCTGATGTAATGCCTTCGTTTGTGACTGTATTGCCTGCATTGAATGGTTTTATCAATGCTACTTGCAGTGTGCTTTTGTTGGTTTCGCTGTATTTCATCAAACAAAAAAATATCGCGGCACACAAAACCACCAATATCATTACGTTTGGTTTATCGAGTGTATTTTTGGTTTCGTATGTGATGTACCACTACTTTGCCGATGAAACGATTTTTCCGCTGGATAATCCGCTTCGCCCGGTTTACCTGACGATTCTCATCAGCCATATTATTTTAGCTGCATTGGTACTTCCATTGGTATTATTATCGTTTTACCACGGCTTGCAAATGAATGTGGAACGTCATAAAAAGCTGGTGCGTTTCACCTACCCCATCTGGCTGTATGTAACAGTAACCGGAGTGGTGGTGTATTTGATGATATCGCCATATTATAGTTTTTAAGTTACGGGTTATTTATTGCGAGTTGCGTAAATTCATGCAGAGGTGCAAAGGAAAAGTCGCAATTCACCTACGCCAAGGCTTCGGTGAATGAAACGAAATAAAGAGTTCACACAGAGTAAAATGTCAACCTTATCAGGCTGTTCTTCCATATTAACAATTGTCAGGCTGAGTTTACCGAAGCCAACACAATTAACATCCCCAACAAACATTGAGCAATATCATACCCAAACCACAATTATAAGTCTACATTCGAATCATGAAAAAAGTTGCAGTCCTCCTTGTTTTTTTCGCCCTGTGCATCCTTGCTTCCGATGTATTGGCCCAATGTCCGATGTGTAAAACATCACTGGAAGAAGCCCGCAAAAACGGAAGTACCGTTGGCAGCAGCCTCAATAACGGAATCCTGTATTTATTAGCCATTCCTTATACCATCGCGATGGTTTTCGGGTATATTTACTGGCGCAATGCCAAGTTAAAAAAGAAAGCTTCACTGTAAATCCAACCTTACCATGTGCGATACCTACACACCCAACAGAAACTTGGCCATGCTGCAAGGCAAATGCCCCCGTTGCCAAAGCGGAAAAATGTTTAAGCATAATGCTGTAAGTACAAAGTTTACCGAGATGTTTGACGACTGTCCGGTATGTAATGTACATTATGAAATTGAACCCGGATTTTTTTGGGGCGCCATGTATGTGAGTTATGCCATTACCGTTGGTATCATGTTGGTATTCGGTTTAGGAACCATGATCTTACTCAACGACCCCGACTTCTGGATTTACATCGCCATCATTGTTCCGGCCTTTTTTATTGCCGCTCCATTCACCTATCGTTACTCCCGAATCTTGATGTTATATTGGTTCTCTCCTTTTCATTTCGATGAAAAATTGGCGAAGAAAGCCAATTAATACTCCCGCTCTGTTCCCGCAGTGCACCCGTCTATTCTCAACATAGTTTCTTTTCCGTTTTAGGAATTGGCAGCTAACAGTTCATTCACCAGGGCCACATAACGGCTCATGGCTTCATCCCGGCTTAATCCTTTTTTAGTGGCCCATGCATTGTATTTTGCCTTGGCTATAAAATCAAACATGCCGGGTTCGTCTCCGTTTACATCCCCTACCGATGCTTGTTTATGCAACGAGTACAGGTTTAACAATACGTCATTTCCCGGACGTTCTTTTAACGTATGCACATCTTTGGATGCCTGTTCAAATTGTTCTTCGAGTGTCATATTGAATAGTTGATAGGTTGATAAAATGAATAGGTAATAGAACCCCGATTCTTTACACGCGAATTTATACTATTTATGGGGTTCTTTCTGTTTTTCAAAATCGAATGTGATTAGATAAAAAAAGCACCTAAAAGTTGTTTTATATTGAGGAGTTGCCACCAATGCACTGAATTACAGTAAAACTGTTACATTTGTATATCATGACTTTGCTTACCGCCCATATTGACGAAATAAAAGAGATCTGCGCCTCTAATAAGGTTCGGACACTCTTTGCATTTGGATCAGTTACCAATGACAGATTTAAAGCAGACAGTGATGTCGATATGGTTGTGGATATTGCAGAAAACGACCCACTTGCGTACTCAGACAGTTATTTCAACTTAAAAGAGCAACTCGAGACTATTTTTAATAGACATGTTGATCTTCTCGAACAAAAAGCAATCAGAAACCCATTCTTAAAAAGGGAAATAGACCAAACCAAAATTCTTATCTATGGAACTTGAAATCGCTTCCTGGCTTGCCGACATCAAGCAAGCAATAAACGAAATCAACGAATTTCTTCCGGACAAAAAAGACTTCTTCGAGTTTCAAAAAGACACAAAAACCAAACGTGCAATTGAACGTAATATAGAAATTATAGGTGAGGCCGTTAATAGAATACTGAAAGCAGATCCAAATTTCCCAATAACAAACGCTCGAAAAATTGTAGATACCCGCAATAGAATCAGTCATGGCTATGATAGTGTTTCGGAAGACATCATCTGGGCTATCGTGCTCAGGGAAATTCCTAACCTAGACCTAGAGGTAAGTCGACTTATTGACAGTCTCAGTGATTGCACTAGTGGTAGCTAGTGCCGTTATCATTCTAACATTCAGCCTTTCGTTTTCAATTTTATTTTTATCTTCGGAAGATAAAGACGTCTCCATGGCACGGCACCATCGCAAGGCCCCAGAACGTTGAGGAGTTAGGTAAATGTGTTTTAGAATGTGATTTACTTAACCAACTTAATTACTTAGTCAACCAAAAGAAGAAAGATTAAAGACCACGAAGGAAATGCCCTGTGACCCGGCCTTCGTGCTCTTTCTTTTCTTAAATCTTCGTGGCCTTTGTGTACGTATTTTTATAACCCGCAATAATCAACTCCTAAAAACAGTATCGATTCGATTCAATCAGCACCTCCGCCACTTGCCTGCGGGCATCTTTAGTATTAAACGGTTCAGTTTTAGTAAAACGTTTTACACCCAGCAACATCATGCGTTGTTCATCTCCATCAGCAAAAGCATTAATGGCTTCTTTTCCGTTTTTATGAATGCGGTCGGCTGCATCGGTGATAAATACACGCATCATGGCCAGTTGTGCTTTGCAGGCTTCTTCACCCCGTTGCTGCACCAGCTTTTCTACCCGCAACTGCAACGACTCTGCCAAATAGGTATCAATCACCATATCCGAAATATTCATCAAAATTTCCTGTTCCTTACCTAAGTCCATCATTAATTTTTGAGCGGCCCCACCGGCCACCAGCAAAATGGCTTTCTTAAACTGAGCAATATATTTTTTCTCTTTGCTGAACAAGGTTTCTTCCTCTTCGCCAAACTCCGGAATGCTCATCAGTTCCTGCATCACCTTCATAGCAGGCTCCATCAAATTGAGTTCACCTTTCATGGCGCGCTTCAATAACATATCAACGGTGAGCATGCGGTTGATTTCGTTGGTGCCTTCAAAAATACGGTTGATACGCGAGTCACGGTAAGCACGTTCCATCGGGGCATCGGCACTGTATCCCATTCCTCCGTAAACCTGCACGCCTTCATCTACGGTATAATCCAACACCTCACTTCCGTTTACTTTAAGGATGGCCGCTTCGGGTGCAAACTGCTCAACGCCTTTTAAGATGGCTTTTTCGTGCGACATTCCTCCTGCTTCATAATCGCTGATGGCATCTTCAATGTTTTGTGTAGCACGGTATAAAGCACTTTCACATGCATAAATACGAATGGCCTGTTCAGCCAGTTTGTATTTGATGGCTCCGTATTTGGCAATGGTACGGCCAAACTGCAAACGTTCGTTCGCATAATGAATGGTTTTGGTAGCTGTTTCCTTTGAGGCTCCCAATGCGGCAGCGCACAATTTAATGCGTCCCATATTGAGGATGTTCACTGCAATCTTAAATCCGTTACCACGTTCACTCAGCAGGTTTTCAACCGGCACTTTGCAATCGGTGAAAAACACCTGGCGTGTTGAACTGCCTTTGATGCCTAATTTATGTTCTTCGGGATTGAGCGTGATACCTCCAAAATTTTTCTCAACGATAAAGGCGCTCAGGTTTTCATCATTATCTATTTTGGCGAAAACGGTAAACACATCTGCAAAGCCTCCATTGGTGATCCACATTTTTTGTCCGTTGAGGATATAATGTTTCCCATCCTCCGACAATACCGCCTTGGTTTTGCCTGAGTTGGCATCACTTCCCGAACCCGGCTCTGTCAAACAGTAAGCGCCTTTCCACTCACCCGTGGCCAGCTTGGGAATGTATTTTTTCTTCTGCTCATCCGTTCCATAATACAAAATAGGTTGTGTACCAATACCCGTATGAGCGGCAAACGCAACAGCAAATGAATGTCCGGCACCGAGCGTTTCGGTAGCCAGCATGCCCGTCACAAAATCTTTTTCAAAACCTTCGTATTGCTCGGGCACATTCAATCCCAACAACCCCAAATTGGCCGCTTTGTTCATCAGCTCCACCATCAGTCCTTCTTCCTGCGCATCAATCCGGTCCAGAATGGGCCATACCTCGGTTGCCAAAAAATCGTGGCAACTTTGCGCAATCATACGTTGCTCTTCATTCCACTCTTCAGGAATAAAAATATCATTCGCCAGGGTTTCTTTGATTAAGAACTCCCCTCCTTTTAATGCTTTGTTGGTTACGGTTTCCATGGTATTGGTTACTTAGTTATTTGTTATTGGGTTATTGAATACTCTCCTGCAATTCAACATTCGTTATTCTACATTCATTATTATTTCCTCCTTGCCTACTGCCTACTTTCCTTTTGCCTACTTTTTTTAGTTCTCGATACAAACGCTCACCCGCATCCACCCCAATGTTCACTCGAACTGACTATTATTCATTACTAATTATTAATTATACATTTCCTCAAAGCAATTCATACACCCCTGCAACCCCTTGTCCACCACCTACACAAGCCGATACAATTCCGTACTTCTGATTGCGTTTGCGCATTTCGTCCCACAGCTGCACACTGAGTTTAGCACCACTACAACCCAGTGGATGTCCAAGAGCAATGGCTCCTCCGTTTACATTCACGATTTCGGGATTCAGTTCCAGCTTGCGGATTACAGCCAACGATTGAGCGGCAAATGCTTCGTTCAATTCTATCTGTTCAATTTGGTTTAAAGATAAACCGGCCAACTTCACCGCTTTGGGTATAGCTTCCACCGGACCAATCCCCATGATGCGGGGCTCCACACCACTGGCCGCATAACTCACCATCCGCGCAATCGGTATGAGGTTAAGCTCTTTGACCATCTGCTCACTCATCACCAACACAAACGAAGCGCCATCACTTGTTTGAGATGAATTGCCCGCTGTTACTGTTCCTCCGTTTTTAAATACAGGTTTGAGTTTAGCCAATCCTTCAACGGTGGTATCAGCTCGCGGACCTTCATCGGTATCCACCACAAACGAACGGGTTTTGCGTTTGCCGTTTTCGTCAATATATGTTTCGTTTACGGTGATGGGAACGATATGATCAACAAAACGTTTTTCTTGTTGAGCCTTCAATGCTTTTTGATGCGACTGATAAGAAAACAAATCCTGGTCTTCGCGTGAAACACCATATTCAGTTGATACCGCTTCGGCTGTTGCACCCATGCTGCTGTACCAATCGGGGTGCTGACTGGCGATATCATAATTCAAAACAGTCTTCCAACCTATCGTAGGCACCAGACTCATGCTTTCGGTTCCTCCTGCCACAATACAATGCGCCAACCCTGCATTGATTTTGGCACAGGCAATGGCAATACTTTCCAATCCCGAACCACAATAGCGGTTAATGACCATTCCGGGAACCGAAACCGGCAATGAGAGCAATGAAATCATCCGTCCCATTTGCATGCCTTGTTCGGCTTCAGGAACGGCATTGCCCACAATTAAATCGTCAATCCTTGCCGGGTCGAGTTGCGGAACAGTCGCCAGCAAATGACGGATTACCTGCGCGGCCAGATCATCGGGCCTCATAAACCGAAAGCCTCCTTTATGCGCTTTGCCCACTGCTGTTCTAAATCCTTTGATGATATATGCGTTCATGTGTGTTATGTTAATTGTGTTGATTAGTTAATATGTTGGAGCATTCGTTTTCAATTCGTCATTCAACATTCATTATTTTTTTATTTCGAGTTGCTTGTCACACTGAGCTTGCCGAAGTGTGGCTTCGATAAACTCAGCCTGACAATTCGTTTTTTATTCGTCATTCATCATTTAGTTGATTGAGTAATTAGGTTGGTTGAGTAAATCACATTCTAAGGCACATTTACCTAATTACTTAACTACTCAATTACTTAGTTACTTACCACCAGTTATTTGATTGGCTTCGATAAACTCAGCCTGACAATTCGTTTCTTATTCGTCATTCAACATCCTTTATTCTTCTTTTGCTTACTTTCTTACTTGCCTACCGCCTACTTTAAATCAGTTCTCGATACAAACGCTCGCCCGCATCCACCCCAATGTTTACTCGAACTGACTCAATTTCTTAACGGCTTACCTGTTTTAAGCGTATGCTGAATTCTCTCCAATGTTTTTCGTTCTCCACATAAACTCAAAAAGGCTTCACGCTCCAAATCGAGCAGGTATTGTTCGCTCACAAGTTGCGGAGAACTCAAATCACCCCCGCACATAATCCAGGCCAGCTTTTGTGAAATTTTCCGGTCGTGTTCCGAGATATACGCTCCCTTCATCATCGAATGCGCTCCTGTATAAAACATAGCCAATCCGGCTTTGCCTTGTACACGGATATCCTTGCGCATAACAGGTTGCGTGTATCCGTGTTCAACCATAGCCAATACACGTTGTTTGGCATCAGCAATTTGCCTGCGTTCGCTGATGCTGATGGAATCTGTTTTGCGGAGAATACCCATTTCCAGCGCTTCATAAGCCGAAGTAGCTACCTTGCCCATGGCAATATTCATATAAGTGTTTTGCAAAGTATTGAGTTCGATATCTCCTTTCTCGTAAGCATCGCTGGCTCGTAAGGTCATTTCTTTGGTACCACCACCACCCGGAATCAGTCCTACGCCCACTTCCACCAAACCGATATAGGTTTCGGCAGCAGCCTGCACCACATCGGCATGCAGGTTTATTTCGCAACCTCCGCCTAACGACAATCCATGCGGAGCCGTTACCACCGGAACCGATGAGTAACGCACGCGCATCATTGTTTTTTGGAACATGCGTACCATCAAATCTATTTCATCATACTCCTGATCGATGGCAAACATGAGCAACATGGCCAGATTGGCCCCAACCGAAAAGTTAGGAGCATTGTTGCCAATCACCAATCCGGCATGGTCTTTTTCAACAATATCAAGCGAAGCATTAATGGCCGCTACAATCTCACTGCCCATCGAATTCATCTTGGTGCGAAACTCTAAGTTCAATACACCATCACCCAAATCATGCAATACAGCACCACTGTTGCTCCATACCTTGCTATGCGAACGGATATGATCGAGAATGATCAGCTCACCCGCACCCGGCATTGGCTTGTAGGTTTTGCTTTGAATATGGTAATACTTGCGCACCCCGTTTTCTGTTTTGTAAAACTCAGTTGCACCTGTGGCCAGCATCTCATCCAACCATGGCGCAACGTTTAATCCTGATGCTCGCATTAGATTAAGTGTATTGCTTACACCCAGTACATCCCAAATTTCAAACGGACCAAGTTCCCAGCCAAATCCGGCACATACGGCTTCATCAATCTGATACAAATGATCGGCTATTTCGGGAATGCGGTTGGATACATACGCAAATGAACCGTAAAAGGTGTGGCGGTAAAAGTCACCGGCCTTATCGGTTCCTGCCAGCAATACAGGCAACCGTTTGCGCAAATCGTCAATAGGTTTGGTGGTTTCGAGCGTGGCAAACTTCGCTTTTTGCTGAGGGCCGTATTCAAATGTTTTTAGGTTAAGCGATAAGATTTCGGTTTCACCCTCCGCATTTTTGGTCTTCTTGTAAAATCCCTGTTTCGATTTATCGCCAAACCATTTCTGCTCCTCCATTTTTTTCAGAAACTCCGGAAGTGCAAAACGTTCACGCGCTTCATCGGTCACAGCATCGGCATATAAATTATTGGCTACTTTGATGAGTGTATCAATACCTACCACATCGGCTGTGCGGAAGGTTGCCGACTTAGGCCGTCCCACCACAGGTCCGGTGAGCTTATCTACTTCCTCAACGCTCAACCCGATTGTTTGTGCGGCATGCAATACTTCCATAATTGCATGCACACCAATACGGTTGGCGATAAAAGCCGGAGTGTCTTTACACAATACGGTCGTCTTGCCAAGATAACGGTCGCCATAATCCATCAAAAAGTCGAGAATATCCTTGCGTGTAAATTCGGTTGGGATGATCTCCAGCAATTTGAGGTAACGTGGTGGATTGAAAAAATGGGTGCCACAGAAATGTGTTTTAAAATCATCGCTGCGCCCGTCCAGCATCAGGTGAATGGGAATGCCCGAAGTATTGGAGGATATAATGGTTCCGGGTTTGCGGAACTGCTCTACTCTGGCAAATAATTGTTTTTTGATATCGAGGTTCTCAACTACCGCTTCCAGTACCCAATCACAGTTGGCGATATCTTTGAGGTTGTCGTCAAAATTTCCGGTACGGATACGGGCTGCAACTTTACTATGGTATACTGGTGATGGATTGGATTGAATCACTTGTTGCAAGGCTTCGTTCACAATCCTGTTGCGCACTGCAGTATGTTCGGTTGTTAGACTTTTGGCTTGTTCTGCAGCATTGGGTTCCCTAGGCACTATATCGAGCAGCAATACCTGCACCCCGATATTGGCGAAATGACAAGCAATGCGGGAGCCCATCACACCGGATCCTAAAACGGCTATATTCTTGATTCGTAGAGTCATGTTTGTTGATCTGTTAATAATGTTAACTGGTAATATGTAAAATATGTACACAAAGGGCACGAAACATCTAAGACAAGAAAGGCCACGAAGGCCGAGTCTTGCGGTATGGTCTTCGTGTTCTTACATCTTTCTTCATTCTTTGTGTCCTTCGTGTACAAAATATTTTCTGGTTATTGCGATTGATTGTCACACTGAGCTTGCCGAAGTGGGGCTTCGATAAACTCAGCCTGACAATTCGTTCATCATTCAACATTCTTTATTCATAATTTTTATTGCGGGTAGTTTATTAGGATGTCTTCAATTATTAATTACTCATTCTTCATTGCATACTGCCTACTTTCTTTTTGCCTACTGATTCATTCATCGATTACTAAACTTTGTCTCGATCGCTAAACTCGTGATCTCCTCCAACATTGCATGAAAATGTTCCAGTTCTTCAGTTGAGTAACGTTCAGCGATGATGCTGTTAAAGTCCCTGACCGTTTTTTTCGATACTTCCTTTTTCTTCTTGCCTTTTGCAGTGAGCATCATGCGCACCACCCGGGCATCGTTTTGGTCCTTTTTGCGTTTGATAATTCCTTTTTGTTCCAGTTGGTTTATGGTACGCGTGAGGCTGGTAGCTTCCATGCCCAGCAGCGGACCAATCTGCGTGGAGGGCGTTCCTACATGACTATCTATATTGAGGAGAATAAAACCTGTGGTGGTGGTTAAATCGTGGTTCACTGCTTCATTGTTGTACATCCTGCTGATGGCGTGCCATGACTGTTTAATACGCGAGCAGGTTGTTTCCTTCTTTTCCATTACCTTAAATACTTACTTCACTTTTATAAATATCAGATACCAAACCTTCGTTGATACGCATGATCTCCCTGCGTTTCAAACTCAACTTGGGTGTGAGTTCTCCGTTGTCGATGCTCCACTCACGTGGTAATAAACAGAAGGCTTTGATTTGTTCATACTGTGCCAGTCCGTTGTTGGTAATATCCACCTGCTTTTGCAGTTTATCAATGATTACCGGTTGCTTAATCATTTCTTCGTTGGTAGTATAGGTTATACCGTTGCGTTCGCACCAGGCTTTGAGAGCGGTAAAAGCAGGTATCAACAGGGCTGCCGGAAACTTATGTCCTTCGCCAATCACCATAGCCTGTTCAATATAAGATGATTCCTTCAAATGGTTTTCGATAATCTGAGGTGTGATGAATTTTCCGCCCGAAGTTTTAAATATCTCTTTTTTGCGGTCGGTGATTTTTAAAAAACGACCTTCCACCATCTCACCGATATCACCTGTTTTGAGCCATCCATCACTCAATACCTCCTTCGTTTCATCGGGCTTATTATAATAGCCCAGCATCACATTGGGGCCTTTCACCAATATTTCTCCATCTTCGGCAAATTTCACCTGAACGCCTTCAATCACCGGTCCCACCGTTCCAAATCGAATGGAATCAGGTTGAAACGAATTGACTGCTACCACTGGTGACGTTTCAGTCAAACCATATCCCTCTAAAACTTGAATACGTGCCGCAGTAAACACACGTGCCAACCTCGGTTGCAGGGCTGCTCCACCCGAAACCACCGCCACCACATTGCCACCCAATGCCTCGCGCCATTTGCTGAAAATAAGTTTATTGGCCAGCTTGAGTTGTGCTTCATACCACCATCCATTGGCTCCATTGAGTTCATAACGCAAACCAAGGTGCAGCGCCCAAAAGAACAACTGCTTTTTGATTCCGCTCAACTCATGTCCTTTGCTTACAATACGCTCATATACTTTTTCGAGTAAACGGGGTACCGTTGCAAAACATTGCGGTTTCACTTCTTTTAAGTTGTCGGCTATTTTTTCGAGCGACTCGGCATAATAAATCGAAAGTCCCTGATACAAATACACCACGGTGAGCATCCGTTCAAACACATGGTTGAGGGGTAAAAAACTCAACACCCTCCACTCCGGATTAAACGGTGCCGCATCTTTATTGGCAATGGCATTGCTCAGTAAATTATGGTGCGAAAGCATCACACCTTTGGGATTGCCTGTGGTGCCCGATGTATAGAGGATGGTCGCGCAATCATGCGTATCAATTGATGCTTTAATCTGCTCCAGCTTTTCTTTATCGGCACATGCACTGCCACGTTCCAACAGAGTACGCCAGTTAGTTACTCCTGCTACTTCATCAAACGAAATAATATCAACCAGCGAGGGAACCTGATCACGTACCGCATTTACCTTATCATATAATTCTTTTCCCGGAACAAAAATGTACCGGATACCTGCATCCTGTAAAATATACACCAAATCTTTCTGACTGATAGTTGGATAAATCGGGACATTGATGCATCCCGCTTCCATAATGCCCATATTGGCAATCACCCATTCGGGGCGGTTGGGCGAAATGATGCTCAGCTTATCGCCCCGCTTCAGGCCCATATCAAACAATGCGTAGCTTATCAGGTTGGCATCCTCCAACACTTCATGTGCCGAGAAACTCGTCCAGACACCGCCCACCTTATAGGTAAGCATATCGGGTTTATTAAAAAGCTTCTCGTACCTTGGAAGCAAATCAAATAATCTTGTTGGTTCCATCACAGTTAGGGTTTAAATTTATTATGCATGCATAATATTAAATGCTAAATTAGTACCATGAAATTGAAAAATCAAGTAGCCGGTGAATTAAATATTTCACTTCCCGTCATTATGGCTCCCATGTTTTTGGTTTCGAACGAAGCCATGATAACAGAAGCCATGCGCAATGGGATTGCCGGGTGTTTCCCTTCACTCAACTACCGCAATGCCGGTGAGCTGAATGCATTGCTCAAACGGTTGAATGCTGTCAAAGCTGAGAATCCAAAGGGAACTTACGGGGTTAATCTTATTGTGCAGCGCAGCAATCCCCTACTTGCCAAACACCTCGAGTTGTGCGTAAACAACCGCGTTCCTTTTTATATTACATCCTTAGGCAATCCATCCAAAGTAATTGAAGCGGCTCATGCGTATGGAGCCAAAGTATATTGTGATGTCACCAATCTGGCGCATGCCCAAACCTGTTTTAATGCCGGATGTGACGGATTTGTTGCGGTTGGTCAGGGAGCAGGCGGACATGCCGGCCCTCACCCTTTGCTTGTATTGATACCCGCTTTGCGCAATACCTTCCCTTCCAAACCTGTGATTGCGGCCGGAGGCATTACCAACGGCACAGCCTTACTCGCCATGCAATTGCTGGGAGCCGATGCCGTTTCCATTGGCACGCGGTTTATCAATAGCACCGAGTGTAATGTGAATGCCGCTTACAAACAAGCCATTGCCTCAGCGGGCATGGACGATATTGTGATGACCGAAAAACTCTCGGGCACACCCTGCACCATTATTGATACACCTGCTGCCAAAAAGATGGGCTACCGGCAAAATTTTATGGAACGCTGGCTGAGCCACAACAAACGCACCCGCAAATGGTTTAAGATGTTGGTCCACCTGCGGGGCATGAAAAAGCTGGAACAATCTGTATTGCCCAACCATTATCAAACATTATGGTGTGCAGGCAAATCGGTGGCACTCATCCACGATGTGCAACCCTGCGCTACCATTATTCAAAGTATTCGCACCGAATACAACAGAGCCTTGCAGTCGATGCAGGTTTAATTGTTTAACGGTTCGTGTCAGACGGGAACTTTTACCCGCAAACTTCCTATTGATTACAATTCAATTAATTCAACCACTGCCCCATTCAAATCTTTAGTAACAAATATCTGGCATGACAAACGAATGTTTTCATCTTCATACCCCATCTTAGAAAGCGTTGCGGGTTCGTTTCTTTCTTTGTTAATTGAACTACCCGACAGACCGTCAATTTTTATAATACAGGTCGCACATCTGCCCATACCTCCACATTCGCCAAAACAATCCGGATATACTTTATCTTTTAACAGAAACATTAAATTTCGATACGCACCATGATGAGTTTCTATAACCTGTTTCGAGTTGTTGTCTATAAGAGTAAAACGTATCTTGTCTTTCATTGTTCCCAAAAGGGATCCGTTAAATTATCTGCAAATCTCTCCTCGGTATGATGTAAACGTATTTGTTGTAATCGGTCATTGGTGGCTACAGATTGAATTTCGTTAAACAGAACACGCTCCTCAAACCGGATATGGCTTTCAAGCATTTCCGCTATTGAATTCAGGTTCTTATATAACTCTGTTCCTGCCTGAAATAAACACCTGATTTTTAAATGTTCAGACAATGCTCTTTTGATTAAATCATTGTCTTTATCAAGAATAGGAAAAATGTATTTTTCTTCTATCTCGAAGTGTGGTAATAAATGGTTTACATAAAACCAATCAGCATATTTTTTGATACGCTCTGGTTCAACCTGTTTTTTAAAACCGGTTCTTATTTTCCAGCAAAGCTGCAAGCCATGATGATGCTCCCGGCTTAACGGCTGCAATGTCGAATGACGTTTCAGAGGTTTATTGTCCATTTAGTTTTTTGCTTTAATAACGTCTAACAATATTCTTGCGTGATTTATCTTTTCATCTCCGGCCGCATAAAGCAACGTGAGGTTTTGAGTTTTTACGATGGATTTTATATGCATTTTATGCTTATTAGGTTCATAGCAATATTTTCTCCAACTCAATCGCTTTAGGAAACAGAATATTGTTTTCTAAATGAATATGCAGATGTAAATCTTCCTCAAACTCTTTGAGTAAAGCAAATGTTACCCGATAAGTGTTACAGGCATCTTGCGGTGGTGTGTAGTGACCACTTAATTCTTCAATTTTTCTGAAACGGTCTCCTTCTGTTGTGTGTTCGTTCATCATCATTTGAACAGGGTTTTGAACGGTTTCGAAATGCGGAACTTCTACTTTGGTATTTTCCTGTTTTGCTTTTACCATTTTGCGTATAAAAGGAAACAAAATCAGCTCTTCCTTTTTCATGTGCATAGCCAGTTCACCGGCAGCAGCATTAAAAAGTTCATTGATTTCGAACAATTCAGGATGGCGGTCTCCGTGTACACGACAAACTTTGTCTAAGTATGGTTTTATTTCCTGTGTTTTTTCTTCTACATAACGGTGGTGTTTTTTCTCGATATAGTCGGTCAATAAATCTAAAGGCCAGCTTTGATAATCGGTTGTACTGTCCTGTTTCGCCTGCATAAGAGCATTCAACTCTGTAACAACTGATTTGCCGTCAATATTTTTCTTTTCGCAAGCATCAACAATGGTTCTGTTGCCCTGACAGCAAAAGTCTATTCCGTATTTTTTAAATACTGATGCAGTGCGGTAGTCTTGTGCTACCAATTCTCCGATGATTTGATTTTCCTGAACATTCATAGTGTTTGTTTATTTATGATTTATTAAATAGTGTGATTCCAAAAGTTGTCAAACAGATTACTTTTACCACTTCCATTCCAACATAATAAAAGTGAAGATTTGAAGGAGGAACGTTTTGACCCTGAATATGCAATTCTGCCCTTGCATCCAATGCAGGAAGTGTCCAAAATGTTTGTATGATAAGAAGCAAAAGAGGAATGAAGCAGAGCAGATTTTGAAAGGAGAAAAGTTGTGCTTTTGCAAGCAGCAAATCTCCAATTATGGCAATAGCCAAAATCCATTCTACCTTATTCAATACGCTAAATACCAAACGGCCAATTCCCAATCCGACAGGCAGTGTAACCCCGGGGGCGCTAAATTTAATCCATGCCTCCATAAAGCTGATGGCACATACAAAACCTATCCAGAGGAATGTTGAGATTAAAGCTATCGGTGATTTTACTGTTATCATAGCAATGGAGCAGCGGAGTTGTTTTTATATTTTTACAGCATAAGATTTAATTGCCGGCATTAGTATGAGAATGATGGTGATAATAATTCCTGATTCACTAAATATATTTTTTGTTTCCATTTATTATTTATATTGGACAAAACTATCCACTATTAAGTTAATTTTTTTTACCGTTTCAGAAAGGTTAATCCTTTTTCAAAGTCCAGTGCCAATGATTTTACACTTGTAGTCTCAAGCATTTTTTTTAGTTCGTCTCTTATTAGTTTAAATTGGTTGTGCACGGGGCAAGGCTTTTTTTCATTACATTTTTTTAAGCCCAAACCGCAGCCTTTGTAAATATTATCTCCGTCAATTGCGAAAACTATTGTACTAAGCATTACCTTATCCAATCCCTGTTTATTCATTGAGAAACCTCCGGTAGGGCCTTTATCTGAGTTTATGATATTGTTACGTGAAAGCTGTTGCAAAATTTTGGAAGTATAGGCCGTAGGCGATTCAATTGCTTCCGAAACTTCTTTTAAACTCACTTTTCTGTCTATTTGCGATTGTTCAGCAATATAAATTGATGCCCTGATGCCGTATTCACAAGCTTTTGAAAACATTTGTTACTTTTTTACTGGACAAAGATAAGTATTTATTTTAATAGTGGATATTAATATCCACTATATTTTGATATAAGATGAGAAATTGCCTCCTTGGGGTATTAGATTGGGTTTGTGTGTCAGGACAAAACCCAAATGTGTCAATAGTTCACACAGAGTAAAATCAAAGAATGCACAGAGGGCCACAGAGCATAGACACGAGTAATTACTGAATGCTCTGTGTATTCTCCGTGTGCTCTGTGTGAAAATCTTCCTTTTAGCTCCCCTCCCCGATCCTTCGACCACGTCTGGCAAAGTTCTCCCTTACCTGCATTCGTTACGCTCTTTGCATTCTTCCTTCATAATCCTTGCGGTTAATTCTTCCATAAAAAAAAGCATACCCGGCCGAGTATGCTTTTAAGTTGAGTAGTACACCTCCGTCCTTAATACAAAAGAGTTGGTGGATGATAGAACTAATCCTTTTTACCACCGATCATCAGGAGTTCGTTGACTACGATTTCGGTAATGTAGCGTTTCACCCCTTCTTTGTCGGTGTAGTTGCGTGAATGAATTTTGCCTTCAATGGCTACCTCGCTGCCTTTTTTTAGGTATTTCGAGATCACATCGGCTTGTTTGCCCCAGGCCACCAGATTGTGCCACTGGGTTTCCGTGATTTTCTCACCCTGTTCATTTCTGTAGCTTTCGGAGGTTGCCAACGAGAACTTGGCTAATTTTTTACCATCAGCTAATTCTTTCACATCGGGATTTTGTCCCAGGTTGCCGATCAGGCGAACATTGTTTCGTAGGTTCATAAACTTAAACATTAAAAAATAATACAATCACTTCCTTATGCTCTGCATCTCGCAGGTACCTGTAACGAATGCAGCAACTCCGGAAATGGCCAACAACAAATTGACCCTACAAAGTTGAAAGCCAAACACCGCTGCCATTCGGAGCAAAACCGTAAATATTTAAACTTACCCGAATAAACACGGATAATAGTCACCAGAATTGTTTGTTCTTAACCTGACCAATTTTAATCAACTGATTAAACATCTTGTTTATCTCCCAAAGCCCCCTTATTATCTTTGCTGCCGAAACCAACTAAAACATGGCAACAAAAAAAGCAGAACTGGATCTGAATACCGAAGCGAAGATCAAAAATGCTGCGCGGTTGGTATTTCATACCAAGGGGTTTGCCGCCACCCGCACCCGCGATATTGCCGAAGAGGCCGGCATCAATCTGGCCCTGCTCAATTATTATTTCCGCAGCAAAGAGAAGTTGTTTGATATTATTATGCTCGAAACACTGCAGGGGTTCTTCAAATCCATTTCAACCATATTCATTGATGAACAAACAAGTTTAGAGGATAAAACAGAACGTATCGTATCAACTTATATCGACTTATTGATCATTGAGCCTCAAATACCCTTGTTTAATACCTGGGCGATTATTAATTACCGTAAAACATCGTAGTTCTGCTGCGCAGAACGAGGAATTAACCGCAAAGGAGCAAAGATTTTGCTTCGCAGAACAAAGAAGAATGAAACGCAAAGAGGATTAAACGCAGCCACAAAGAACCAGAGTGAGAAACAGAGGAGATTGAACTTTTTGTGCTTTACTGTATCTTACACCCCTTAGTAGAAAAAAACTATACAATGAACATACTCCTCGAACGCTCCGATATTTCGTTAGATCAACTACCCGAACTGGCCCAGCAGATTGTAGGCGTATCCGACCACCTGCGTATCTGGTGTTTCAACGGACCCATGGGTGCGGGCAAAACAACCCTCATTAAACAGGTATGCAAACAACTGGGTGTAGAAGATGAGGTTTCGAGTCCAACGTTTTCACTGGTGAACGAATACAAAACCACCGAAGGCAAAGCCGTTTATCATTTCGATTTTTACCGCATTCGTTCCATCGAAGAAGTGTATGATATCGGCTACGAAGAATATTTTTACAGCGGAGCCATTTGTTTGATGGAGTGGCCGGAAAAAATTATGGAGCTGCTGCAGGGTGAAACCATTTTGACAGTTACCATTGATAAGACATCCGAAATGTCACGTGGGGTAAGGGTTGTGAGGGAGGTGTATTAGCTTGACATTACAGCTGAGGGTAACCGCGATGTATAATGCACTTGCCACATTTTTTAATGATTAATATTACAGACCAAACGTAAAACAAAAAACAATATCGAAAATTCTGGTCTAATTTATTTTTCACTACCGTATAAGTTCACCCAAGACTTCGGTGAATAAAAGAAAGATGAAAGCCCACAAAGGAAATACCCTTCTATTCGGCCTTCGTATTTATCCAGTCAACTCTCGGCTACACTTCGACAGGCTCAGTGCAAGCGCTCGATCCGACAGGAGTATTGTGTTTCAATTAAGCGTAAAGTGCGGGCGGGGCATGTCGAGTTTACCAGCCATTAGGCTGGCGGAGTCGAGACGCAAAGCGTGGACCTATTTCAACTTCTCATTATCCTTATGCCGGTTGGCATCCCGTTTTGTTTTTTTATCGAGGTTTTTCTGAAGCGCATCGCTCAAATCAATTCCGGTTTGGTTGGCCAAACAAATCAATACAAACAATACATCGGCCATTTCATCGGCCAAATCCACTTCGGTATCTGATTGTTTAAAGGATTGTTCACCGTACCTGCGAGCCATAATTCGGGCCACCTCCCCTACCTCTTCCATCAAAATAGCCGTATTGGTGAGCTCATTAAAATACCGAACGCCAACGGTTTGTATCCATTGGTCTACTGTTTGCTGTGCCTGTTTTAGGGTGATGTCCATAAAGTGTATTCTAAAATAATGTACAAGTGTATCTATTAATGGGCAATCCTCTATTGGGCACCGATACGCTAATTTTTAAACTACTAGGTTTCAATAATTTAAGATTTTGACAATAGTCCAAACCGACTTTGGCACTATTCTTATTAATATACTGGCAAATACTTTTTTCATTGGATAAAATTCAGGGGCCGTCTTACTGCAAAGTAAGGCGGCCTTTTCCATTCATCTCGAGTACGCTGATGTGACGGAAGAATTTGTAGTTTACAATCCACGGACCACAGGTCCGCGTGAACGGGATGACAGCCCAGCAGGACCTCCCAAATTCTCTTCTCTATTGTTGTTTCAATGCACGGACCACAGGTCCGCGCGAACGGGTTTGTCATAGAAATCGAAATGATAACCCGGCTTCGCCTACCGAATTCTCTTCACTATTCTAGTTTCAATGTACGGACCACAGGTCCGCCCCAACGAAGAATTTGTAGTTTACAATCCACGGACCACAGGTCCGCGTGAACGGGTCCGCGTGAACAGGGAACTGCGAACAGAGTGGTTCAGATTTTACACTCTCCTGCTGAGCTCCTCTCTAAGCGTTCTTATTTCTTCCTCCTTCGACTGGATCAGCCTCTCGTACAAGCTTCTCTGTTCATCAAAGCTGTCCTGATGAAAGACAAGATTTCCCTTGTTGTGCAAAGCGTGGTTGTTAAAATTGTTGTTGTAGATATTCTGCGTTTCTACTCCAATAATTTCATTGATAGAGACTTGCAATGCTTCCGCAATCTCGTACAACCTTTCCACTGATAGCTGGGTTTGGCCGTTCTCTATGCTGCTGTAAGCCCGCTGCGAGATGCTCAACATATCTGCCATGTGCTCTTGAGTGAAATTCTTGAACTCTCTCAGTTGCTTTATTCTCCTGTGATAGTCTACTTTGGGATTGTCATCGTTCTTACTCTCTGCTGATTTAGAAGTTTTCATTCTATTTACGATCTTTTGTTTCTACAAGTATACTGTATAAACTCTAAATTAGAACACCCCTGTATAGGTAGTGAGCCGGAACCTAAGATAGATTTGTGCTGACTCGCACGTGCCATGAATCCAAATGTATAGTACAAAATGGAGAAATATTATTTGTACTTATTTGCTTTTATGGGCGAAACATCATTTTACTGTACTTTGATAAAAACATCTTAAATTATTTAGCACATGGCAAAACGTAGAAAAGAAATCAGGCTAGAACAGGTATTTGTAGGGAAGGCAAACTCCGGTGTAAGAATACCGGAGATTGTAATCTATCCGAAGATCAATTTTGAGGATACTATGGCCTCTCTTCGAACGAATTGCAATATTGAGTATGTAGGCGAATGGCTTAATGACAATGCAATGTCTGTTGTTATTGTTTCGGGCGAATGGGAATTTTATAAAGATGCGGGATTTATAACTCCTTTAGGAAGATTGACACCAGGTTATTACGCTGATTTGGAAGCAACGCTTAAAACAACTGTTGGCGTTTCATCTGTAAAATGTATTAATCCATAAAAGTTGATCTAGCAGAAAAAACATTGGCCATCAACAGGTTTGGCCAGAAAAGCCCTCTGCTTTACGTAAGTTGAACAATCTATATGAAAAAACTACTAATTCTTATTACTCTGATCTTAACCGGGTTAACATCGAGTTATGCACAGCCATTTCCAACTGCAGGCTTACACATCGTAAGAGAAAATTTTAGGACCTTTACTTCATTTTATGTTGAAGGGTTCATCGGGAACACAGCAACAGTCTTTTCATACGATGCCATTCAACCAGTTAATCCAGGGAATCCTATTGTTAAATGGAAATTTTTCTATCGTGGAGATTCTGCGGATGTGAATATTATTCATAGTACACTAGAATATTCTCGTATCTTATCAGGAAAAACTATTAAATGTACAGTATCAAAATCTACGACTGGAAACTTCTGCAAAATTACTGTTACCAATTTTTCTTCCAGTTTAGATTCACTTATTGTAAAAGCTATTTATTCAAATGATCAATTTACTACTTGTCTTAGATATGTTCCACATCCTGATTATATTTCCAAACTGAAAACTGATTCGACACTTTTACAGTCGAGAATCTCATCATTAAAAACTGATTCCACGAATTCTCATACTCAAATAAATAATCAACAAAATTTCATTACGAATCTTACCGATAGCATCTCAGGTTTGAATAATCGAATCAGTTTTCTCAACGATTCTGCTTCAGTTTTAAACGGGCAAGTTGATTTTTTGGCAGGTTTCGCCTCAATACTATCGGATAGCATCACATCTTTGAATTCTCATGTATCTTCGCTTAACGATACTATCACATATTTGAAAGCCCATCCTACTTACGTAACTGACACTATTTCTAATGATACTCTTTACATTAACATTCACACCGGTATCCCAACTCCTTCCAACAAGATAAACGCTCTCAAAGTTTACCCTAACCCTGCATCGGATATCATCTATATCGAATTAGAGAACTCTGGTATTTACACAGCTAAAATAGCTGGAGTAAACGGTTCAACCCAAGTAACAAACACTCTAAACGGTGCAATTGATATCTCTAACTTAGCTAACGGTATCTACATCCTCTCAATCTTTGATTCAAAGGGACAGTTGGTAACTACCAACAGAATATCCGTTAACAGGTAGCGGTAGCATACAAGGGCGCCTCGCAAGAGTTTTTCTGATTCTTTTATCAAGAAACTTGCCGGGGACACCAAAGAACTTGAAAAACAACTGTTATGTATTAGTAAAGTGTTGTTTTTTAGCAATCAGTCCGGTCGAGTAGCAATTGCTGAGGATTTGTAGAGCATTGCGTATCGAGACCAAACACTTCTCGATACGGCTTGCAGCCTACTCGAAGTGACTACCAACAACATTACAGTAATACATAACCAAAAACAACTAAAGGATGCTGAAACAGTGTAACAGATTAAGTCAATAATATATATGATAGCGACCGGGTTTTACTCATTAAAAAACATTCGTGGAAACAGTACAGATTTCCATCGAAAAACAGGGACATTTTGCAAAAGTGGTGTGTATTTTTGGGGATTTACACTTCGTGAGAATAGCGATTTACCGACAAAATCAGATGAGTTGGTTATTTACTACATAGGTAAATCTGAAAGAAATATTTCAGAACGTATTATGCAAGAAGTTACACAGCTAATATTTGGGGGTTTTGGAACAATAATAGACCATAATTGGCTCAAAAGTAATAATCCCTACAAAGCCAAAATATTTGATAAGCAAGAATCCGATAAAAAAGGAACGAAACCTCTTGACTCAGAAGTATTGTATAAATCAGATGGTCTTCACGTTTTATATGACTTTTTCGATAATCCAAAAATACAATCTACTTTAGATTGGATGCGTGAAAGATTAATTTTTGCTTGGATTGACACAGACGACATCATCAATATCCCCAACTTAGAAAGTGAACTTCACCACATTGTCAGAACAAATTGCTTAGGTATAGGTAAAATACGAACGCTATTGCCTAAAAAAGACATTTCAAACAGTTTGCAGACACCTTTATTTCAACAAATAGATTGGACAAATAACCTTTTATTAAAAGATTGGTTGACAGAAGTTAATAAAAATATTTCTTAAGAAAATTTCCAACAAAGGTTTTCTGCCCGACTATCTTGCAGACAGTCGGACAGAAAACCGGCCCATAACAGCGGTTTGGCGCAAGCGGGGAGGTAGAGCTTCGGTTGATAGCTTTTCGTAAATTTGAACATTGGTGCTTCGCAGGAAGTTTTGTGGTAAAAATTCCCGCCTGCGCCAAGCCGCAAAACGACAAGCGGTCTTTCCCTTTTCCTTACCGTTGACTTAAGTCAACGGCTATAGACTTAAGAGAAGCCTTGCTCAAAAATTTATCTGTTGCCCTTACCGAAGAATTTGGCAAAGGATTTTCTTATGCCAATCTGCGTAATTTCAGGCAATTTTACCTTACCTATCCCGACCAAGAGATTTGCTACACAGTGTGTAGCAAATTGACGTGGAGCCACAATAGACTGATAATGAGAGTAGAAAACGAAACAGCCCGAAATTATTATTTGAAAGAAGCCACAGAACAAAATTGGAGTGTAAGAGTATTGGAGCGAAATATCAATACGTTTTATTATCAACGCTTACTTTCATCACAAAATAAAGAAGAAGCGTTGCAACATAGTGCTACATTAGAAAAAGCAACTACAATCGATTTTATCAAAGACCCTTATGTATTCGAGTTTTTAAATATTCCTCAACCCATAAATGCTTCTGAAACCGAAATTGAAAAAGCCCTGATACAAAACCTGCAACATTTTTTATTAGAATTGGGCAAAGGATTTTCATTTGTTGGACGACAATTTCGCATTAGCACCGAAACCACTCATTTTTACATTGATTTGGTGTTTTACAATTACATTCTGAAATGCTTTGTGCTGTTTGACCTGAAAACCACCAAACTTACACATCAGGACACAGGACAAATGGATACGTACATCCGAATGTTTGACGACCTGAAAAAACAACTCGAAGACAACCCTACAATTGGCATTATACTTTGTGCAGAAAAAGATGAAACCGTAGTAAAATATTCCATACTCAAAGAACACAAACAACTCTTTGCAACTAAGTATATGCCTTACCTTCCGACAGAAAAAGAATTGACTGCTGAAATAGAACGTGAAAAATTAATATTGAAACAACAACTAAATAACGAAGAATAACTTGACGAAAGAAGGGCAGCTGACAACAGCGGTCTTTTCCTTACCTTACCGTTGACTTAAGTCAACGGCTATAGACAACGGCTATAGACTTAAGCCTTTCCCTTACCGTTGACTTAAGTCAACGGCTATAGACAACGGCTATAGACTAAACAAAAAAGGTGTAGCCAACGGCTACACCTTAATTTCTTCTCCGGCACTGTTCAAAAACCGGTACTCGCCAAAGTGAAGGGAGTTGACCGTTTTGATCTTCACAAACTTTTTGTATTTCATCAACCACTTGATGCGGGTTGAACTTAAAAATCCTTGTTTGAGATAAGCCGCTATGTATGGGTGCACCTCGAGGGTGATACCCGACATATTCATATTTTGAATGAAATAACGCAGGTTGTTTTCAATCTCCTCCGTAATCACAATACTCGAAGTAATTTCGCCTGTACCTTTACAGGTTGGGCATTTTTCGGTTGTAACAACGGCCATCTCTGGGCGTACACGCTGGCGGGTAATTTGAATGAGACCAAAAGGACTCATTGGTAAAATTTTGTGCTTGGCGCGGTCGCTTTTCATCTCATCCTTCAAACGCTCGTACACCAACTTGCGGTTTCCGGGTGTTTTTTGGTCGATGAAATCTACTACGATAATTCCTCCCATATCGCGCAGGCGCAATTGGCGGGCAATTTCGGTAGCAGCCTCAAGATTTACTTTAACTGCATTTTCTTCCTGATTGATTTCCTTACCTGCAATACTTCCGCTGTTTACGTCAATAACGTGCAAGGCTTCGGTGTGCTCAATGATCAGGTAGCTACCGCCCATAAAGTTTACTTCTTTACCAAAGGCAGCTTTGATTTGTTTATCAATGGCAAAATGCTCGAAAATTGGAGCTTTACCTTGGTATAACTTTACGATGCGCTCAAGTTGAGGCGATTTAGCTTTTACGTATTCCTTAACTTGGTTAAACAAAAATCCATCGTTGATATGAATATTCGTAAAATCATCGTTCACCAGATCACGAATAAGGGTAAGGGTACGATCACTTTCGCCTAAAATCTTTTGAGGAGGCACAGCCGAACGCAATTGTTCGCACATGGCTTCCCATTTACCGATCAGGTCTTTGAGGTCTTTTTCAAGATCTTCAATAGGCTGATTTTCGGCTACTGTACGCACAATAACCCCAAAGTTTTTAGGCTTGATGCTGTGTACCAGTTTTTTCAACCGGGTACGTTCTTCCATCTTCACAATTTTTTTGGAGATGGATACCGAATCTTCAAACGGCATTAACACCACAAAACGTCCCGCAAGCGAGAGTTCGGATGTGAGGCGGGGGCCTTTATTGGATATAGGTTCTTTGCTTACCTGAACCACCACCTGCTGGAAGCGGCTAAGCACCTGACCTATTTTCCCTGTTTTCTCAATATCAGCTTCGTTGTCGGCTTGTTTAGGCCACGGCTCCATTTTGGCATTGCCACGCATATTGCGCACAAACTTCAACAGACTTTTTACCTGTGGGCCCAGGTCGAGGTAATGCAAAAAAGCATCTTTCTCGTGACCCACATCAATAAAAGCAGCATTGAGACCAGGCATTAATTTGTTTACACTGCCCAGATAAATATCACCTACCGCAAAGTTATTTTCGGCATGCTCATGGTGTAGCTCGATGACTTTTCTATCGCGCAGCAGTGCAATTTCAACGCCACCATTCGGGTGGCAATTGACAACTAATTCACTACTCACAATTCAATACAATTAAACACAGCAATACCGCAGAGTAAGATTACCTGCGGTATTGCCAGTGTTAAGATAGTAACTGATGTCTAAGAATTATTTTTTCTTATGACGGTTTTTACGAAGGCGTTTTTTACGCTTGTGAGTGGCTATCTTATGACGTTTTCTTTTTTTTCCGCTTGGCATAATTAAATATTTTTAAGTTTTTGAATAATGGTTTCTATTTCTTTTTTAGCTGCTTCGTCTTTCAGCAACGTTTTACAGGTTTCGTATGTTTTGATCGCCTCTCCGGTTTTACCCGACTTGGCATACACTTCACCTAAGTAAAAATAATACTCAGGGTTAAAGGGTTGCAAGGTAGTCAATTTTTTAAAACGTTCTTCTGCTTTATCAAACTGACCGGATTGGATAGACAACATTCCGAGGGTAAAAATCGCCTGAACATTGTTACTATCCTGCGCTACAACCTCCTTCAGCATCCCCACACCCTTCATCACATCCTGATCAACCTGCACGATAATGGCAGCCGTGGCTGTTTTAGCGTCTAAGTTATTCGGGTTGAGTTTCAGTACTTCCCCAAAAGCATGTTTAGCTTTTGAAGCGGCTAAGACTGTTTGCAAACTGTCGTTGCTCATACCTGCACCGTTGTAATATTTCCCTGCTGCTGCATACCAGTTTTGTTCGGTTGGCTCCAACTCTGCGAATCGTTCTAAATAATAGGCCGATACGAGATCATTGTGCAACGAATCCCAGAACATTACCAGGGTTTGCAATCCCTCCTTGCTTTTGGTATCTTTTTCGAGCAGTTCTACATGGGTTCTTACCGAGTCGGGTAATTCCTTCTTCTCATCAACAATATATTGCTCAATAGAGAATCCGACACCGGCTGCTGCGGTTTGTTCAGAACCTTGCGATGTTGATGTTTTGTATCCTTTGAGGAACAATCCAACAACAACTGCTGCTGCTATCAATAAAAGAACGAGTTGGTTGCGATTGAAAGACATCTAAAATATTAGGCAGTTTGTTTAGCAACTTTAGATTTTACGGTGTCGCTTTTTTTAACTTTATCTACAAAGGTTTTAGCCGGTTTGAAGCTAGGGATATAGTGCTCGTCAATAACCATTGCAGTGTTTTTAGAGATATTACGCGCGATTTTCTTTGCTCTTTTCTTAATCACGAAACTACCAAAACCACGGAAGTATACGTTTTTACCGTCTACCATTGCATTTCTTACCACTTTAAAGAAAGACTCAACTGACTCTTGTACATGTGCCTTTTCAATTCCTGTTTTTGCTGAGATTTCTGCAATAATTTCTGCTTTTGTCATTGTATATATATTTAGATGTTAAGTTTATATGAATCAACCAATTGTTAAGTGGCTGCTGTTTTTAAAAACAGGGTGGCAAATGTATTAAATCCTTTTGAAATTATATAACACCATGAAAAAAAATCTTTTAGCCTTACTTTCGTTGGCTCATGACCGCAGCACTCCCGATTATTGAATGGTACCAGCAAAACCGAAGGGATTTACCTTGGAGAAATACTCACAACCCTTATCTAATATGGCTTTCGGAGGTCATTCTCCAACAAACCCGAGTAGAGCAAGGACTACCCTATTTTGAACGTTTTGCGTTCAACTATCCAACTGTTAAAGATTTAGCCAAAGCACAAGATGACGATGTGATGAAACTTTGGCAAGGGCTGGGATATTACAACCGGGCCAAAAACATGCTCAAAACCGCCCGTATTGTGGCGAACGATTGCGGTGGAGAATTCCCAAATACCTATGATCAGTTGATTGAACTCAAGGGAATCGGCCCTTATACCGCTGCAGCCATTGCCTCTTTTGCATTTGATGAACCCCAAGCCGTGGTGGATGGGAATGTATACCGGGTATTGGCAAGGGTATTTAACGAAGAAACACCCATCAACAGCCCCAAAGGGAAAAAGCTGTTTGCAGAACTGGCTCAGGAAGTATTGCACAAAAAGTTTCCTGCCCTGCACAACCAAGCCATGATGGAGCTGGGAGCCACTGTATGCAAGCCACAGTCGCCCAATTGCGGTGTATGCCCGTTGCGCTTGCAATGTGAGGCATATACCCTTAAAACCATCAATCTGGTACCTGTAAAAATCCCCAAGCAAAAACCCCGTGAGCGGTTTCTGCATTTCTTTTTCATAGAGCAAAACAATCATACCTATATCCGGCAACGCTCCAATGAACGCATCTGGCATAACCTGTTCGAACCGCCTAATATCGAAACAGGGGAACAGTTTGATGCCGACAGTTTGCTTTCCCACCCTGATTGTCTTACATTTTTTGAAGCAGGTAAAGGAACCTCCGTCAAACTGGGTTTTCAAACCAAACACCAATTGACCCACCAAACGATTCATGCCTGTTTTTGGCTGATTAAACCCGGCAAATCCTTTAAGATAACCGATAAACATCTTCTCAAAACACCTTTGAAAGAGCTGCCCAAGTACGCTGTACACCGCTTGTTTGACAAGTTTTTAAATTTTCATACCTTGCATCCTTAATTGAGCGTAAGCATACATGAGCGTTAACAAAGTCATTCTGATTGGAAACTTAGGTAAAGATCCGGAGGTGCGTTATCTTGACAACCAGCGTGTGGTGGCTCAATTTAGCTTGGCTACCACCGAATCGTTTACCAACAGCAGCGGGGAACGGAAAACTGAAACCGAGTGGCATCAAATCGAAACTTGGGATAATCTGGCCCGTATTGCCGAGAAATACCTCAAAAAAGGATCTCAGGTGTATATTGAAGGAAAAATTAAAACGGCTATTTGGCGTGATAAAGAGGGTACTGAACATACCGAAAAAAAAATAAAAGCCATCAATATTAACCTGTTGGGCAGCCGTTCGCAGGCAGCCGGTAACGAGGGCAACCAAACAACCGTGCAGCCACCTCCTGCTCAACCTGATTCAAGTGGCGACTTACCCTTTTAACATTGTTTAACTTAACTATAATCATTTTGGAAAGTATCACCGGAGAACCTCCGTCCCAAACGTTTCTGACAGTATTGTCAGTAATTAACCATCTTCAACCATCCGACATCATCACAGCCACTCTATGTGGCGTAAGTGCTATTGTTTTTATTGTTTGTTCAGCCATCGTTTCCAGTTCCGAGAATGCTTTTTTTTCGCTCAGCAAAGTGCAAATTGAAGGCTTAACAGATGATGACTCAAGCCGCAGTGCCGAGTATATTGCCTATTTACTGGGGCATCCTAAAAAGTTGCTCGCCACCATTCTTATTGCCAATACGTTTGTGAACATTGCCATGATCATGGTTTCATCCCTGATGCTGGGTATTGTTTTCAATTTTGAAGAGAACCCTATCCTCGGATTTTTCTTTGAAGTGATTCTGGTAACCTTCCTATTGGTATTGCTGGGCGAAGTGATGCCAAAAATTTATGCCTCCCAAAACAGTGAGAAATTGGCCAAACTCCTCGCTTTCCCCATGTATATACTCAGCAAGCTGCTACGCCCTTTTGTATATGTTTTGGAAAACACAACCAGCATCATCGACAAACGCATCACCAAAAAAGGACATATTCTTTCGATAGACGAATTGACACACGCCATTGATATTACAGCCGAAGCCGATACGCCTAAACAGGAGAAATTTATCCTGAAGTCGATCGTCAATTTTGGGAATACCAATGTGAAGCAGATTATGCGTTTGCGTACTGATATCAGCGCGCTGGATGCCACCAGCAAGTTTGATCAGTTACTGCGCACCATCAACGACTGGGGCTACTCTAGAATTCCTGTTTTTAAAGACAACCTCGATCAGATTATCGGAGTATTGTATATCAAAGATTTACTTCCGCATCTGCATAAAGACGATAATTTTGACTGGCTCAAGCTGATTCGCAAACCTTATTTTGTACCTGAAAGCAAAAAGATTGACGACTTGCTAAAAGAGTTTCAAAGCAAACGTGTGCATTTGGCTATTGTAGTAGATGAGTTTGGCGGCACCTCGGGCATTGTAACCATGGAAGATATATTGGAAGAGATTTTTGGAGAGATCAACGATGAGTTTGATGAAGATGAAACGTTTTACTCCAAGATTGACGAACATACATTTGTGTTTGAAGCCAAGATGCTCATCAATGATATGTGTCGTTTTATGGATATTGATACCAATACTTTTGATGAAGTACGTAATGACTCGGATACCATTGGAGGAATGTTGCTGGAAGTATCGGGACATTTACCCGACAAAAACGAAGAGATAACTATCGACCAATTTTCATTTACCATTGAAGCCGTTGACAAGCGAAAAATTAAACGGGTAAAGGTTCATATTGAGAACAACCAACATGCGTAAACAAATAATATTGATATGCAGTATCTTGTTTTGTGCTGTGTTTTTAGCCGGCTGCAAAGACGACTATGTACCTAAACCCAGAGGTTTTCAACGCATAGAACTCCCTAAACATACCTATACTCCTTACACTGCCAACTGTGGGTTTTCGTTTGAAACCCCAACCTATTCGGTAGTAAGTCTCGATAAGCAACCTACTGCCGAAAAATGCTGGTATAATGTTTTGTATACACCCTTTGATGCGACCTTGCATATCAGTTATAAAGATTTTGCGAATGAAGCAGAGCTGGTAAAATTGACCGAAGACTCGCGTACTCTGGTGTATAAACATACCATCAAAGCTGATGAAATTTATGAAACGCAAATCGGCAATGCTTACCTCAACGGAATGTTGTATGAGCTGAGCGGCAATACTGCCACCAATTTTCAGTTTTTTGTACACGATAGCACGGGACATTTTATGCGTGGAGCCCTTTATTTTAACAGTCGTACCAATAATGATTCGGTGGCTCCTGTGATGGCACATATAAAAACCGATATCATGCACTCGCTGGAGAGTTTGCGCTGGAAGTAAAAGACTTTCGTATCATTGGGGTCCATGGAAAATCCCACGTCAATTACAGCAAGATCTTTAATTGTTTCTTTCGTCCTTTTTTCTTGATAAAAAAGGACCAAAAAATCAAGACTTACATAAAATCCTGAAAAATGTAACATCAACGCATCTCCCCGCGTACCGAGCCGTCTCGCCTAGCAGACTACAGCAGAAAGGTGAGACTTGCGCCACGCTTAGCTAAGCCCATCTCGCATGCGTTTGATGAACATTTTTTGGCGGATTTTCTGAATGTCGGTCCTTTCCAGCATTATTCTAAATGGACGATCCTCACATCATAATATTGCTGTAAATTCATATGAATAAGTAGCTTACAGCAATATTTAGAAGTTTATACTTAGCAGAAGCGCTTTCGTATTTGGGTAATATTTGTTAATATCGTTTAACAAACCCCAATACAATGACACAAATTACTATTCAGGCATTAGTAAACGCTCCCGTTGAAAAAGTATGGGGATGCTGGACCAATCCTCATCATATCACCAAATGGAGCTTTGCTTCGAATGACTGGCATACGCCTCATGCCACAAACGATTTGCGTACAGGCGGTAAATTTAACACCCGCATGGAAGCGAAAGACGGTAGTGTGGGTTTTGATTTTGAAGGTGTATACACGGCAGTCACCCAACACAAACATATCCATTATGAACTGGCTGATGACCGTCAGATTGATATTACATTTGAGGATAAAGGAGACCAAACACTGGTAACCGAAACCTTTGATGCCGAAGCGGAAAACCCGGTTGAAATGCAACAAGCCGGATGGCAGGCTATTCTCGACAATTTTAAAAAATATACAGAGTCGGTTTAACATACCATGCGCACCTCACCGCTTATCGACACCTATATCGCATCGTTTCCGCCCGAAACAGTGCAATTGCTCAACCAGATGAGAAGCACCCTTCAGCAGCTGGTGCCTGAGGCCGAAGAAGCCATGAAATACGGAATACCGACTTATGTGTATCATGGCAACTTAGTGCATTTTGCAGGGTACAAAAACCATATCGGGTTTTACCCCGGAGCATCCGGAATTGAGGCGTTCAAAGACGAGTTCAAAAACTATGAATGGTCGAAAGGCGCGGTTCAGTTTCCGATTGATAAGCCACTGCCGATTAAACTGATTACGCGGATTGTGAAATTCCGCGTTCAGCAAAACCTCGCAAAACCTGCCCTAAAGGGCAGGGGAATAAAAGGGCATGCCAATAAAAAAATAGCAATAGGATTTATGTCGACCTTAAGCGCACCAGCCTGCAGGGCTTTGGAAAATGCAGGAATCACAACACTGAAAAAACTGGCCAAATTCAGCGAGAAAGAAATCTTAGCTTTACACGGAATCGGGAAAACAGCCATCCCTAAATTACTGGCTGCTCTCAAAGCAGAAGGACTCACCTTTAAAACCTGAAAAATGGATCATCCAATTTACCCATGCCTGTGGTTTGACGGACGCGCACAGGAAGCAGCCGAATACTATTGTACCGTGTTCAAACAGTCGCGTATCATCAGCACTTCATCTATGGTGGTGATATTTGAACTCAATAACCGCAAAATGATGGCACTCAATGGTGGTCCGCAGTTTACGTTTAACGAATCCGTTTCGTTTGTAATTGAATGTGATACACAGGATGAGATTGACCATTACTGGACCAGGCTCACAGATGGCGGAACACCCAGCATGTGCGGATGGCTCAGGGACCGTTTTGGGGTATCATGGCAGGTAATCCCATCCATCTTACCAAAGCTGATGAGCGACCCTGAAAAAGCTCCGCGCGTGGTTGAACTCTTTTTAAAAATGAGCAAGTTTAATATTGAAACCTTGGTGAATGCTTAAACAACTTCCTCCTCAGGTGTATTAACCTGCCTTTTTCGTACTTTTAACCTAACCATGGCAAACCTTATCACTATGGTTTACGTTATTTGTTCTGTGTTGGTTCGCCCCATATATAAAATTCAGGTATTCATTATCCTTGTTCTGTTGTGCATGGATACGCGGATACATGCCCAATCAACCGTAACGATAAAAGGAATCGTAACCGATGGTAAAACCGGAGAGGGCTTAATAGGAGCAACTGTTCAGATTAAAGGAACAAGCATTGGAACCGCAACCGATGCCAAAGGATATTACAGCATCTCCACCAAAGAAGGAGACTTGGTTTTGGATTTCAGCTATCTTGGGTATGAGAGCAAGTCAACCTCAGTTCATGCGAACATAAGCAAAACCATAAATGTTACTCTATACCCGGTTTCCATACAAACACAAGAAGTAGTGGTGACAGGTAACCGTGCGAACAAAAACATTACCAGCACCGAAATGAGCAGGATCGAACTGAGTGGTGAAAAAATAAAACAGCTTCCTGTTGTGTTTGGAGAGGCTGATGTACTCAAGTCCATTACATTATTACCGGGTATTAAAGGTGGTGGTGAAGGAAGTACAGGATTTTATGTTCGGGGTGGCGGACCAGACCAAAACCTGGTATTGATGGATGACGCGGTGATTTACAACCCCTCGCATTTGCTTGGATTTATGTCGGTATTTAATACCGATGCCATTAAAAATGTGGAGATCATAAAAGGTGGAATGCCTGCAAATTATGGAGGTCGGCTTTCGTCCGTACTCAATGTAAATCTTCGCGAGGGCAATGACGAAGAATTTGAGGTAAACGGAGGCATTGGCTTAATCTCATCCCGGATAATGTTTGAAGGCCCCATCAAAAAAAACAAAAGCGGGTTTATGGTAGCAGCCAGAAGAACTTATATTGACGCATTGGTTCAACCTTTTTTACCCAACGAGCAAAAATCAAACGGGTACTATTTTTACGACTTTAACGCCAAGCTTCATGTATATCTGGGCACTCGCGACAAACTTTTCTTTTCGGGATATTTCGGACGCGACATTTTTAATTTTAGAAGTCCGACAAACAAGGAAGTAACATTTAGCACTGGCTGGGGCAACACTGCTGCAACCTTGCGTTGGTATCATTCATTTAACAAAAAGTTTTACAGCAATACCGCTATGATTTACAATCGATATGATTTGTACAATGATTTTTCATTTGGCACCAATGGATTTAAATTACAATCGGGATTGGAGGACTGGACCTTGAAACAAGAATATAGTTACCTGCCGAACAACAGGCATTCAATTAAGTTTGGCTGGCAATATATCAATCATACATTCACTCCCGGTATCGCTACCGGACAGGTTGGTACGATTAAAGTAGATGAAGAAATCAATAAACAATATGCGCATGAAGGTGCGGTATACGCGATGGATGAATGGAAGATCGGAAACCGGTGGATTGTGAATGGCGGCTTAAGAGGTGTATTCTTTATGCAGGTAGGCCCTTATACCGAAATACTGTTTGATGACCAGGAGCTGGAGGTTGGAACCGGTGAAAGTTATGGCAAGGGAGAACCAATTGTGACTTATCCCGCACTGGAACCTCGTTTAGCTACAACTTACCTGATCAACTCAAGCACTTCACTCAAAGCATCCTTCACACAAACCTACCAGTTTTTACATCTGGCAACAACCAGCGGAGCCCAGTTCCCAACCGACTTATGGGTTCCAAGCTCAAAAAAAGTGAAGCCCCAACTTGCTTACCAGTATGCTTTAGGAGCTTATAAAAATTTCAACGAAAACAGCATTGAAACTTCCATTGAAGCATACTACAAACCGATGTATAACCAAATTGAGTTTAAGCCCGGAGCCCAGCTTTTTTTCAATCAAAACCTCGAGAACGAAATGGTATTCGGTCGGGGACTTTCTTATGGAATCGAATTTTTTGTGCGTAAAAAAGCAGGTAAATGGAATGGATGGATTGGGTATACATGGAGCAAATCAACCCGGCAGTTTGATGACTTAAACGAAGGAAAACCTTACTTTTTCAGATATGACAGAACGCACGACATGAGCGTGGTGCTGACTTATGAGCTTAATAAACGTTGGAGCGGAACAGTAGTATTTGTATACGGAACAGGCAATGCCGCAACGTTACCAACCTCACGCTACACGTATGAACCCGGATATGAAATTACAACCAGAGAGCCCAGAATAACATTTGTTGACGTGTATGAAAAAATTAATGATTACCGGCTTCCTGCTTACCACCGTTTAGACCTATCATTTACCTGGCAGCACAAAAAAACCGAAACGTTCGAATCTTCATTTAACTTCTCTGTATACAATGTATACAACCGCGCAAATCCTTACTTTATATATTTTGTTCCCAATATAGAAGAAGGTCGTGTGCAGGCTTATATGGTATACCTCTTCCCTATTCTTCCATCAGTAGCCTGGAACTTTAAATTTTAATAACATGCGGCTTCCAAACAAATTTATAAATATCGCGTTGGCCATGGCTACCCTGCTTATGTTGCTGTCATGCGAAAAAGAAATTACGGTAGACCTGCCGCCCGGAAAAGATCAACTGGTTGTAGAGGCCAGTATCAATCAGTTGTTTCCGAACCTTAACTATGTATTCATCACCCGCACCATCGACTACTTTAATCCTGACCTGACCTTTAACGGAGTGCCCAACGCTTTGGTGTATATCACACCCGGAACGGTTAACGGAAACGATACAACCTATAACATATCCAATCGAATACAACTGTTCGACATCACGACCATTCCAGAGGTAGCGAATTATTTAAACGGGTTATCAGGTATTTATTTCAACCCAACCATGCTTCCTCAAGTGGGGGTTCCTTATTTGCTTGAGATTGACGTGGAAGGACAACGGATTACAGGCAAGACAAGCATTCCCAAAATAACGGCAATTGATACCCTGTATTACCGGATTGAATTTGATCAGCAGGAAGGAGACACCGATGTATTTGTAACCTTTGAATTTAAAGACGGTCCGGAACAAAACAATTACAGGCTTTTTGGATACAAAAGTTTCAATCCCTTTTTGATTGGCTGGGGCACTGCCGATTTTTCGCGGGAGTTTGATGACGCTTTTGCAAATAATGGAGTACGGCCGTACTCCTTTTTTAGTCCGTTTAATTATGGCGATACGTTAAACCTATACTTAACCTCCATTGGACGAAGAGAGTTTCTCTTTTGGGAATCATTTAAAGATGCGGCCCAAAATGGAGGCCCCTTTGCTACACCTGCAACCGTAAAATCAAATATAACAGGCGCGATTGGCTCATTTACGGGATACGGGGTAAGCTACAACCGCACCATATTACGTTAAAGATCCTTTTATCATTTCTGCTGCTGTCAACATCATTGGGTTACATTCCTTACTTTTGAAAGAACCAACCCATCAAGTCTATGCTAATCCGAAAGAACCTCACTCGCTTTACCCTGTTATTTTGTTTGATGATTACCGCTGTATTATTTGTACAGGCATCTGATGATACAACCGAATTGAATAGTAATTTCATCTCCAAACTTCCTTGGTGGTTGGTGTATATTTTGACCGCAGCATTGGTGATGCTTGCATCGTGGATTGGTTATAAAATGGCTACTATCCGTAAACTAAAATATGGTGATGACCATGAAAGCTCGGTGAATTCGGTGGTGGGCGCTTTAATGGGTTTGCTTGCTTTTATTTTGGCCTTTACGTTTGGTGTGACCACCAATAAATTTGATTCGCGTAAAGAGTTGTTATTGGAAGAAGTTACGGCTATTGAAACCTTACACTTAAGAGCAGGACTGATACCGGAACCACATACCTCGGAGGTTCGTCAATTGGTGAAAAAATATGTAGACATACGACTGGACCTGGCACAAAACCCTACACATGCCCGGGAAGCGATTCAGGAATCGGAAGCTATACAAAAACAGATGTGGAAACATGCGGAGGCTTTACCCGATTTAAACCTCAAACATTCGGATGTTGTTTCGTTGTTTACCGAAGCCTTAAACCATGTGATCGAATTGCAAACCAAACGACTCACGGTTTCAACCATACACCAATTGCCGACAGCGTTATGGCTTTCGCTGTATATCATTACTTTTTTATCAATGATGGGAATCGGGTATTTATTTGGTATGGCACATAAGGCCAATTGGATTTTGCTCACCCTTTTATCACTTGCCTTCTCGGTTGTGATTATCCTCATTGCCGATTTGGACAATAGCAATACCAACAAACAAGGGATCATTCATGTGAACACGCAGCCGATGATTGAGTTGGAGAGAAGGATTAGTCAATAAAATACTTTTACCGCAGCGACCACTAGTCAATCCAGTTTTTACCGCAGATCACTAAGCGGCAGGCTTAATCCGACCAATGATCTATCTCATTTTACCGCAGCGAACGCGGAGATAAACGCGGAGAGCACAGCGCAAATACTCCGTCATCCGTTGCGCTCGCTGCGACTCTTCTTTGCTGCGCCCGCTGCGGTTAATCTTGGGAGCAATCCTGTTTTACCGCAGCGGAGAGGAACGCGAAGGACACAGCGCGAGTACCCCTTCTTTTGTTGTCGCTGCGCACTCTCAACAAAAAAAGGAAGCTGTTGTAGCTTCCTTAAAGTTGGTCTTAATAATTTATTGGGTCTTGGCTTGTATGCCTTACTCTTAGTATGAGTATTTGAGAGTGTGTAACCTTGTAAGTTATCCGATAGCTATAAACGGTCACAGCCCTGTAACTGCCGTCATTGTCAATCTTAAACCGATCCACTTCATATATTCCAGCATCATCTTTCAAAATAGCCACCTGATCTATAATTGCACGCTTTACAGTAGCTGCTCCCTGCGGTGATTCTTGCTTAATATATTGAATGGCTTGTTTAAAATAAAGTTGGCTTCATCATCCCACTGGATGCTTCTCTTTTTCTTATATCACCATCCTTCACTTTCCCGTTCTAGGTCTTCATGGGTGGTAAATTTACCCCTTGTTATTCTTGCTTCAGCAGCATCTAACTCCTTATTATATTGAGCAACAGAAACGCTCTCTGTTTTTTTACCTGATTTTTTAAATACGGCAACAAGTTGTTCCAAAATACTCTCATCTGTAGTATTCACCAACTTATTTAGCAACGCGTATTTGGTTATCTCAATATTCATATCTTAATCCTTTACACAAATATACAAATACTTATAGCTTTTTTACCCTAGCGAATAAAACCTATTAATCAACTCCCTTTGCTCATCAATTGAGGTTTGCCGACTAGGTTTTACCGCAGCGGAACAGCGAACGCTGCTTCGCCAAGGTTTCGCAGAACAAGGAAGAACGGCAGCGAGCGCAACGATCTTTTCTAACACAACTAAAGTATAATACATACCTCACTCATTAAAAACCATACCTCGGTTAGGAAAAACCAAGAATGCCCCCCCCTATTAACAACCATTAAACAAACGGGCAAGTATCACCCGCTAAAGGTCCCGCAGCCTTAAATCCTAATTCACAAATCCCGTTGGTTGTTTTTCTCCTGCCAATCTCTATTTTTACATTAGCCTATGATCATATACGTATCCCATTCCCAAAACCTATTTTCAAAACACCTTTGTTTGAATGAAGGTAAAGGTGCTAATATGCCAATTGGAGTGATATCTGAGGTTTTATGGCACATATAAACGAGTTACCAGCAAGGCGAAGAAAAGACAACGACAACGAAAATTACAGTGAAAATGGTTTGAGTATGAAAAAAGAAATAACAATGAAAGAAAAAGATTTAGTTTTTTTGCCTACCCGCAAGAAAGAAAATCGTAAAGCCGACCCACATTTGGCACATTGCCTTTTGCCCGATACACAAGCCAATGCTTCGCAAAAGTCAAAGAGCCAAATCTTGCTGACGCTTATATAACATTTTGAAATAATAGTAAAATAAAAGTATATGAAGAAAAATGAAATTTTAAAAGGGTTAAGCGAGGTTCAGCACGAACTTGCTAATACAAAAATAAAACTTGACGAACTCGTTTCTTCCCCGATATGGGATGAAATAATTCATTCTAAACTTGACGATACTGTTACAATTTTGCAAGGAATAAACAATAGTATCAATGAAATTATTGAAATTCAAAAGAAAATATCATCAACTAAAAATCGTAAAAAATGAAAACAACATTAAAACCATGTCTTGCATTGAAACCCTATATTGATTATTGGGATGAATGGCATAAAGAGTGGTCTATTAATACAAGTTCAAAACCACCAAAATTAACGCCAATAAAATGTTGGCCAATTCCTGCTGGTAATGGTGGGAATAAAAATGATTTTTGGCGTTATTTTCCTGAAGCATATTGGGGTAATCCAAATCCAATAGAATTAACAGCAGTTTTTCTAAACCTAAATCCTGGTGGCGGGGGCGATGACCAAGATATTAAAATATCTGCAAAAGACCCAATCGCCAAATACAATATAAAACATCATGTTTATAGTGATACGGTTAATATTTTAATTAATAATCCATGTTATCCGACAACAGATTGGTTTATTAAAAAAAGAGTGCATTGGTTAAATTGCTTATTATTTCATTTGAAAACAGGATATGACAAGACTATAAGAAATATAATTGCTGGCGAACTTGTCCCTTGGCATACAAAAAATGTAAATGAAATTAAAAAATATATCAATGCCAATATAAACTTAATAGAGACGCATTGCATTAAACCACTTGCTAAAATAAGCCAATGTGCTACTCTTGGAGGGGTTGTTTTTTGTAGAGGTGTCGAAATTGTTCATGCATTAAAAGGAGTTGCAAATGAAATAGTATGCTATACTTCAACGAGTAAATTAAGAATACATATTTTTGAATTACATGATGCAATTTTTATCATATTTGTCGGTGGTCGAAATATGGATCTGCCAAACCCTAGCAATAGATACAATTCTCCCATAAACAAGAAATTAGTTTTTCTTTATGAAATTGTGAATGGCTGTGTGACAAAATCGTACGTTTAATAATTAGTCCGCCCTCAAAAAGTATTCAAACCCAATGAATATACACATATCGTGT
>CAYMRD010000019.1:0-47107 GCA_964392775.1 uncultured Bifidobacteriaceae bacterium
AAATAAGAACCCAAGGAAATGTATTTCGTAAAAAACTGCTGAAACAATAATGTAAAAGAGAAACTACATGTTTCACATAAACACCAATGGCCATCGGGTAATTATCCTGTGGCCATTAGTGTTTATTGAATAGCGGTACACTGACAGACCAAAGCTTGAGCCTTCCATCCCGAAAGCTTCCGGGAGCACATTGACAAACCCCACAAGCCGACACATAAATATTAGCATTCCAAAGGGTGGGATACCTCCCGAAGAAAAAAGATTTGACATCCTCTGCAATTAAGGCCGGACAGGAAAAACCTATAGACAAGCAATTGACCCTTACAACAAAGTTCTCAAGCTTGACTACGGCTGCTAACACGGTTTTTGCATCAGGCTGGCTGATGTTCAAACTTGGAACTTTGTGTTCCTCGTGGTTGAACCCTTGTTCTGCGAAGCAGAATTCCGCGTTTAATCCTTCGCCTGCAAATATTTTCCGATCAATATCGCCACCACAACAGCTATATAGATTTGCCCTGAGAGTGCTGTTAGTTTTGCCAGCGAACGGGCGGCTGTACTCAGCGGAAGCACATCACCATACCCTACTGTTGTGTAGGTGACAATGATAAAATAGGAATTCAGCGACATCTGCGTATCGTGATGCCCTTCAAGCATGGAAGCCGGAAAACTAAAGGCTGTGGGGTCGAAATACACGACCACCCCCATAATAGTGGTAAGTGAGATGCCCAATAATAAATAACCTGATATTGCTTCAACTATCACAACCGAACGGGCTTCCTTCCGAATAATTTGAGCGATGATCTGAACGGATACCCAGGCAAAAAATATCACCGTAAAGATATCGACCACCACACTAAAAAACTGCAGGTCGAATACCAGACCCATGGTTCGTAACATGATAAGTGCAATGGATGTATACTGATAATACCGTTTTACATCTTCGATTAACGAAGCTCCTAAAAACAGTAAAGCGATCAAACAAAACCGGTTGAGCACAACTTCCACTTCTATAGGTAACAAGGGAGTCAAAAACAGCAGGAAGCTGCTTACCACCAATACCGAAATGCCATAAGGTAACTTAGTATTGCGCTGACGAAAAAATGTTTTCATTTTTTGACTGATTTAAAACAAATGTACACACCGGAAGGCAACTGACAAATATCTGTTGAGATTCCCCTTTCAAACATTTATATTCGTTACACACTCAATCTACCAAGGCTTATGCGTAACCTATTTACTTACCTTTTAATGATGGTGTCATTAACGGTACTGGCACAAGAAGAACCAGTTAAACAAAAAACTATTAAACGTTTTGAGTTGCATGCCGAAAATGGTGCCATGCTACCCAGCGGAAGTGACTTATCAAACTCTTTAATCAATGCTTCTTATTATAACGGATTGACCCTGCGCATGGGCTGGCAAACCGAATCACCCTATGTATACTCCAGCATATACAATAATCCCATTTACGGTATTGGCTGGTATGCATCAACATTTCACAACAGTTATATCGGATATCCGAATGCCCTTTACGGTTATACCCGTGTACCCTGGATTCGAACCAAAAAGTTTACATGGAACTATGAATTAGGCTTTGGTCTTTCATACAATTTTGAGCCGTTTGATTCTTCGTTAAATACAGCTAACCTATTAATCGGCTCTTATCGCAATGCATACATTCACTTGAGTACAACTGCCGAATACCAGTTTACCGACAGGTTCAGTGCAGGATTTGGAATCGGATTCAAACATTTTTCAAACGGATCAACCCAACAACCCAATGCAGGCATCAACCTGATTCCGGCAACTGTGTATGCCGTATATACCTTCGATAAACGCCAACCCGACTATACTAAATCAACAGTTGCACCTTATATCAAAAACCACCATTTTGGTGTATTCTTTTGTCCGAGTTCAAAAAGTTATGAGGCTTACGATAAAAACTATTTCGTAAGCACCTTAAGTTTCCAATACCTGTATCAGGTTGGCTATAAAGCCCGCTGGGGTGGAGGTATTGATTTGTTCTATAAAGGTTCGGGGCCGGATAGAGTGGTATCGAATGAAACCGATTTTCAAAAAAGTTTCAGCTACTCGGTATTTGCAGGCTATGACTGGGTACTTACCGAGCGTCTGAGTTTAAATATTGCTTTTGGCTGGTATCTCAAACGCCATCCTGAAAATGAAGAAACAACTCCATACTACGAACGTGTTTGTCCGCGATACCGCATCAGCAAACACCTGATAATGGGATTGGGAATCAAAGCACATAAAGGCGGGGCTGATTACCTCGAATGGACTATGGGTTATTCCATCTTTAAAGATCAAAACAAATACCGCTAAATTAATTGCCATTTATTGCCGTTGACTTAAGTCAACGGCAATAAATGGCAATTAATTTAAAACACATATCCAATTTGCACACAATACCTGAAGCCGGAAGTAAGCGCACTCATTGAACCTTGCTTATTGGCTGTCCCTTCTCTTAATAAACTCCCAACCACGGGATATTTCTCAGTAACCCTGCTCGGTATGGAGTTGTAGAAGTTTTCTTCTTCGCTTTGCGACAGCCCGCTTTCCAGATCCATATCAATTTTGTAGAATGTAACAGAAGGACCAAAAAAGATCACATCAACTGCCAGTCGCTTCCAGAAAACATACTGGTAGCCCATTTGAAAGCCGGCATTGACCATTAAAAAATCGCGGTTAAACTTAGCCGTTCGTTGTACAACGGATGAATCCAGGTAATCAAATGTTGTAGCCCCGGAGTTTTGGTACACACTAAAATACGGACCAATGTATACACCATTGGGTGCAGGGCGTTTATTCAAACTTGTCAGATAATACCTGAAATCGGCACTCATCGTAAAACCACTTTGTTTCTCCCCGTAACTCACCTTATCAATACTGTCGCCCAAAAACATAGGCATAAACAATAAGCCTGCATTCACCGACCAACTGCGGTTATTGGGCAATACACGCTCATATCCTACCGTAAAGTTCCGGGTATCTTCAAAAATAAAAGCCGGTGTAGGATCCCAGCGGATAATATTTTTTCCGTAATCCTCGCGGTAAAATGTTTTGTGCATTTTGTGTTTGAATCCCGATTGTTGGGTTGTGTCCTGAGCAGAACTCCAACTGCTCATCAACAAACACACTGAACTTAGTACATAAAATATCTTCATAGATTAACTGGATTAAAAACAATAACCAAACTGAATAGTGTACCTGAAATTGGCCGTAGTACCACGGCTCACACCACTTTTAGAAAAATTTGCTTTATCAAAAAGCTCTTCAAAAACAGGGTACTTGGAAAAGAAAGAATCTTTATACTTCTGGTAAATCTGACTTTGTAAGTCGGGCGACATATTGCTGGTTAAATCTAAGCGTATATCATAAAAAGTATAGGCTGGAGCAAATAGTATTAAATCCATTGACAATCGTTTCCAGAAAACAAACTGATACCCCAACTGAAAACCGATATTGTGAAAGGTAAACTCCGTGGCCAGCTCAGCATTGTACTTTACAGGAGCAACACCCTGCTCATCCAGATATTCAAAATCAACTCCTCCTTTGTGGCGGTAAACGCTGTAATACGGACCAATATAAATACCGTTTGGAGCAGGACGTGTATTCAATTTTTTCAGGTAAAAACGATAATCCACACTCACAATAAAACCTTTATTGTTTCGGGGAGTACTCTCTACCGCACCAAAATCACGATCGAGTAAAGCCGGAAAAAAGAACATACCAAAATCTACCGAAGCACTTTGATTGTGCCAGGTTGTTCGTTCATATCCAACGGCTGTATTCCGTGGATCATCAAACAAAGTGCTGGCCATAGGGTTGTACTTGATAATATTTTTACCGTATGTTTCACGATAAAAGACATTGTGAAATACACGACCTGTTTTTTGCAGAATATTGGTACTGTCTTGTGCAAACAGTGAACCTGTAGAGATGAAGAATACTAACAACAATAAGCGTTTCATGATGCCTTGGGTATTGTACCCGACAAATTTCGAATTGTTTGGCACAATCGCAATTAAATAAATTTAAGCGCCACAAAAAAGCCCCTTGCGTACCCATTCACGCGGACGTGCCGTCCGTGTGAATTAGAATGGCAAGCTATCAAGCAGGAAGAATATTGAAGAGGAGTTCACAAATGGACATTCTGCTTTTTGTAACAAGTCACGGACGACACGTCCGCGACAACATCTTCTCGCACAAAAAAAGCCCCTCCGATTGTATCGGAGGGGCTTTTTAAATATTCAAACAGTGACGATTATTTCGTTGCTTTTTGACCCAACTCACCAATCATTGGCAGGTTGTTTTGAATTTCAGCACGAATCATCGTTTGCAGGTACACTTCCAATTGAATGAACTGCGCAGCACGTATAGCCGAAAGCTCTTTTTTCATTTTGTCGTAGTACTTCACTTGAAGCTTGTCAACAGCAGCATTGTTTTTATAAATACCTTTTACAACCTGATCTGCTTTTTCATTGGTCATGTTACCAAGGTTGGCTCCGTAATCCTGAATTAAGCGGATGCGCTCAGCACCCAAAACTTTTTGCTCAGTTGTATAAGCATCATAAATCGGAGTAAACTTTGCAGCTTCTGCCTCGGTAAACTTCATATAGTCCATAACAATCTGGCGTTTCTCCAATCCCCAGATACTTTGTACCAATGCGATTTCATCCTGTGCGGCTTGTGCGTTTACGGTGTTTGCCCATCCGGCTACTGCAATCATTCCGGCAGCCATAAATTTAAGAAGTGACTTTTTCATATATGCGATTAATTAATAAATATGGGTCAAGTATACTGTTATAGAGGCAATTTTGCCTGTTTTTTTCTGTTATTTTTTTATCATCTCCGGCCTCCTCTGCCTCCACCCATTCCACCTCCGGCACGGCCTCCACTCATTCCTGCCCCCCGGTTACCATTAAATCCACTGTCACGGGTTTGTGCCCTGTTGGCATTACGTTGCTGGTTATCAAAACGTTCCCTGTCACCATTGCCTTGCTGCCACTGGTTTGAACTGTTATTCCGTTGTTGCCAGTTTCCGTCTTTATTCTGACGGTGAGCATTCCCGTTCTGATCTGTAAATACATTGTTCTGACGGTTGGATGGTTGTTGTGTGGGGCGGTTGGCGCTGCCATTTCCCCGTTTGATATCGTTGGTATTAACACCCGCATTGCCCCGGTACACATTATTGTTGCGGTTAATATTGATATTATTATCCCCCACATGGACAGGCCTGCGCCCGTAATACCCTCCATGATGGTGATGGTATGGCGGGTGATACATGGGCGGCCCCCAATAGCCGTAGTGGGGATGTATCACAGCCGAAAAATGAAAGAAACCACTGCTGTATGTAAAGCCCATACCCCAACCGTAATACGGGTTATAATGCATGCTGAATCCGTATGTTACCGGCATGGGATAATAATAAGGACCATACCACGGATTGTAATAATATCCGGTTCCATACACCACCGTTGGGCCGTATACATAACAACCTGTATAACCCGGAGTATACCCAACGTATACTACCTCCGGTGTAGATTCATAGATGTATACATATTTTACATTATAAGCCGGTGAGCTGGCCGGAATATCATCAACATCAGACGGGCGAATATCACTCACACTCCAGGGGCCGGAAGCTGATTTAGATGTAAACCAAATTCCGTTTTGCACGCAATAATATACGCTGTCCGATTTGAGAACGGTGGATGAAGTGTTCTTCGCAATTTGCAAAGAGGTGCCTTCTATTTTTTCGAAAACAGGTTCGCCATTATACGTTACCGAACACGTTGCTTTGGCTCTGTCCACCTTGGCTGTTTGAGGCACCTGAGCATCCATCACGGCTTCGCGGGCTGCCTGTGTTCCCGGCACACTGGCCAGTACGCCATCCTTTTCCGAACCTTCGGGAATCTTTTTAAAGTCAGCCGGTAATTGTGAGGCCGGAATAAAATCCCATTTACCCGTAAGTGATTTACTGGCATACCACCTGCCACTGAGCAATACAAAATACTGCTGGCTGCTGATGTCCATAAACAAGTCGTTATCGGTATTCGTAACATATAATAACTGTGTTCCCTCAATCGGCTTCATGGCGGCTTCGCCTGTGGTTTGCACCAGTTCGGCAGGAACCTTGCTAACCACCACAGCCGGAGCCGGTCCGGTAAATGCTAAACGTGCTTCTTTTTGATCGGCTGTTTCGCGCAATAATAATTGTTTGTTCAGTTCGGTAATCTTGGCCGGTAGTTCCGATATTGGCACCCAATCTTTGGTGAGCATTGCCGAGCGGTACCAGCACATCCCTCCATATAAATAATAATACAATCCTTCCTGCACTATGAGGAATGGTGTATTCATCACCTTTTCCATTCCACTCGCTTCGTCTTTCTCCAACTTAGGTTCTCCATCCACAAATACCAAAACCGATTTTTCGGCTTTGTAAATAATAAGCGGAGGATCGGTATTGAGCTTCTCGTTTCCGGCAGGTTGATTGTCTTCAATGGTTGCCACCAGTACATCCAGCGACATCGTTAATTTCCATTTCGGAATTTCTGTTTCCAAAATCTTCTTAAACTTATTGACTTTAACCGTATCGGTTACATCCGGAAACCGAACATCGGTGATGGTAATATTCTCGAGTGAAATCATGCGGCTGGTACGATCGGTAATTACTTTTGCGTTGCTCCAAATCGCTCCAAAAACAAGGTCGGCCTTTTTGGTTAATTGAATGCTTACGGCTGCCCGTGAGCGCAGCTGGTTATTTTTTAACGACTCGGGTATGGGTTGGTAGATGGTTATCTTAGCACCACTTTCGGTTGTGATGCTTTTAGGCCAGGTTGTTTGGGCTATTACGGGCTGCACCAGCAAAAGCAGCAACACAAAATTCAATATATATCTTTTCATCGTTGTTTAGATTTTATGAATATCCGGATATTGTCAACTAAGATTCTTCTATCCCCCGCACCCCCAACCCTAAAGGGAGTTCCGCTGGTCCCTGCCAGGGACAGGGAAAGTAAGGGAAAGTTGACATCTTCGATAGTCAGTTTAAATTTTATCTCATCCATGAGGTGCCAAATACAATATAGTAAGCCCATTGTTCGGGACCACGGGCAATATCAACACCCATGCGGAGTTTAAGTTTTCGGGCAAGGAGGTAACGACCTCCAACACCCACTGAACTCCGCCACCTGGCATCCGAATAATCATCCCAGCTTTTAGTTGCTTTACCTGTTCCACCAAATACCAAAGCACTCCAACGTTGTTTAAAATCCCAACGCAATTCGGTTTCTCCCAATGTGATAATTTGTCCTTGATACCGGGCTACCGGAATACCACGCAAGTTGACAAATGGAATGAGGTAAAAAGGCACATCACCCCATACTTGTTGGTATTCCATCCTAAAACCACTAATCAAATTGCGGGTAATGGGGAGATAATAAAAAGCAGCCGAGTTGATTTGTTCATAGTTGTAATCACTGGCAATTTTTTCATTGGAAGCGCCTACTTGTGTATTAAACATAAACCCATCATCGGGTGTAAAAATATTATCCCGGTTATCATACTGCACCAATACATTGAGCCGACTCACTTTACGCTCCACTTCACCTGCATCTACAAACAAAGGATTGGTACGTTTCAGGTTGGTTTGCATAAACAGGTAATTGCTTCCTACAAACCATTTACTGTGTTTTATTTGTTTGATGAGTTGCCCATATACCGGCAATGTTTGAATGGTAAACTCAAACGACTGCTCTCCAATGGTTGGAAATTCGCGGTAAAAATTAAGATTAATATTAGCATATCCGGTTGCCAGGCGGTAATGTGCTCTCCACTTTTTGAGCACACCGGCTGTGGCTCCAAAAGCCATCCAACTCCCATTGGCAGTATAGGCACCACCCATTGCATACAGATTGGGTTTTACATGTTCGATCACCGCTTTTCCGTTGACGGTATCTATGTATGGATCATTGCGGGAAATGAAAACGGGAATGAGCGCACCTCCAATCCCACCCAAAGCAGGTTCGGTAATAAGCATCGGAATGGGAATAAAACCATGCGCAGTGAGTACCCATTCGCTCACATCAAAGGCGCCATCTAAAGAGTCTTTAAAAAAACCATTTTTTTGCGCTTGGAGATTTGCGCATGCGAAAAACAATAACAAACACACCAGCCACTTTTTGTGTAGGTATGTTGTTTTCATGTAGATTCTTAATTATTTCAATTTAAAGATTAAGCCTCCGCCCAAACCAAACTGAATAACATAACTGTATGTGCTCACACCTGCACTGGCACCACCTGTACCAACTCCTGCATACAAACCAAAGCCACTGATGGGTGATTGCAATAAAGCATAGGTATTGATACCGATACGCTCGTTAATCATAAACTTGGCCCCCAGGTTTAAAGTGAAGGCGGCACGGGTTACACTCTCGTATTTTCCACTCTCAAAACTGAGGTTTGCAATACCGATACCTCCACCGGTATAGGGTATAATTTTATCGTTTCCACCGAGGTGATGCAAACGGTTAAACCCTAATACATAATATTGGATATTGGCTTTATTATCATAATCGCCCGTTTGATACGGATAGCGATGGTAGTCGAGGTTTGTCGGTTGGTTCTGATACGTAAATTTCAGTTCGGCCTTATCAGCAAAAATGGCTGCCAGGGTTACGCCATAGGTTGCTCCATCCTGAATGCGAACACTACCTGCATATACCGGAAAGGTCTCCTGAAAAGTATACATCACATCGCCTCTTACCTCAATGGATTGAGCGAAGAGCTGAACATTAAACAGAAATGCAACAACTAAAAGTAAATAGAAACGTATTTTCATAACAGGTGTAATTGGTAACGCAATGTATAAAATGTTTGCTAATATTTTAGGTTGATTGATCTAGAATAAGAAACCCAGCTTAACATGGCCATAAACCACATTCACCTGTGGCGAATACATCATCGTAAACTCCATTGGCATGCTGCTTAAATTATAACCCAATGTAAGCGAGCTCCCCAAAACACCTTTCCCGCTTTGGGCATCAACCCATTTATTGAGTGTGGTGAAGTCGTAAAAGGCTCCACTGATTTTGGGTGTGAGATACAATTCTCCCACCATCCTGCACTGAACACCCAACGTCAATCCTGTAAAAGATGACGACAAGAGTTGCGCCTCTCTTAATCCGGGAAATACAAACTGGTTTCGAACCAAATTCTGAACCCCTCCAATCGAAAACATATCAACCGGAAAATTCAGATTGTTGAATCTGTGAATACCCAGACCAAAAGCCTGAATAATGGAGACACGTGAATTAAGCTTTGTATACTTTGCCAGACTCATGCGAATACGCTCCACAGGTTTTTCGGATAATACAGCCGATTTATCAATAGCCGAGTCGTTCACAATATAATTGAGTGTAAAATTCCTTCCGAAATACAATCCTCCCTCCAGACTAAAATCCACTCCGGAGCGCGGAAACATTCTTCTGTCAAGCGTATTCATTTCAATATCCAGATAGCTGTAATAACTATTAAAGTTACCGTCAACACTGGCAGTTGCCGAAATGCTCGGATTCAAATTTGTATTGTAATTGGCAATACCGATACCGATTGATTTATCAGTTCCAATCATGCGTTTTATATTAAGGTCGACCGTAGCAGTGTTCACCCGGTACAAATACTTTTGATTGCTCAAATTATTCTTGTCGTATACCGGAAGCGGCAACATATCATAAGAAAAACTTAAGGTTGCAAAATTATTCAGTCGTTTGCCAAAAGCCTGTTTGTGTTGCACAAGCGCTCTCAGGTTCTCACCCAATAATATCTTTGCCATAGTCCGCGATTTATCAAACAACAAATTGCGTTCGGTTAGGTTTACAATAATACCTGCCCCCATAAATGAGTGGTACGATAACGCTAACTTAAGTGAGGTCAATGGGTTTTCGCGAACTTCACAGTTGAGTGAAGCGGCATTGGTATCGGTTGGGGTGAGGGTGTAAATTATTTTATTATAATACCGTGTAGAGTATGCTTTTCGAAATCCGGCATTCAACTGTTTAGCGGTATACACTTTTCCACTCGCAATATTAAGGTTGTGCACCAGCATGCTTCTGCTTGTGCGCTCTATTCCTTTAATATTCACCGTATCAATACGTACCGAATCTTTTTGTTTTAAACGGGCATAAGGATCATACGAAATATTCTCAATGGCATTTAATGAATCGGCCAATCTTTTAAAATAGGGATAGTATAGTCTACCCATCTCAATTCCAATTGTCCTAATCGTATCAGATGCTCCAAAGCTCCCGGCACTGTAGTCATTAAGAGGTGGCTCTATCAATATATTGCACAGCTTTTTTTCCGTTACCAAATCTTCTGCATCGCGGTATTGCGTAATCTGGTACATAATATCCAAAGCTGTATTTAGGTTTTCGAGTTTTGTTAAACCCGAAAAAAGATTGACACCAATTACCAGATCAGCACCCATTTCTTTAATATCTGTTACCGGAAAATTCCGGATAATACCACCATCCACCAATCGGGTACTATCATAATCGATGGCCGAAAACACACTTGGAATGGCCATGCTCGAACGCAAGGCTTTGGTAATCTCTCCTTTCTCGTGCACCACAGCCGCACCTGTGGCCAAGTCAGTTGCTAAACATTTAAAGGGTATATCAAACTTTGAAAAGTCTTTGATATCATATACCGGATAAAATACATCCGCTAATTTGAGCCACAACTCTTCCGACTCGATCAAGCCCGTTCCAAGCTGTGGTCTAAACTTCTTTAATCCTACCTCAACTGCATAATTTCCGTATTCATCTTTTTCATCTAAACTAATATCTGCATAACTTGGTTTATTGCTGAGCAAGATATCCCAGTCGAGGGTTGCGCTGATGCTATCAATTTGTTTGCCCGAATAACCAATTGCATACATGCCACCCATAATGCTTCCCATGCTGGTTCCGGTTACATAATCTATTTTGAGTCCGGCACTGTCGATGGCTCTCAGAATACCGATATGTGACATCCCTTTGGCACCACCACCACTGAGTACCAAGCCCACTTTGAGACGATGTTTTTGAGCCGAAACACTCATCACGCAACATAAAATACTCAAAATGAATACGTGGTAATGAATTTTCATAAACCGGTTTATTTTGAACCGTAATTTACACAAAGTTTATAATTATCAACCATGTCTGGCTGTGCCATGCATAAATTCAAGCGAAGCTATAAGTGTTTCCATCTCTTCGCGTTCAGTTGTTGCGGCCGGCAAATCTTTCATTGAGGTTTGAACGGTATAGGTAAGCAATACCACTTTATCGGCATGGGCCGTAATCCAGTAATAAACGGTGAAACTGGTTCCGTTTACATTGTGTTCTTTGGTATACTGCACAAACCTGTTACTGCCTGCTGCAAGTAATGAAGGTTCAAAGTCTTTATTCTGATTGTATACTTCCTCCAGCAATTTCTTGTCAGCCCCTTCTCCCTGATATTCGTTGTCTAAAACAATAATGCGAACCACCCCGCTTCCACCGGCTTCATTGCTAAAAATATAATGCCCCGAAGCATCTGTTTCCTGCTTCCAGTGTTGTGGGTGATTGATGGAGAAAAATCCATAAAGAGAAACAAATCGTTGTGTCATATAAAGAGGTATTTAAAAACAAATATAATTTCAGTAAGGATATTAACTATCGTTATTTAACCGAAATTGATTTCGGTGCTGTCGCCAATATTCAAACTTTGTTTCATGCCGATAAACACGGCATCGTTACCAATTAAAGAGCGGTTGAGGATGGCGTATTCGATTTGTGCGTAGGGGCCGATGATGCTGTCTTTAACAATAGCATAATTCAAGATTGCATTATCTCCGATAGATACATTAGGCCCGATAATGGAATTGGAAATTCGGCAATTTTCGCCCACAAATACGGGTGGAATGATAATCGTATTTTCAAACTGATACGAAGCTGTGTCATAATTCAAGCGCTTGAGCAGTGTGGCATTGGTATCAAGCAGAATTTCCTTTTTACCGCAATCAAACCAATTGTCTACATCCACGGTTTTCATCACCACACCTTTTTCAATCATGCGCATGAGGGCATCGGTTAAGTGAAATTCGTTTTGAGTGGTAACCTTATTCGTAATATTATGTTCGATGGCTTCAAACAACATAGCCGTTTCGCGTATATGGTAAATACCCACCAGAGCCAGATTGGATTTTGGAATGGCCGGCTTCTCCACCAAACGTTTGATGGTTCCATCTATGCCCAATTCGGCTACACCAAACAAACGCGGATCTTCAACTTTTTTAACACATAAAGTAGTGGTATCACTTTTCATCAAAGCCGTCAGATTTACGTCCGCAATGGTATCGCCCAATACAATCAATAGTTCATCATCCTCCACAAGTTCTTTGGTCAGCCAAATGGCATGTGCGGTGCCCTTTCCTGTGGTTTGAATCACAAAATCGGTTTGCACCTGCGGATAGTTTGAGGTAATATAACTTTCGATTTTATCACCCATATAACCAATCACAAACACAAACTCATCTACACCAGCATGTATAAGCGCCTCAATGATATGAGCCAGAATAGGTTTACCGGCAATGGGAATCAATGCTTTAGGTTGTGTATGGGTATGCGGACGAAGGCGGGTGCCAATACCCGCAACAGGAATAATTGCTTTCATGCTAAACGAGAACCGTGAATGATGTGGTAAATATACAACGAGTGCTGGTCAACTTTATACACTATCACATACGTCCCCTCAAAAACAGCACAATAAAAGTTCCGCTTAGCAAACTGTTTATGCCTGCACAAAGGATATTTGGAAGGGAATACAGTCAACGAAAGCAGAAACTGTTTAAGCCACGAAATGTACACGAACGCTGTTTCGGGATATCCTTCTCCGGCTATGTATGAAGCTATACTGATGATGCTTCGCCTGACATAAGCCGACAGCTTGATGTTCATTTTTTAATGGATTCAATTGCTTTGGCAAATACCTCATCTATATCTTTAAAGGAATTGGTTTCATCAAGTATGGATGCCAACTCCTCTAATTCTTCTGCGGTGGCCTTTCTGCCTGGCTTTACCCAATCATCAGCTGATAGTGTCTTTTCAAGCGTTTCTATTGAAAAGGATTTCACTGCCTTCATCTGTTTTACGAATGCAAGAATCTCAGCAACAGCCGATTCGTCCTCAGTTTGTATAATTAAGGTAGACATAAAACAAATTTACACTTTTGAATAAACATCTTTACCATTTATTTCATTTCCTTAAATTGCACACCCTTAACTGAACCTACATGAAAAAAGATAAAGTGATTTTCGACCTGATTGAACAGGAACATAACCGTCAGGAACATGGACTGGAGCTGATTGCATCCGAAAACTTTGTGAGCAAACAAGTGATGAAAGCACAGGGAAGTGTGCTGACCAATAAATATGCAGAAGGCCTTCCGGGCAAACGTTACTATGGCGGTTGCGAAGTAGTAGATGTTGTTGAACAACTGGCCATCGACCGTTTGAAGGAATTGTTTAGTGCCGAATGGGTCAATGTACAACCCCACTCAGGCGCACAAGCCAATGCTGCAGTAATGCTGGGCTGCCTTAATCCGGGTGATAAAATATTAGGATTTGACCTTTCTCATGGAGGTCACCTTACACATGGTTCTCCGGTAAATTTCTCGGGTAAGTTATACAAACCTTCTTTTTATGGAGTGGAGCAGGAAACCGGACTAATCAACTACGATAAAGTTGAAGAAACGGCTAAACGCGAAATGCCTAAGTTGATTATCTGCGGAGCTTCGGCTTACTCACGCGATTGGGACTATGCCCGCCTGCGCAGTATTGCCGATTCGGTTGGTGCTTTGTTGCTGGCCGATATTGCACACCCTGCAGGATTAATTGCCGCAGGTTTATTGAATAACCCAATCCCGCATTGCCATATTGTAACCTCTACTACGCATAAAACCTTGCGCGGACCACGTGGCGGAATTATTATGATGGGTAAGGATTTTGAAAACCCATGGGGACATAAAACACCTAAAGGTGAAACCAAAATGATGAGCGCAATTTTGGATGGTGCTGTATTTCCGGGAACACAAGGCGGACCGTTGGAGCATGTGATTGCAGCTAAGGCCGTTGCTTTTGGTGAAGCTTTGAGCGATGAATACAAAGACTATATGAAACAGGTGCAGCAAAATGCACAAGCCATGGCCAAAGCATTTGTAAGCAGAGGTTACCAAATCATCTCAGGTGGAACCGACAATCACTTAATGCTGATTGACCTGCGCAATAAAAACATCAGCGGTAAGGCTGCCGAAAATGCGTTGGTGAAAGCGGATATCACCCTCAATAAAAACATGGTTCCGTTTGATGATAAATCACCGTTTGTAACTTCGGGTATTCGTGTGGGAACAGCAGCAATCACCACTCGTGGGTTGAAAGAAAAACACATGGATAAAATTGTAGAGTTGATTGATACTGTGTTGATGAATCCGGATGATGAATCAGTACTCAAAGACGTTCGCAAAAAAGTGAACAAGATGATGGAAGATTTTCCATTGTATAAAGACTAATTCAATAAAATTGCAGTCAGTTAAAACTGACTGCAATTTTTATCCTCCAAATGACTGTTCATTTCCGTTGACTTCAGTCAACGGAAAAACTCCATCCATATTTCTCCATCATTGTATCTACCTCATCTTTGAAAGACCGGGCTGAATGATGGGCTTCCTGATTGTAAATATATTTCCTAACGGAGTCTAGGTGGCTTTCACTCACACCTACAACCCAATAATCATCCTGCCAAACAAAATGTTGGGTTGTTAATTTTTGCTGATTGATCCAAAAGGATGATTCGCCTTTTATCAATTGCGCAACTTTGCTGATTGTTTGTTCCCTTCTCAGGGAGATGAGACAATGTGCATGATCACTATACCCATTTACACAATCCAGCCAAATTCCTTTTTCCTTCGCATTTTGTTTGATATGTTCAAACACCTTTTTTCTCAATGCCGCGGAATTCAAAAAAGGCACTCTGTTTTTAGTTGAAAATACCATGTGCACATAAACATTTATCCAACTCATGCCAACAAAATAATGAGGCTAAAGCCAATGCATCTAGTCACATCCGATTACAGTCGGTTAAAACCGACTGCATGTAATTTCAGTCTATTGCCACTTTAACAACAAATGCCAAGTCTATTCCCGTAGACTTCAGTCAACGGGATATTAATATCATTATTCCTTCACTACCTTCTGCTGCCAGTCACCTACCCTCAGCAAATACATACCCGATGTCAATCCCTCCATATTGATGGATTGCTGTGCAGCGGCAGCCTCATCATACACCAAACGACCATTGATATCAAACAACTGAACCCGGTTGCCTTCGCTTAATTTTTCAATAGTTATATGTAATGTATGCGAAACCGGGTTCGGGTACATTTTGATACCCGATGAATTACCGATTACCTCACGTACAGCCGTGCTTCCAATATTCACCGCCAAGGTTGACGAATCACTACATGCCGAATCGGTATATAATACAACCTGTACTTCACCGGTTCCCAATGAAGGCCATTTTACATTCACCAATGGCGCATTGTTGTTGCCAACAATCGTTCCGTTTTGTACCGCCCACATATAAGATACACCCGCTTGGGTATTCACCCTATACGTCTGTGTATCACCCAATGCAACCGTAGTTGAACCCGATATGGCCGATACCACTATTTGTGGAGGATCTGCCAGTACAATACTCAATGACGAATCTTTACAACCAGTGCTATCTTTAACAGCAAACTTGTAAGTGCCGGAGTTCAGTTGATTAAATACATTGGATGAAGTATACACATCACCATGGATTGCATACAAAAGCGGACCTCGCCCACCCGTTGCCGTAACCTCCACACTTGCATCTGCCCGTCCGAAACAGCTTATTGGATGCGTTATGGCCACCGAACCCTTTACTACAGCAGGTTGTTCTATGGTTTTACTGATGGTTGCGGTGCAAAGCAGACTATCCATAATGGCATACGAATACGTTCCTTTACTTAACCCTGAAAACAATGAGGTACTAACATACGCACCTGTTCCCTGACGATATTTATAAGGGCCTGTACCACCCGAAGCCGTTAACACAACAGATCCGTCATTCCCTCCAAAACAATTTACATCAACAACAGTACCCGAAGCCAGCAGTTGTGCCGGTTGTGATACCACAACTGAATCTGATTTCAAACATTGTTTTGCATCAAGAATAGAGTATCCGTATTTCCCCGCAGGTCGGTTGCGGTAAACACTATCGGTAACATATGCGGCACTTCCATATTTAAAGAGGTATGGCTTTGTACCTCCTGTTACCGAGAACAAAATATTGCCATTGCTTCCGGCATAACAACTTGGGCTGGTAACTACAGGAACAATTCTCAGACTGTCTACAGATGTAACTTCCCGCGTTACAGAAGCCAGACAATTACTTGAGTCAGTTATATAAATCGTATACATTCCCGGAGCCAGATTACTGAAAATACCCGATGCCCCAAAAGTGACACTATCAATACTGTATTTATAAGGGGTAGTTCCACCTTTAGCTGTGGTTTGAAATTTAGCATTGTTGATTCCGTAACAGGTTATGGGTGTTACTGTTGTTAATGTATCATGTAATTGCACCGGTTGAGGCACTGTTACCGAATAGGTGTTTACGCAGCCAGCGGTATCTGTTACACTTACAGTATAGGTTCCGGCTGCTAAACCTGTGAAAAGATTGGATGCCTGATATGCATTGGTTTCCATTTTATATTGATATGGATAGATAGTGTCATTCATCAATACTCGTATCGAACCATCTGCTTTACCGAAACATGAAACGCGGTTAGCGATAATTGTTTTTACACCCACTCCAACTTTAATAAAGGTTGAATCATAGGCCTTACAATCTAAAACATCACGAACCTGAACGGTATACCAATGAGATGCAGAAAGAACCGGGGGTGTAAATGTGCTCAAATTAAAAGGAGTATTTAGGGGAGGGGAAAGAGTATCTTTAATAGAGTTATACCAGCGATACATAAGCGGTTTACTCCCCCCTTGGGCAATAGCTTGCAATTGCACTGCAGCCGATGAACAAATAGTTGTATCTGCAACGGAAACAGATAGTGGTGTATCTACCAGCAGGGTATCATACTTGGTAATTGTTTTATATCCGGCATCTCCGGTTATCATGATCAAATACTTACCGGGTACAAGCTTTTTAAACGCTGGTGTTGTTTGAATATTAACAAACGAATCCTTGCCATTGGCAAATGTAAAGTCGTCTGCAACCTTGCCAAGGTATATTGTAGTTGAAAAAATACTATCCGATGCTGACGCTTTAACATAACCCACCTTCCAATTGCCACAACCAGTATTTTGTTTGGTTATCGAAAAGTCTGCGGGGGCTTTTACCTTAACAGAAAAGGCCCGGGTTATACTGCCCGGGTTGGGGCAGCGTGAGTCTTTGGCAGTAATCGTAAAGTAATAAGGGTATGTGCTAATCTTATCCGAATCTGGTGTCCAGCAAAATTGATAGACATCTTCTCGTGGACCGTTTACCGAACGATTGGTATATGTTGGCTTAAAAGTAGCTCCTAAATTAGCCAGGGCCGCATTCCAAGACAAAAACGTGGTATCACTAAGCGTAGGAGGTGCCAAATCTGTATCCTTGGCAGTTACCGTAAAGCATAGCTGCTCGCCTGCATGTGTTTCCCACTTATACTTGGGAGCATTGGGATTAGAACCTTCCGGAGGGTTGGTTACAAAACGGGGAATATTGTTAGGTTGGCAATTCGCCAACAGAACCATCTGCATATCCCTGCGCGTGGTGCCGATAACCGTAGGCACTCCATTAATCGTTTTCCATTGTTTAACCGCAATGGCCATTACGCCATACCAGTTAGCAACAGGAGCTCCACCCGGAGTAAACGTAATATCTCCTGTTTCAGGATCGCAGTGAATACCACCCGGAAACTCAGCATCAGGCGCACCCGACCATGGCATTGGTTTATCATACGCCCAAGGGAGTATGTACGAAACAGGCTGATTAGCCCCTTGTAAACATGGTGTAAATGCAAATGTCAATGAATCATAATCCGGATCAATAGCTCCATTGTTAAATACAAAGTTCTCGCCTCCGCACATAACCGCAAATGGATCATTGCTTAGCTCCGGAGAACTGTTACATGGACTTACTGACAGGCAACGGTTGACAACAGCTTCCATGTAAAATTGCTGATTGGCTGATCCCGTTGCAATCTGCCCATTGCGACAACACAAGTCCCATGAAAAACGCACATTGCAACAATTTGCCGGGATACCGGATGTCGGGCCAATATTTACAAAACCCTTAAACTCATACCGTTCAACACCCGGAGTATATGTACCCGGAGAAACACAATTCATATTATTACAGGTATTCTTAGATGTTGGACAACGTAAATTGATATTTACATCTCTCACACTAACCAAGTCAAGGTTTGGACTAAAAAAAGTAGTACCCTCACACCCGGGGTCAGCCCCCTGCACCCTGATTCCTTGAACACATGTCCCTCCACATGTATTACTGCAAAGCGAAGCTGCATCACAATTACGATAAAGAACCAGAGTTATTTCAAAAATACCCGGTGTACTTGTGCACTTATAGGAGATATCACTTCCTATAATATGAGAAGCGGAAACCTGAAAAGAAGCAACAAGAGAAATGATACTCCACAAGAGGAGCTTAAAAAACAGTTTGTTCATAGGGATAACAGCTAAATTACACAAGTATAAATAATGCAGTCAATTTTACAAAAGCTATTAAAGAAGCTGAATGTTATTCCTAAAACATATACCCAATCCGGTACTTATACGCTACTCCTCATCATGTTGCTGCATCAACCCGAATGTTCAACTACTGACATCAAAAAAACAGGAGAATCGGAAAACGATTAATATTTACGGGCAAAAATCGCTTCAAGGTTGCGTTTTGGCATTTCAAACTCAGGGTAAATTTCGAGTGCCTTGAAGTACATTTCCTTAGCGTTGTTGATGTCTTTGCGTTGCATGTACACATATCCCTTCATATTGTAAGCCGCAGCCAATACCGGAACTTTTTGTTTGTTCATCTCATCGAGGAAAATATCCAAGCTGTCGGTCTTGTTGTTTTTGTATTCGGTGATGATGAAGTCAATGGTTTTCATCGCCTCTTTGGGTTGTCCGCCCGCTAACTGCAACGATGCAATTTGGGCTATGTATTGAGGTTTTTTAGTTTGATCATACAGTTGCTCCAGTACGCGGAACTGCTCATCCATTTCGCCCATTTGCTGCAAATACAGCACCTTTATATTCAGGTATTTTTCTTCCTTCGGGTGGCGTTTCAAGGCATCCTCCGTTGTTTGCATACACGCTTCAATATTGTTAACCGCACCATATAATTCAGGTAAAGTATCGCGCAAAATATTGGTTGAATCCGTCAACAAAATCATTTGTGCTGCATAGATAGCTGTATGAATATCTTTCAACTTCATACTCTTTTCGAATAATTGTTGATACGGCCCATTACCGCTGGCTGATGCCTGCTCTGTTTTGTTGGTGCAAGCCGCAAAAAACAATGCCGAAGCCGATACCAGTACGAATAACTTTTTCATGTTGATTGAATTAACTATTTGATGATTGATTGAATTGTAAAAATTGTTTGCAGGTGGTTTCGATGGTTTGTTCCATGGGCGTAAAGGAGAATCCCAACTGCTCTATTTTTTGGCTGCTGTAAAAAAACCGGTTGAGAGATGCCCGAGCCGTTTCACGTGTGAGTGACGGTTTTTTTTGAAGAATCAAACTCTTTATTCCATCCAGCATCCACGCCAGTTGCGCCATTAATTTATTTACCCTGATGGTTGGTTTGCGCTTACCCAGCCAACCGGACACGGTTTCGAGGTACCAGCGCATGTTTACATTTTTGCCTACAAGCACATACCGCTGGTTAAACTTTGATTGTTCGGTGAGCATCAGCATGGCACGTGCAACATCCCGCACATCCACGTATCCGTTTACGCCTTCGGTATAAAACGGCATTCCTTTCCATACCAGTTGAAACAGCTTGCATGAGCCTTTGTTCCAGTCGCCCGGACCCAGTATCACACCCGGATTCACCACCACCACATTAAGCCCTTCTTCGGCTCCACGCCACACCTCCATCTCTGCTTTATATTTGCTGACAGCGTAATTGCTGTTGTTTTTAGACACATTCCAACGCGTTGATTCATCCACCATATCTCCTGATTTGGCTCTGCCCAGTGCGGCAATCGAACTCACATGGCAAAACTTTTTCACGCCTTTCAATAACGAAACATTCACCATATTGGCAGTTCCTTCCACATTCACCTTCATCATCCGCCCGCGGTCTTTTTGCACAAACGAAACGATGGCCGCACAATGGTACACTTCGCCAACACCGTCCAGTGCCATTTCCAAAGATGGAATATCATTGATATCGGCATCAACCCAAGTAAGCCGACCAAGCAACTGCGGGTGTTGAGATTCGTTTTTAAAATAATTTTGAAAGATATATTCGAACTCGCGCGCAGACGATTGACCGCGTTTAAACGCACGAACCGACTTGCCCTGTTCAAGCAACATACAAACAACATAGGAGCCCAGAAACCCGTTTGCTCCACTTACTGCAATCACGATGTGGAAATGTTTATTTAATGCCGGGCTAAAATAGGGTATTTTGTAGTAAGTATAAACAAAACTATGCAGCTAACTGATTTTCTGAGCCCACTACCGGAAACGATTTTTAACGAGATCAACGAGAGTTCCCCCAAAACATTGGTGAATGTTTCGGATGTATATATCAAACATATCCCCGACCTGAATGATGTTCGGGTGGCAATTGTAGGTGTAGAGGAAGATCGTTTTAAGTCGCAATATGCCGGATGCGCTCAGGCTGCCAATGAAATCCGCAAACATTTCTATCAGCTCGCTCAGCCCAAATACAGCATACGTCTGGCCGACCTTGGTAATATAAAAGCAGGAGCCACCATCAACGACACCTTGTTTGCCCTTAACTCAGTTTTGCAATACCTGTATGAGCACCGCATTATTGTGATTGTGCTGGGAGGAACCCAGGAACTGGCTTATGCTCAATACACTTCTTACCAAGGGTTTAAACATGCCGTAAATGCGGCTGTGGTTGATGCCCGCATTGATTTGAGACAGCATGAGAGTGACCATAACCAAACAGGCTTTTTATATAAGATGATTGCACATCAGCCTAACTACCTGTTTAATATTGTACACATGGGCAATCAGAATTATTTTATCGAACAGGAGAGCATGGACTCGTTTGAAAAAATGAATTTTGATTTGCTACGCTTAGGAGCTATTCGCAGCAATATTCAGGCAATTGAACCTTTGCTGCGCGATGCCGATATGATGGTGATGAGCGCAAACAGTATTCGCGCCAGCGATTGTCCGGCCGCAACCGACAGCAACCCCAATGGTTTTTTTGGAGAAGAAGCCTGTCAGGTGGCACGTTATGCCGGCATGAGCAACGACCTTACCACAATGGGTTTCTATGACCTTAATACCAAAAAAGATCTGGATGGACGCAGTGCTAAATTGGTATCACAAATGATGTGGTATTTTATTGATGGTGTGTATGCCCGTAAAAATGATTACCCGACTTCGGAAAGCCGTGATTATATGATTTACCGTACCACCTTCAGTCATGGCGACCATGAGATTGTGTTTTACAAAAACACATCAACCGACCGCTGGTGGATGGAAGTACCTTATCCGAAAGAACGCAGCCAGTATCAGGGCATGTTTATGGTTCCATGCAGCTATGCTGATTACCAGTCGGCACTCAATGATGAGATACCCGACCGCTGGATGAAAGCGTATCAAAAGTTGTTGTAATTCGTTACCGGAATTTTGTTTTCAAATTCATCATCCACGTTTCCGCGGCACCCGGTTTACGCAGATTGGGCACTACATCGGGGTAATACCGCGGATTGTAAAATACATTCACATACACAGCACCCGATTGCAGCGTGCGTCCGGTAAAATGGTTAGTGAGATATGTCTTCTGTGAGTCGGTAAACTCGGCATTTACATTTGATTGCAAGACAATAGAAACAGAATCAATTGTTAAACTATCCGTGAGGCGTTCGGTTACAATACCTTTAAATGCCAGATGACGCAACATGCGCGAGTTTGCAATGGGTGCATAGCTGTACAATGCCGTATTGCCTAATGAATCGTGCAATTGTTTTTCAATCTTAAAAAAACCACGATAAGCCAGCGTTGCATCGCCCAACGTTTTGCCGGGATATACCAAAAAGTTTCCTGCAAATAAACTCAACGCCAATACCGCGTAAACGATGGTAAAAACAACAGGTCTGAAGGTTGAGGCATACCGAACAGCCAAAATAATCGCCAGCAATGCATAGGCCAAAAAATAACGATGTCCGATGGTATGGCTCAGCCAAATGGACATCAGCACACAACAAGGCATCAGCAATACAAACCACAAAAACAATCCGCTGCGCTCCTGCTTGCGGGTTGCAGCAATCCAAACCAATACAGCATACACGGGCAACATTCCGTAATCAACCAAACGCCAGCCGATAAGCATCATAGCTTTCAGCCATTCTCGTAAGCCATTCAGCTCCTGATGATCGGTGTATTGTGGTGATACCATATACCATCCAGTATGGTTATGATGCAGCCACAACCAACTTATAAAACAAGTAAACGGAATTGCGTATACCCACCACCGGTTGCGTACCCAGATTTTAAGTTGTTCGACTGTCTGCGCATATTTATACGCATCAAACAATGCCAGAGAGAACAACATAAAAGCTGCCTGCAAATGAGTGACACACATAAGCGATGCCCACAGTACAATTGTTGTCCGCTGGTTGCGCAGCACACCATATACGCTAAACAAAAAGAAACACATAAATGCCATTGTGTTTAATGCCATGGCGCTTTGCGACAGATATGCAGAAAATAATAACAACAATAACGTGGCCTGATTTACCTGTTCTTGTTTAAGCTGGGTACGCGCAATTTTTCGAAATACAAATACCAATACCAATGCCCAAATACAGGAGTATATATGCGACACCCACAATGAACGTCCGAAGAGCTTCCACAACACGGCCAATACATAAGGATACAATGTCGGGTGACCGGGGTCGGCATCTGCCGGGTAGAAAATTGTTTTGAGGTTTGCTTCATAAATATTGTTGGCTGCCGCAGATGTTGAAGCAATGGCATCTCCAAAAAACGGATCATCTTTAACCACATACCACAGGATACATTGCACGAGCAATGCGAGGTAGGCAAAATGACGATGTGTAAACAATTTCATGCGGTATACTAACAAACATACAATGTTTACCGCTTTGTGCAAAACTTAGACGCTGTGTGAACCCACAACCTCTTCATACATGTGTTCGTATTGAGGAACAATCTTATCAATATGAAACTCAAGCGCACGTTCGCGGGCATTGTGTTTAAACTCGAGCAATCGTTTTTCATCGCTCAAAATATAAACTGCCTTTTCGGCCATGGCATCAACATCACCCACATTGCATAAAAATCCGGTTACGCCTTCAACATTCAACTCGGGAATACCACCTGCATTACTGGAAATAACAGGCACTTCGCAGGCCATGGCCTCTAATGCTGCCAAACCAAAGCTTTCGGTTTCGGATGGCATCAGAAACAAATCGCCAATTGATAATACTTCTTCAACTGCGTCTTGTTTACCGAGAAAACTGATTCCGTCACATAAATCCAAATCACGGCACAGTTGTTCAATATTGTGTCGCTCGGGACCATCACCCACCAAAATCAATTTGGCATTGATTTGCGTACGGACTTTTCCAAACACCCGCACCACATCTTCCACCCGTTTTACCTTGCGGAAGTTGGATGTATGAATCAGAATTTTTTCACCACCCGGTGCCACTGCCTTTTTAAAATGTTCCTTTTTCTGTTTACTGAAACGATCAAAATCAATAAAGTTCGGAATCACTTTGATATCACGTGTAACCTTAAAATGTTCGTAGGTATCGCGTTTCAGCGAATCGGAAACAGCGGTAATACCATCCGACTGATTTAAAGAGTAAGTCACAACAGGTTCAAACGATTTATCCTTCCCAACCAGTGTAATATCTGTTCCATGCAAAGTGGTTACAATCGGAATATGAATGCCCTCGGTTGCCAGTATTTGTTTGGCCATCACGGCTGCCGAAGCATGCGGAATGGCATAATGCACATGCAAAATATCCAGCTTCTCAAATTTTACCACATCCACCAAACGGCTAATAAGTGCTGTTTCATAAGGTGGAAAGTCAAACAAGGGGTAGTGCGAAACATATACCTCGTGAAAGAAAATATTACCCGTAAAAAAATCGAGCCTAGCCGGTTGCTTATATGATATAAAATGAACGTGATGTCCACGCATCGCTAAAGCCTTTCCCAGTTCGGTGGCTACAACTCCGCTTCCTCCATACGTTGGGTAACAAACAATTCCTATTTTCATGCAGTCAAATAAAACACAACATTACAACAATCAGGTCAATGAATTGTTATGAGCTATGTTATCATTTTACTTTAACCGCCTCATAAATAACGTCCATAATTCGTGTGCGGACGTTCATCTCCACCAATTTCTTGTTTTCGGCACTTGGGTACACGCGGTTGCTTAAAAACACATACACCAGATTGTTTTTAGGATCGGCCCAGGCGCAGGTTCCGGTAAAACCTGTATGTCCGAAGGCTAAAGGTGAAACCACACCACTTACGGGTGATGCTTTTTTAGGGGTGGTCTCCGGTTTATCAAAACCCAATCCTCTGCGGTTGGTTTTGGTTTGTTTACGGGTAAACATATTCACCGTTGATTCTTTAATGATTCGTTTGTTTCCATACGTACCTCCATTCAGCAACATCTGCATAATGATGGCCACATCATTGGCATTGGCAAAAATACCGGCATGACCACTGATGCCACCTAACATGGCCGCGGTTTGGTCGTGCACATAACCTTTCAATAATTGCTGGCGGAAAATAATATCGTTTTCGGTAGGCACAATCCAATCAGGATTTAAGCGATCCAATGGTTTAAATCCTAATGACGAAAGGCTGAGTGGAGTGTAGATATATTTTTGCAAATATGCTTCGTAGGTCATTCCACTTTGTTTCTCAATCACCCTGCGCAGCAGTATCATCCCCAAATCCGAATACAGATACGCACCCGGCTGCTTCACTTCCGAATCAATAATTTGTTTCCAAACCAAAGGCTCGTAGTCCTTATGCATCCATAAATTTTGAGCTACCGGAATGCAGTAAAACGAATCTTGCTGTTCGGCATAAATGAGGTTGCTGGGCTTACCATCCACCAATGTTTTCTTATACAGTGGCATATAAGCCGTTAATCCGGCCTGGTGCAGCAACACATCATTGATACGCAGGTTTTCTTTGTTGCTGCCTTTTAACTCTGGAAGGTAATCACCTAAAGTCGCATCCAGCTTCAATTTGTGTTCATCATACAAATGCATTAAGGCCACCGTGGTTCCCAATATTTTGGTTAACGATGCAACATCATACACATGGTGATTTTCAACGGCTGTTACGCTGTCATACAAGTGGTATCCGAACGATTTTTGGTAAATAACTTTTCCGTCTTTGGCCACCAGAACCTGCGCTCCGGGAGTTGCTCCTTTTGCTATCGCATCGTTTACGATACTATCAATGGGCGCAAGCGATATTTCCGGAACATTTATTTCATCGGGATACACATACACAAACCGGTTGAGGGTTTGGGTTCGTATACCTTCTCCCTGCGGAAAATTTCCATTCACCGAAACGGGCATTACGCCATGGGCTTCAACTGCTCCAAATAATATCTCGGCCGAGAGCTGATTGTACATCTCCAGATCTTCATACGCAACAATCACATTGCGTATATTTTTGAACTGCTCCAGAATATACGGATTGCCATGATTCACCAGAATCACCTTACGGTTGGATGCCAGAATGCGGTTCACAAAATTAATTTGCAGTGGGGTCAGACCTAATTTTTTAGAAACAAACCTGCTGGTATTTTGCAGACTGATGATAACCAGATTATAGTCGTTCAAACAGGCATACAGCGAATCCCATGATGCGGGTGTTTCTCCTTTATCAACACTAAAATAATCTGCCTGAATATAATTCATACAGTACTTTTGAAACACCGTAAGCTGACCCGAACCCACAGCAACCACAGCCTTTTTGTACAACTCCGGATTTTCAATTGGAATGATATGGTCTTCATTTCGCGCAACCACAATTCCTTCCTGAATGATTTTTTTTGCCGTGAGAAAATTAAAGCAACAGTTTAAGTCTTCGGTGAGGTTAACCGTATTAATGGGTTTATAATTGTTTAATCCGGCCCAGTATTTTGCCAGCAATATTTTTTTGCAGCTCTGCTCCAGTTGTTCTTGCGCAATCCAACCGCTATCCAAATACAGCTTAATCATGCTGATGGATGCGTTGACATCTTCCACAAATTCCATCAGGTCGTTTCCGGCAGCAAAAGCCTTTGCCGTAATTTCTCCCGGCTTGTAATAATCGGTTACACCTTTCATATTGAGCGCATCTGTCACTACAATTCCCTGAAAACCTAATTCATCTTTGAGCACTCCCGTGATAATTGGTTTGGATAACGAAGACGGAATATTGATGTTAGTGTCCAGTGCCGGAACATTCAGATGCGCACTCATCACCGACATCACACCTCCATCAATCATTTTTTTAAACGGAAACAACTCCAGCGAATCCAGCCGCCTGCGGTCACCTTTCACCACAGGCAAACCATAGTGCGAATCTGTTTCGGTATCGCCATGTCCGGGAAAATGTTTGGCACAGGCTATCACACGCCTTTCCTGCATTCCTCTTGCGTATTGTATACCAAGCTTTGCCACCCAGTTTCGGTTCTCGCCAAAACTGCGGTCGTTGATAACGGGATTTTTCGGATTGTTGTTCACATCCACATCCGGAGCAAAATTGATGTGAATACCCATGCGCTGGCATTGATTACCCACCGCCACGCCCATCTGGTGAGCAATCTCTTCATTGCGGCCACCTCCCAAAACCATTTGCCGTGGAAATACAATCACACTATCCAACCGCATGCCCAGGCCCCACTCTCCGTCAATACCGATTAGCAACGGAACTTTGGCCGATGCCTGATAGTAGTTGGTGAGCATCGCCTGCTTGTGAGGATTGCCTTTGAAAAAAATCAGTCCGCCTATTTTTTGCTCACGCACGGCACATTCCACCTCTTTGATATGTGTTGAGTCGCGGTTCGAAAAAGCCGCAACCATAATCAGCTGCCCGATTCGCTCTTCAACAGTCAGTGTATTGTAAACCGAATCCACCCATTTATTGGGTTTGTTCCAGCGAATAGGCTCCGTTTGTGCATTAGCCTGAGAAGCCCACAACACCAACAAGAGAAAAATGGAAAATTTGAATCTGTACATGATATACCGCAAAAAACGACATTTAAACCCATATCGTAACACGACTACAAGTCAAGTTATTGACGGAAATATCAACACTGCTTTACCGCAGCATGAATATTCCCTACCTTGCGCACTGCATGAGTGATATCATCAAATTATTACCCGAACACGTAGCCAATCAGATTGCGGCAGGAGAAGTGATTCAGCGACCGGCTTCGGTTGTAAAGGAATTGCTCGAAAATGCCATTGATGCCGGCAGCACCCAAATAACCCTGCTCATCAAAGAAGGCGGCAAAACCCTGATACAGGTGATTGACAACGGAAAAGGAATGTCGGCCTCCGATGCGCGGATGTGCTGGGAGCGACATGCCACTTCTAAAATTTCGGCAGCCGAAGATATTTTTAATATCCGCACCATGGGATTTCGCGGAGAGGCTCTTGCCTCTATTGCTTCCATCGCGCAAGTGGAGCTGAAAACCAAACGGGCCGAAGATACCGTTGGAACGCTTATTCAGATTGAAGCTTCGGAAGTAAAAAAACAGGAATCGTTTGCGGGTGTAACAGGCACCAGCCTTACCATCAAAAATTTGTTTTTTAATATTCCGGCCCGCAGAAATTTTTTAAAATCCAATCCGGTGGAAACCCGGCATATTATGGATGAGTTTACCCGGGTAAGCCTTGCGAATCCGGAGATTGCATTCAGCATGTATAACAACGATTCGGAGGTGTATGTGCTTCCTGCGGGAACATTGCAACAGCGTATTCAAAACCTGTTTGGCTATAAATCTCCCGAACAAATCTTACCGGTTGATGAAGAAACCACCATCGTCAGTATTCAGGGGTTTGTTGGCAAACCTGAATATTCGAAGAAAACGCGCGGTGAGCAGTTTTTTTTCGTTAACAAACGTTTTATCAAAGACCCTTACCTGAATCACGCGGTTGCCAGTTGTTACGAAAACCTGATGCCCAAAGACCAGTTTCCGTTTTATGTGTTGCATATCGACATCGACCCTTCACACATTGATGTGAATGTGCATCCCACCAAAACAGAAATTAAGTTTGAAGATGAACGTTCGGTATACCAGATTGTAAGAGCCGTTGCAAAAAAATCAATCGGGCAACATTACCATGTACCTACTTATGAACCGGCAAGTGACGATACCTTTTTGAATCTTTCAACTACGCCTTCTTATCCTTCCCAAAACGTGGGAAATGCGTCCAAAACAGATCCGTTTACACGCAACACCTTTAGCAAACCGGCCGAAAAACAAGACTGGCAGGAATTGTTTAATGTGATGAACAAACAACATGATGTGGTTGGAAAGGGATTTGCTCCTCAACGTCAGGAATCCGAACAGCAGCATCAGTTGGTGAATGCAGTGCAAACGCGCCAGGTGATGCAAATTCACCAGAGCATGGTAATCGCGCAAATCAAATCGGGCATCTTACTCATTGATCAGCAAGCCGCACATGAGCGTGTATTATATGAACGATACCTGTTGGCTTTAGCCAACAATCCGGTTGCCAGTCAGCAAAAACTGTTTCCTAAAACGGTAACACTACAACCGGCTGATGAACAGTTGTTATTGGAGATGCTCACAGAAATCCGTGCCCTTGGTTTTGATATCAACGAGTTTGGCAAACATACCTTTGCAGTGAATGGTGTACCGGCAGAGCTTAACTACTCCAACGAACACGACCTCATCATGCAGTTGATTGAAGGATATAAAAACCAATCGGGTCTGGCAATTCAAAAATCGGAAAAGGTAGCCCGCACACTGGCCAAACGAGCGGCTACGCAAGCCGGAACAACATTATCATCAGACGAAATGAACCGTTTGATTGATGAGCTGTTTGCCTGCAAAGAACCCAACTACGCACCCGATGGCAAACCCTGTTTAACTACTTTGAGTATGGTACAGTTGTTTGAGTTGCTGAACGCCAAGCGGTAAGTTATATCGGCTCTTTAAACAGATACCGTTGGTCGTAGTCGATACCAAACGATTGCAGCAGATCAATAAACTCTTCTAAAAAAGTAGTTTTCGTATGGTGTTGCTCCTGATTGAGAATATAGCTGATAATAGAGTCAACCTGATTTTTTCCGTATGAAAAAGCCCCATAACCTCCCTGCCATTCAAATTTTGTATCCGTAAACTTTTGCTCATTAATCCATTTACCCGAAGAACCTTTAATATCCTGTAAAAGATTTGATACCGATTGATGGGGTCGCATGCCCACCAGAATATGAACATGGTCGGGCATACCGTTTATGGCTAACAGCTTATGTTCATTTTGCTGCACAATGCCGGTGATGTATTTATACAATTGATCTTTCCAGGATGGGTCAATCAAACCTCGTCTGTGTTTTACAGCAAACACAAACTGAAGATGCATCTGTGTGTAGGTATTCGGCATAGGGATAGGATTTAATGATTCAATTTAAAACCCTTCTGCCAATTTGCAAAATATGATGTACCGTCCCTACGGGACTTTAGGAAAACTCTGCTGCTATTTTCAACCAATATTTCGTCCCTACGGGACTGCTCATAAATATCGTTAGGGATATAATCTTGGTAGCCCCAAAGGGGCGCAGATGAATGGACGACATGAAGTCCCGTAGGGACGCAACATTGGTAGCCCAGAAGGGGCGTTGTTATCCGATAAACCCTTTAATCATCTTCACCACCTCTTTGGCATGTGAGCCATATACCATCGTATGGTGGTTTCCATCCACATATTCAACGCGGGCATGCTTCATATTGCCCACGGCTTTTTCGGCAAGGTAACCGGGTAAAATGGGTTCTCCCAAATTGTAGTTATCGGTGGCGCAAATGAGCAAAGCTTCCTGCTTTAAGTATTTAAAATATTTTGAAATGGGCGAGATGCCCACATCTAAGGCTACCTGTATAATCTGCGCCAAATCGGGACGGGCCGAAACGGTTCCGTTTTCCCTTGTTTTAATGTCGGCATCAAAATATGCTTCTATATCTTCATCCCAAAAATTGATATACGGAGCTTGCCGGATTGCCTCGAAATACGCTTCGCGCGAAGGATAGGTTTTATCCAACCGTCCCAAAGCTGTTTGCAGCATTTCGGAAGTACGCGGGTGCATCTCGGGTGCCGAATCCAGAAACACTACTTTATCAACATGCGCTGCGTAGTAGTAACATAAAAATGAAGAAAGTAAACCTCCGTATGAATGTCCCACCAATGAGAACTTATCAATCTTTAAAAAATTTAACAGCTCAATCACATCACGCGCATGTGCTTTGATGGTATATCCAAAAATAGGATGACTGCTCAATCCGCGCCCGCGAAGGTCAATGGAAATTAAGTCGTAATCATCAGCCAAACCATGCGTCACCAGTCCCTCGAAAGCACGGCAGTTGGCAGTGAGTCCATGCAACAATACCAACACTGGCTTACCCGTATTTTCGTAGCGGATATAATGAATCCTGATATGGTTAACATGAGCCAAATGGCTCACAGCCTGTTTTCTCATGTGTTTTACTGCGCTGTCCATCCACCCTCCACCGGTATAGCCGTTCCTGTAATCGTTGTGGCCTCATCTGCTGCCAAAAATCCAACCGTATTTGCGATGAGGTCAATCGGAATAAATGATTTGATGGCTTGTTTGGACAGCATCACTTTTTCAATCACTTCTTCCCTGCTCATGCCATGTGCTTTCATCTGATCCCCGATTTGGTTTTCAACAATGGGTGTATGCACATAACCCGGACAAACAGCATTGCAGGTAATATTATGTGGAGCGCCTTCGAGCGCCATTGTTTTGGTAAAACCAACGACACCATGTTTGGAAGCGATGTATGCCGATTTATACTCGGAAGCCACCAACCCATGTGCGGAAGCGATATTGATGATGCGGCCGAATTTTTGTTTTTGCATTGATGGCCAAACAGCTTTGGTAAACAAAAACGGAGCGGTAAGATTGATACCGATAATGGCATTCCATTTTTCGAGCGGAAAATCCTGCACGGGCGATACAAATTGAATACCGGCATTGTTCACCAAAATATCAATGGTGCCAAATTTTGCAAGAGCTTGTTTCACCAGCTCATCAATTTGTTGCGGGTCCAAAACATTGCAAGGCGAAAACAAATAATCCACCCCAAACTCTTTGGCTGTTTGTTCGGCTATCTCGGCTCCGTTGGCCTCAAGTCCGTTAAAAATGATATTATGTCCTTTGGCGGCAAACAGCCGGGCAATCGCTAATCCAATCCCGCTGGTACTGCCTGTTATCAATACAGTTCTTTTCATGTGTTACAAATCGTGAACGGTAAACTTATTCAAAAAAATGAAAGGGGCAAATATGGATATCAACAATACACTGTTCGAAGTGCTGCTGTTAAGCTGTTTCCACTGGCTTACTGATCAGGTAAAGCCCCGCAAACGTAAACGCTCCGTTGAGAATCAGCATTTCAATACCAATCTGGTATCCGCCAAATAAAGTGGGAGCATTGATTTGTACCCAATAACACAAAGCCGGAGTGAGGATACAGATAAACGGAACAAGCTTATCGTGGAGCGAACGTTTGAGCAAAATGCCAAACGCAAACAACCCGAGTAAAGGTCCGTAGGTATAACCCGCTATATCCAATAAGATGCTGATGATGGATTTATTATCGAGCCATTTGAAATACATCACACATAACATAAAGATAATCGCAAATGTAAAATGCACCGTCAGCCGTTTGCGGGTTTGTTGCGCTTCGGTTAAATCCGGGTTACGCTGCAAGCCTAGGATATCAATGCAAAAAGATGAAGTGAGTGCTGTGATGGCTCCATCGGCCGAAGGAAACAAGGCCGATATTAAACCGATGATAAAGATGACTGAAATAGCAGGAGGTAAATACTGAAGCACAACCGTTGGGAACAAATCATCGCCTTTGCTATCAATACCTTTGCTTTGAGCATAGAGGTATAATAAACCGCCCAGAAGTAAAAACAAGAAGTTTACAAACACCATCACGGTACTAAATGTAACCATGTTTTTTTGGGAATCGCCCAAACGTTTTACGCTGATATTTTTCTGCATCATCTCCTGATCCAAACCCGTCATGCTGATAGTGATAAAGGCTCCTCCCAGAATCTGTTTGATGAAAAACCGCTTATCCATCACATCCATATTAAACACCTCGGTATAACCCAACCCGTTGAGTTGCGACATCGCTTCTCCAAACGACAAATTCAAATCGTTCATGATATACACCACACAAACTACCAGTGCAAGCAACATAAAAAACGTTTGCAGGGTATCGGTCCACACAATGGTTTTAACACCTCCCTTAAACGTGTACAACAAAATCATGAGCAGAATGATAAACGTAGTTGCCACAAACGGAACACCCAGTGCATCGAGTATAAACAGCTGCATCACGTTGATCACCAAGTACAGTCGCAGCGTAGCGCCCATGGTGCGTGAGATGATAAAAAACAAAGCTCCCGTTTTATAGCTGTTGGGGCCAAAACGGTGGTCGAGGTAATGGTAAATGGAAGTGAGATTCAGCTTGTAATACAACGGCAGCAACACATAAGCCACTACAAAGTAGCCGATGAAATAACCGAGCACAACCTGAAAATACAAGAAGTGATCGAGACCAACGGTTCCGGGCACCGAAATAAAGGTTACACCGCTCAACGAAGTACCAATCATACCAAAGGCAACCAGCATCCAATGGCTGCTTTTGTTACCGTTAAAAAAAGTTTCGTTATTGCTTCCGCGCGAAGTGTAAAAAGCCACGCCCAGCAATACCAGAAAGTAGGCGACAACAAACGTAAATAAAACCAATGGCGACATACAACAAATGTAAGTCGCCATTAATGGACCGTTTTAAATAGTTAGCCACAACTGTTGTGGGGTGTAAATAAAATTACACAGCGTATAACTTATCGGTTGATGAATACTTTTGGCAGCCTGTTACCGAAGGGAGGTTTATGCTGCATGAAATAAATAATCGGGGAAAGTTTAGATGTTGTTAAATTAGGTTATGTATTAATGTAATGTTGTTGGTAGTCACTTCGAGTAGGCTGCAAGCCGTATCGAGAAGTGTTTGGTCTCGATACGCAATGCTCTACAAATCCTCAGCAATTGCTACTCGACCGGACTGATTGCTAAAAAACAACACTTTACTAATACATAACATTAAATTATATCCACTAGAACCCATTTAGCCCTAAAAGGTTGTTTCAAGTTTTATACCTTCGCACCGGCATGAATTATCCTTCACATTTAATCGAAGAAGCAGTAAACGAACTGTCCAAGTTTCCCGGTATCGGCAAAAAATCGGCTATGCGCATGGTACTATACCTGCTCAAACAAAAAGAGCAGGATGTGATCCGGTTGGGAGAATCTGTTATTAAGCTTCGCACACAGATTCAATACTGCACCCGTTGTGCCAATGTGAGCGATGCCGCTTTGTGCAATATTTGCAATAACCCCAAACGCGACCAGCATACCATTTGTGTGGTGGAAGATTTGCGCGATGTACTGGCCATCGAAAACACCAACCAGTTTAATGGCACCTATCATATTATGGGTGGATTGATTTCTCCCGTAAATGGTATCGGACCTGATTCATTGAATATCAACTCCCTTATTGAACGCATCCAAACAGAAGGAACCAAAGAGATTATCATGGCCCTCAGTGCCACCATGGAGGGTGATACCACTGTATTTTACCTGAGCAAAAAGCTGCGAGACAAAGGTGTCAGCATCAGTACTATCTCCCGGGGCATCGCCATTGGCGGTGAGTTGGAGTATGCCGATGAAATTACTTTGGGTAGAAGTATTGCTTTGAGGGTGCCTTACCAAACCTAATCTAAATTAGGTTTTATTTACCGCTAATTATTTGAACCTTTGTGTTCAGGCTTATAAAATAGTTTAAATATGATTATCCAACAACTGTACACAAACTGCTTAGCACAAGCTGCTTATTATATCGAATCGGATGGCGAAGTTGCCATTATTGATCCGCTGCGCGATTACGATGCATATCTGGATATGGCCAAGCAGAACAATGCTTCTATCAAATATATTTTCGAAACGCATTTCCATGCCGACTTTGTAAGCGGCCATATCGACCTGTCGAAAAAAACAGGTGCCGCCATTGTGTATGGACCTACAACCCAAACCTCTTTTCCGGTGTATGTAGCGGCTGATGGCGAAGAACTGAAAGTAGGAAAACTAACGATTAAAGTATTGCACACTCCGGGACATACACCTGAGTCGAGCAGCTTTTTGTTGTTGGATGAACACGGCAAACCACATTGCGTATTTACAGGCGATACCTTGTTTGTTGGTGATGTTGGCCGTCCGGATTTATTGGATGGCATCATGACCAAAGAAGAACTTGCCGGTATGATGTACGATTCGTTGCGTAACAAATTAATGACCTTGCCTGACGATGTAATTGTATATCCTGCACACGGTGCCGGAAGCGCTTGCGGTAAAAATATCGGCAAAGAAACTTTCTCAACCATTGGCGAACAAAAAGCACGTAACTACGCTTTGCAGCCCATGAGCAAAGAACAGTTTATTAAAGCTGTTACGGAGGGTATCGCTCCTGCTCCGGCTTACTTTTTTAAAGATGCCAAGCTCAACAAACAAGGATATGCTTCGATAGAAGAGGTGATGAGCAAAGGGATGACGGCCTTAACGGTAAATGATGTTGCCGAGCAACTGAAAGCAGGTGTGGTTGTTGTAGATACCCGTATTGCGGATGTATTCGAACAGGGATTTATTCCGGGTGCGCTTAATTTTGGCTTAAACGGACAATACGCTATCTGGGCTGCAACTTTGCTCGATATCACACAACCGATTTTAATTGTGGCTGATAGTGGCAAAGAAAAAGAAAGCATTGAACGTCTTACCCGCGTAGGTTTTGACCATATTGTTGGATTCCTTGAAGGTGGATTTGAAGCATGGAAAGCAGCAGACAAGCGTTGGGATATGATTATTTCGGTGGATGAAGAAGAATTTGAACTGGATGCCAAACATACCGACATCAAAATTCTGGATGTGCGCAAACCGGGCGAGTTCAAGGACGGACATCTTACCAAAGCCATGCATGTTTCGTTGGATAGCATTACCAAACAATATGCAGAGCTCAACAAGGATGATGAATATCTGGTGCATTGCGCAGGTGGTTACCGCTCCATGATCGCGGCATCATACCTGAAATCAAAAGGATTCAGCCGTGTAAAAAATGTATTGGGTGGCTGGGGTAAAATCAAAACCATGCAATTGCCAATGACCTTTGATCAACAAAAGGTGGAAGCAAACTGATTTTTCAATAACATGAATAAGGATAGCGGAACCGTAACGGTTCCGCTATTTTTTTGCATTATAGTTTGGCCGCTACCACTATTGTTATTTTTTTCGATTCAACTTTTCCTTCTGTGGTAAACACCTCAAAATAGCCCACGTAAATTCCCATAGGCGCCCGCTGGCCGTTGTCCGTCACACCATCCCATGTAAACACGCCCTCTGTTCCCAAAATGGCGTTGCTCAACAACCGTTTCACCAACTGACCCGTAGCATTGTATACCCAAAAGCTTCCAATATTTCCAGCCGTTTCGCAATTGTAACTCAAGTTCACCACGTCATTATACCCGTCACCATCCGGTGAAAATACTTCCGGCTCAGCTTTGATAAATGCAGATGGTGTTGTGGTTGCATATTGCGAATTGCGCGCGGTCGGTGTTGCATACCCGCTGGTGGATGAAGCGGAGGTCCAGTTGCTGCGGTCGGTTGTGGGCCGGTTAAAATCGATGCGTTCTAAACTCACGCCCTCCTTCTTGTCGAGTACACTCAGGTGCATCTTTTCATCATACGCCAGCTCATCCAAAATTTTAGTTGCGTTGGTCAGAATACAAAAGCCGGCAGCATCATTCATGGAAGGCAGTTTTGTTTGGACCAGATCAGAGGGGTTAAGTGCCGTATAGTTTTGTTTCACCCAGTTGATATCAGGTGAACAAACAAGATAATGCCGGGGAAACAACAAATACCCTTCACCTGAAATAGACATAAGATTAGCCAACTCTCCATCGGCATTGCGGTTGGCCAGATACAAAGTACCCACATCCACAATCCGTTCGCTGCGGTTGTACAACTCCACAAAATCGCTTCCTCCCGGAGTTGGATTAAACAGCACTTCGTTGATCACCACATCGCCCGAATCGGCAGGTTCGGGTAATCCGAACTCGAAGGATTGCTTTTGCTGCCTGTTTCCGGCACAGTCGCAAACCGAATCCACCACAAGCGTATAAACAATCCGGGGATTCAAAACCGAATCCAGCAAAAGCCTCACACTCCGAAAACCATCTTTGCTGAACTGAACGGCCTGCGAAGACAGACCATGTATTTGAAACCGTTGTGTGGTGACTGATGTACTATCAACAGATTCATTAAAATACAGTTTAAGCTCTTTATCTGAAACAGGAAATACCCGCGTTAACAGAGGCGGTTGTTTATCCTTAAAATGGCCCGTCACGCTGTTACGCCTGCCGGGTGTTCCACCCGATGAATGTACGGACGACCGCCAATTGCCCGCTTGTCCGCATGGGTTGTTTGCATCCACCAGTTCAAGACTCCAGCCTCCGTTGCGCTTCAAAATTTCTTTGTGCCAAGTTGATTGATACATCAACCAATGCACAACCGATCCATCAGGTGAACGCAAAAACAACGTATCCGTTTCATTACCCAACGATGGAAAATTGACAACACCCATTATATTGTTCATCCCATTAAACAAAGACTGTTTGCTTGCTCCGGTAATGACGATAAAACTATCAGGGTACAACAATACATTTTTTAAAACCGCTGTTGACGTGCCATCGCTCAATGTCCACCCATTCAGTGATATCAAACGTTTGGAGCGGTTGTACAGTTCAACATACTCGGCATTGGGCAAACCCATAACAGGATCGGGGTCACTCATCACCTCGTTAATCAATACATCAAACAACTGAGGAGCATCAGGCACTACATACTGCAAACGAATCGTTTTCCAAAGTTCATTCCCGGTGCAATCTTTCGCATCTTTCAACAACAGAACATATACCGAATCTTTATGTAAGCCCGCTTGAAGCAGGATATCCAATGTATCATGATTCCATGTTTGGGAGCAGGATACTCTTTCATTATTCAACAATACTTGTGTATGCGACAGTGATAGCGAATCCATGGGTTCGTTAAATATCATTCGCACATGATTGGATTGCAGAAGTGCAAACCAACTCACCTCAGGTGCGGTTGTGTCGGTTTCCAGTGTCCAGCGCGAATTGGCCCTGCCCGGTGTACCACCCGATTCATCATCACTCGCTCCTGCATTGTATTTTCCTTTGCAGAGCTGATTGGGTGAATTGAGTTCGATGGAATATCCTCCATTTGATTTTGTGGCATCTCCATACCAGCTCAAATCATAGGTACAGTTATGAACAACCGTTCCATCCAAATATGAAAGAGTGATGTGATCACCTGCATTGTTAAGTGAAGGCAAAGTGCTTACACCTATTGTTCTCCCGAATGGATTAAATACTGCCGTATCTGCCATAGCACAAACAATAGCAAAGGATTGTGTATGAAGAGTGTCGTTGGGCAATAAAACAGTAGTGGTACCATCACTCAGCTTCCATCCTTTCAGTGATACATCCATATTGCTTCGGTTATACAATTCAACAAACTCCTTTTCGGGCAAACCGATTACAGGCGAAGGGTCAGGCATCCATTCACTGATGATGATATCATCCACAAGCGGATAATAATATGAAAACGAAAACTGTTGTTCGGATATATTGTTTCCAATTTCGTCACTCTTATTACGAGCCGTAAGTTGATAGGTTTGATTGGCAAATGGCTTATTAAAATCAAGCAATACGGTTTGGCCATTCGCTCCCCATTGAGCCGACACACATAATCCGATTCCATTGTTCAATTCATAGTCGTCAGCATTCAAGGCTGAAGTTTCATCAAGCGGCTCATCAAACACAACCCTTAATCGGGTAGATGCGATTGCTTCCACCGAAACGATATGCGGACCTACCGTATCCACACGAATATTTCCGGCATACACATCATCCCAAAACATTTTTTTGATATTGCCCACCGTATACTTAGCGTACACACCCATACAATTTGATTGTTGATACCTTGCATCGTTACAGGTTCCTTCCAACACATACTGACGGTTACCGGTTGTATCCGAGAACAACTGCCAGTTGCCTTGTTCATCGCGCAACAATTTTACCCGAGCAATATTATCGCTTTTGGCAACCGTTGCCTTACGGCCACCCAAAATAACCGTTCGCGCCAATCCATCCTGCCTGACCAACACAATCGAATCATTGTTTCCGGTAACACCACCCAACTGAACATAATAACCATGTACGGCACCATTCAATGCAGATGTATCACTCATCACATACACGCGCATTAAATTTGATGTACTGGGACTAAACTGAAAGCGGCACCAAAATTCCCACTCGCCATGGGTTGTTTGAGAAGTGGTGCACAGATATGCCTCACCTGCCGCTGTGGCATTGAGTTGCAACTGACGCGTGGCATTAACTATAAATACCGAATCGCAACCATACCATGTAGGTGTTAACTGTTCGGATTGAAAAGTTTCGGAAACTTGCGCAAACGAAAACCGCGCACATGCGATGAGCAGCACTGCAATAATTTGTTTCATAGGAATAAGAAATAGGCTGATGTAAATGTAGAACATTTCAGAAAACATCAAAAGCGTTCCACAACCCTCTTTCTAACAGTTTTCTAAAAATAATTTTGAGTAGTCAAATAACTACATATATATTTGCAGTCAAATAGCTACACAATGAATTTACGAAGAGACGTTTTCCAGGCAATAGCAGACCCAACAAGAAGAGCAATACTGGTATTGGTTGCCTCGCAGTCGATGACCGCAGGTGCCATTGCTTCAAACTTTGATACAGCGCGACCAACAGTTTCTAAACATCTGCAAATACTTACTGAATGTGAACTGCTTAAACCGGAGCAAAATGGCAGAGAAATATACTATCACTTCAATCCTCAAAAAATGAAAGAGGTAGCATCCTTTATTGAGCCTTTCCGCCAACTATGGGATGACCGGTTCAATAAACTTGAAGCCATTATGAAAACCCACAAATCAAAAAAATAAACGACATGGAACTTAAAACAAATATTACTGCCGAAGAGGGCACACAGAAACTGGTGATAACAAGAGAATTTGATCTGCCCGTAGAACTGCTTTTTAAAGCGTATGTAGATTCGGATATTTTTGAGCAATGGATGGGAACGAAAGTGATTAAACTTGACGCTAAAAAACACGGCAGTTATCAGTTCGAAACATCACGTGATGGAAACGTTGTATTTAGCGCCAATGGCGTGATACACAAATGCATCCCAAACCAAAAAATCACTCGTACGTTTGAAATGGATAATTCGCAGTTTGGTGTTCAGCTTGAAATTTTAGAATTTCACAAATTGACGGACAACACAAGTAAATTAAGCATTCACAGCATTTTTGAAACGGTTTCACTCAGAGACCAAATGTTGCAGTTGCCATTTGCGCATGGATTGAATATGGCACACAACAGACTACAAGAAATCGCAATCAACTTAAAATAACACATCATGACAAATAGAAACAAAATCATTTATTGGATTGCCACTGTATGGCTCTCATTGGGAATGACCGTAACCGGAGTAGGGCAGTTTATTAAAATGAAAGAAGGCGCGGGAGGTGTTGACAGTATGATGCTCTTGGGTTACCCGGTATACATACTCCCTTTAATTGGTGTATTGAAAATTTTAGGCGTTGTAACGATACTCATCCCAAAGTTTCCATTACTGAAAGAATGGGCCTACTCAGGTTTTTTCTTTCTCATGACTGGAGCATTATATTCTCACCTAGCCAACGGAGATGAGATTATGGAACTCTATGGCCCCAGCATATTGCTAATCTTGACTTTACTCTCATGGTATTTTAGACCAACAGATAGAAAGATAGTTTCAGCGAGTTAATCTGCGTATTCATCCGCGCTGTCTGCGGGAACATCTTCTTCTCTGTGTATTCTCCGCGAGCTCTCCTCACAGCGCCTCTGCGGCTCTGCGTGAGTCTTTCTTAAACTCTCCGCGCTCCTCTGCGGTAAAAGCATTTTCTTATGCTCCAAAATACCCCAACTCTTCTTCCCAATTCAACATTGGTAAATTTGTTTGGAGTATTTGGGTTTTAGCCAGCATGGCTGCTTTAAATTGTTGGTGAGCCTTGGTACCCGGATGCAATATTTTATGGTTGCGGGCTAATACTACTTGTTTCACTTCACTCATCAAAAAGCGCGTTTCGGGTGTCATACAAGCCTCACAAAAATGGTCGAACACAAATTGTATGGCCTGCTCGTTGGGATGGGCCATATCGGGTGCGTAAAAGCGGTAATCGCGCAGCACATCCGTTACGAGTTCGTAAGATGGGAAATATGTTACTCCTTCAAGATTGTGCGCTACCTCCAATAACCTTGCTTTGCTTAAGCTATTTTCCACTACGCCATCACGTATATGTTTCACGGGACTTACGGTAACCACAACTTGCAACTGAGGGAAGCTTTGTTTTAATAACAGTATGGCCGCTTGCAAGGCTGTTGTCATCTCATCAATGGATAAGAGGTGTTTGGTAAACCAATGTCCCGGAGCTTTATGGTTATTGGTCACCGGTTGTCCGGTTTCAGCAAGCTTATAATGACTGGCTGTGCCCAATGTAATAAATACATGACTGGCTTGCTGCAATACAATTCGTGTATCTGTTATAGCCTGATTGATAGATGCAAGGGTCAACTCAGCGTTGGGTGATGAAAACTCCGAATGGTGATTCCAACTGTGCCGCAACTCATTGTACTCAAACAGATCGGCTTGGGTGTATTGTTTGCCGGTGGCGATATCGGTGAGATGTCTGGCCACACTCATCGGGTCAAACACAATGCCTGTGGGATTGTAGATTACATTAAACTTAGCCTCATCCAGTTTACGGCCTATGTTTTCCGAAAAACAGGAGCCCAGCAACAACAGTGAAGAGTTATAGTTTACCTTAGGTTCAAGTGGCTCTACATTCAGCGAAAGCATCCAATTCATGCCCGCAATATCAGCGTTTTACGCGATTTAACTGCTACATAAGGTGAATACCGATTTTTACCCTACATTTGCTGCGCTTTTTATGAATATAGAAGTTTTAAAATCCAAAATCCACCGCGCCAAGCTCACTCAAACCGAGCTTCATTACGTGGGAAGTATTACCATTGACGAGGCCCTGATGGATGCCGCCAATATGATTGAGAACGAGAAAGTTCAGGTTGTGAATGTAAACAACGGAGAACGTCTTGAAACCTATATCATTAAAGGCGAGCGCAACTCGGGTGTGATTTGCCTCAACGGACCTGCTGCTCGCAAAGGTTTTGTTGGCGACCACCTGATCATCATCTCTTATTGTTCAATGGATTTTGAAGAGGCTAAAAAACATCAGCCCCTCGCTATCTATCCTGATTCAAACAACAAACTCCTCTCTTGAGCCAACAGCTGAAATCGGCTCTACAGTATGGTATCATTGGCCTGACAGGGGCATTTTTCCTCTATTTTGTGTTTAAGGGTACCGATTGGAACGATTTGCTCCTTAAGTTTGAGCATACCAATTACTGGTGGATTGCTGCGGGCATGACCGTTTCTGTGTTCAGCCATTATATCCGGGCTTACCGCGCAACGATGTTGTACGAGGTACTGGATTACAATGTAAAGGTTCGCAATAGTTTTTATGCGGTGATGATCGGGTATATGATGAACTATATCATTCCGCGTGCCGGTGAAGTTTCGCGTTGTGCGGCCCTCACCAAAACCGATGATATTCCGGTGAACAAATCGCTGGGAACCGTAGTTACCGAACGTATTTTTGATATGGTGATTTTACTGCTCATGCTGGTGGTGGTGTTCCTGTTTCAATTTGATTTACTAACTTCATTTATTTCAAACGCTCTGCAATCGGGCGCACCTGCAACTGCTTCGGGCCCTAATATTAAACTGATTGCCCTCATTATATTGGCAGCAGGGGCAATCGGTATCTATACGCTTCGCAAAAAATTGGCGAGCCATCCTCTTTTCGTGAAAATTTGGACCTTGTTAATGGGTTTTGCAGAAGGATTGCTCAGCATTCGCAAAGTCAAAAAACCAATTGTATTTATAGCCTTATCCATCGCCATTTGGTTGTGTTATGTGCTGATGATGTATTTCTGCCTGTTTGCCATGGAAGCAACTGCATCGCTTAGTTTTATGGATTGCCTCACCGTATTTGTGATTGGCTCCATCGGCATGATTATTCCGGCACCGGGCGCAGGTGCGGGTACTTACCATTTTGCCGTGATGCAATCGCTCTTATTGTTTGGCGTTGCCGAAGCTGATGGTATTGCGTATGCTACCATTGTACATGGCGTGCAAATGATTTTATTATTGGCCATTGGAGCGGTTTGCTCTTTATTGGTACTTGCTCAACATAAACGTAAAGGCTTATAATTACTGCCGTGGAGACGCATAATGATGCGTCTTTACTCGCGGTTCAATTTGATTATTATTCGATGGTCTGTATTCCTTACCGTCTCTCCTTCACCGTTCATCCTTCTTCTTTCTGCACAGCAGAAACCTCTGTGCCTTTCTTTCTCTGTGGTTGAAAAATCCTCCTTCTTCCTCTGCGGTTTCCTTTTCTTTTACATTACGTTATTTCGTGAGTGAGACGCATAATTATGCGTCTCTACACATTACGAATTATATTTTCGATATTCGCACACCATGACCCATACTGAATTTATCCAGAACAAAATTTGCACCTCCACCGAACAACTCTTAAACAAGATTGCCAAATGGAATGAAGGAGGCGAAAAAATTGTATTCACCAATGGTGTGTTTGATTTGGTGCACCGCGGTCATGTGGATTATTTAGCTAAGGCCCGCGACCTGGGCGACCGTTTGGTGATGGGCGTTAACAGCGATGCTTCGGTGAGTAAACTCAAAGGGCCGCACCGCCCTATTCAGGATGAATATTCACGCATGCTTATTTTGGCCTCGTTTGAATTTGTGGATGCTGTAATTGTGTTTGGCGACCAAACACCTTACGAACTCATCAAACTGGTACAACCCGATGTATTGGTAAAAGGCAGCGACTATAAAGCCGAAGATATTGTAGGTTTTGATGTGGTAACGGCCAAAGGCGGGCGTGTGCAAACCATCGACTTTATTCCGGGGTTTTCTACATCACTCATCGAGAAAAAAATTAAAGAGGGTTAGCCTTCGACCAGCCCTATCGGGCGCTCAGGCACCATTCCTTCTTTTCGACCTTTGCGTGTATTTCTTCGCGCTCTTTGCGGTTGGCTTCGGCTTCGCTCAGCCACCTTTATCTGCTTAGCAGAAAGCTGTGCGGTTTCCGCTTCGCTGCGGTTAAGCCTTCAGGTATTCTTCAATCACCTTCGGGAAATGCGTCATCTCGAGTAACGAAATTTTCGTAGCGATGCTTTCCATATCATCGAGTGGTGTTACGGCAAACGATTGCTGAAACAGGTGTGTACCTTCGTCAAAATGTTCGTTGACAAGGTGAATGGTGATGCCGTGAGTGGTTTCTTTATTGGCCAACACAGCCTCGTGCACATGGTGTCCGTACATGCCTTTGCCACCATAGTTTGGCAATAGAGCCGGATGGATATTTATAATTTTGTTTTCGTATTGTTTCACCAGATAAGCCGGTACCAATAAGAGGAATCCGGCCAATACGATGATATCGGGTTGGTATTGTTGGATAATGGGCAAAAATGTATCGGCATCATTCAACTGTTTGCGTGTGATAAGCTCCACAGGCACGTTCCACTTTTCCATTTTAGGAATCACACCGGCCCCGGTATTGTTGCAAAACAAACCAACCACTTTTACATCGGTGCTTTTAGCAAAATACTGGCAAATATTATCGGCATTGGTGCCACTGCCTGAAGCAAATAGAACGATTCGTTTCATGTTTAATTACAGAAGTCAGTATTACGATTTAAGACAGAATCTATTTATACATTTTCTTTCAGCAAGAGCATTTTCAAAGCCGTTTCGGCTGCTTCCACCCCTTTATTGCCATGTTTGCCACCTGCACGTTCCAAAGCCTGTTGCTGATCTTGTGTGGTAAGTACACCGAAGATAGCCGGCTTGCCCGTATCGAGGCCCACCTGCATCACCCCATGAGCGCAGGCATCGCAGATAAAATCAAAATGGCGGGTTTCGCCCTGAATCACACATCCAAGTGTGATCACAGCATCTATATCCTTGCGTTGGGCCATCCAGTTGGCAGCCAGCGGAAGCTCAAACGAGCCCGGTACAAACTTCACTTCAATATGTTTGTCTTTGACGCCCTGCTCTTTTAAAAAGTCCATAGCACCATTCATGAGCGCATGGGTAATATCCGGATTCCAGTCGGCCACCACAATGCCAATACGGTACTTTTTAAATGCCTTATCCGATTGCAGACTGGTTTGCGAAAGGTTCTTTAACTGTGTTGCCATAACGGGAGATTAAATTCGAAATTCAAATATCGAAATTCGAGATTGTAAAACTTATAATGTTTTGAATAAACTGAAACAAAAAAACCGCGGGGTTAAGCCGCGGTTTTCAGGTATTTTAATGAATTATTTGCCTTCTTTTAATGCCGTAGCACGGGCAATATACTTGTCAATATCCTGTGCTTCCTGAGCATCAGCATAGTCGTTTTTGATGGTAGTGTATACATCAACCGCTTCGCTGTAATTTTTTTGCTCTTCGAATACCAATCCTGCTTTTTTGAAGAAGATAGGAGAAGTCAGTTTGTTTGAGCTCATTTTAGCTGCTTTCATATAGTGTTTTACACCATTGTCAAGGTCAGCTAACTCAACATACGCATCACCAATGGCACCTTCGGCCAATGGAGCTACCAACTCGTTAGAGGTTGAAAAGTCTTCCAACTGATCAATGGCTTCCTGAAATTGTCCGCTGCGCAGATGGCAGATACCTGCATAATAATGCGCCAGGTTTCCTGCTTTGGTTCCGCTGTACTCATCGGCAATAGCCAAAAATCCTTTGAACGATTCATTTCCATTCAACGCCAAACTAAATGAGTCCACATCAAAATAATTTTGCGCTATGAAAATTTCCTTTTGCGCCTCGGCTTCGCGAGGTGTCAAATAAAATTTATGGTATACGAAATAACCGCTCACAATCACCACCAATGCAATCAGTGCGGTGTTGATATTCTTTTTGTGGCGTGCATAAAAGTCTTCTACCTTATGTGTAGTTTCCAGTAATCCTTTGTCGAGATCTAAATTGTTATTGCTCATTGTAGTTTATGTTTCGGGATAAAAATTATTCAGTGATAAATGGATAGTTCGGTTCTGAGTATACGTCTTCATAAATCGCGCTTCCTTCAGGGTAAGGCGAGTTTTCGGCAAACTCTACACTATCCAAAACGATGGCTTCGATTTTGGCTTCCATCTCATCAAACCATGTTGAGGTAGCGTATTTATTTTTGAGGATGCTTGCCTTCACGCCTTCCATCGGATCTTTTTGTTTGTACTCTTCAACCTCTTCTTTGGTACGGTACTTAGCAGGATCACTCATGGAGTGACCGCGGTAGCGGTAGGTACGAATTTCGAGGAAAGTAGGACCATCACCTCTGCGGGCGCGATCAGCAGCTTCGGCAATGGCTTCGTGAACGGTTTCACATTGCATGCCATCAACAGCAGCACACGGCATATCGTAAGCCAATCCAAGCTTGTAAATATCCATCATATTGGTGGTACGTTCAACCGATGTTCCCATTGCGTAACCATTGTTTTCGCAAATGAAAATCACGGGAGTCTTCCACAACATAGCCATATTAAAGGCTTCGTGCACTGCACCCTGACGAACAGCTCCATCGCCCATATAGGCCAATGTTACTTGTTTACCGCCACGGTAAGCATCGGCAAAAGCAATACCTGCACCCAACGGAATTTGTCCACCCACAATACCATGTCCGCCAAAGAAGTTATGCTCCTTTGAAAACATGTGCATCGAGCCGCCTTTACCTTTAGAGCAACCTGTAACTTTACCATACAACTCCGCCATCACTTCGCGGGCCGGGATACCACAAGCCAAAGCATGTGCGTGGTCGCGGTAAGCTGTAATATGGCGGTCGTCTTTGTTCAAAGCACTCATGGCTCCGGCAACTACCGCTTCTTGTCCGATATAGAGGTGACAAAATCCCTTTATTTTCTGCTGTCCGTACAACTGCGCGCACTTTTCCTCGAACCTGCGCATGAGCAACATCGACTCATACCATCCGAGGTAGGTTTCTTTTGTAAATTTAGTTTTCGCCATTTTTATAAAAAGTGTTGCAAAACTAACAAAATTTAGGACAGCACAAAGCGTAAACTACATTCCTGCAGGGCAACACGCATTAAATTATAAGAGATAAGAGAAAGTCATGATTCCAGGAGG